>NZ_LN997848.1:3277857-3617142 GCF_001511835.1 Magnetospirillum sp. XM-1
GGCCCCCACGTTCCACGACACGATGTCGCCCTGCCCGTTCACCGAGATGATGGCGTCGGCGGCCGTCTGGGTCACCGAACGGAAGCGCACCTCGGATTCCCTTAAGCGCTGCTCGGCCCGCTTGCGGTCGGTGATGTCATGGATGCTCCAGCGGGTGCCCATGATCGCCCCGCTGTCGTCGAAAATGGGCTGGAAGCTGGCCATCACCCATTTGACCAGACCGTTGCGGCAGACCAGCCGGAACTCCACGCCGCTCTCGAAATTGCCGGTCAGCGCCGATTGCCGCAGACGCCGGATCTCGGCCCGGTCGCCCTCGTAGATCATGGGCAGCGGGTAGTCTTCCATGGCCAGGCATTGCTCGATGGAATAGCCGGCCAGACGCTCCACCGCCGGATTGACCCAACGCAGCCTGCCGTCCTGGTCCAGCCAGGATTCCCAGTCGAAGGTGTAGTCGGCGATGGCGCGGAAGCGCTCTTCCTTGGCCCGCAGCGCCTCGCGGGCTCCTTCCACCTCCTGGTGCTGCATCCGGATGATGCGGTCGGCGCGCCGCACGATGAGAAACAGGATCAGGTAGAGTCCCGCCAGGATGGCCGCCACCAGCCCCCCTAAGCGCCAGACGTTCAACCGCAGCCGATCCATGGACGGGGTGGCGTCGGAATAGAGCTCCAGCGCTCCGACCACCTGCCCCAGTTCGCCGGTCACCGGAATGCCGGTCTCCACCACCCAGCGGTCGGCCGATTGCCCGTCCAGGGCGGGCATTTGCGGCCTGAAGGTCATGACCGTCCAGGACGCGCCCTGCTCCACCGCCTTACGCACCCCAGGGTTGATCGAAAAATCCTCGCCCACTTCGGCGCGGATGGAGGAATAGATGGCGCGGCCCCGGCCGTCATAGACGCGGATCTTCAGGATGGGCAGACCGGCAGACAGGCTTTCGAAGGCGATGTCGAGCGCGCGCAGCTCGCCGCGACGCCTCAGCGGCTCGGCCGGAATATTGGATGCAGACACGAAAAATGGCTGAAACTGGCGCCAGAACGTGTTGGCGAAGGAGGTGGTCAAGCGGGTGTTGTCCGCTTCCGTCGACAACAGGAACTCGTCTACCTGATCGCTGCGGTAAAGGGCGACCAGTACCGAGGCCGTGATGGTCAGCGCCACCGCGCTGGCCATGGAATAGTAGCGCAGCAGCTTGAACCTGGAGTTGACGCGTTTGCCGTCTGCCACCAATTCCCCCGAACCTGCATGGCCCGTATGAGTATGCGCTTTCGGTATTTATACATACAATCTCAATAACGCTGGCCTGCCTTGCCGAAACCGCCGGGTCCTGTATCCTCTGGGGCCTGCGACACATCGCCGGAGCGGATCGAACATGGGCCTGCGCATCGCCACCTGGAACGTCAATTCAGTGCGGGCCCGCCTGGGCAACGTGCTCGAATGGCTGAACGCCTTCGCCCCCGACGTGGTGCTGCTGCAAGAGATCAAGTGCCAGGACCACGACTTTCCCCGCCTGGAGATCGAAGCCGCCGGCTATCGCGCCGCCGTTCACGGCCAGAAGAGCTATAACGGCGTCGCCATCCTGTCGCGGCTGCCCATGAGCGACGTCGTCTGCCGCCTGCCCGGCGACGAGGCCGACGAACAGGCCCGCTACATCGAGGCGACCATCGCCGGCTGGCGTCTGGCCTCCCTTTATCTCCCCAACGGCAATCCCGCTCCGGGTGACAAGTTCGACTACAAGCTGGCGTGGATGGCGCGGTTGAAGCGCCATGCAGAAACCCTGCTGGCGGCGGGAACGCCCTTCGCCCTGGGCGGCGACTTCAACATCTGCCCCAATGACGACGACGTCTACGACCCGCCCAACTGGCGGGGTGACGCGCTGTGCCGCCCCGACAGCCGCGCCGCCTTCCGCTCCATCGTCAACCTTGGGCTGACAGAGGCGTTCCGCGCCCTGCATCCCGATGAGAAGGGCCGCTATTCCTTCTGGGATTATCAGGCCGGCGCCTGGCAGCGGGACGAAGGCTTGCGCATCGACCATTTCCTGCTGTCGCCCCAGGCCGCCGACCGCCTGCGGGCCTGTGACATCGACAAGGGACCGAGGGCCAGGGAAAAGGCCTCGGACCACACGCCGGTGTGGATCGAGCTGGATTAGGTTTATTTAGGCAGCCTTGCCGACCAGCCGGGCCACGCCCAGCAGCAGGTTGCGGGCCGAGATGGGCTTTTCCATGAATTCGTCGGCCCCGGCCAGCAGGGCCAGGTCCCGGTTGGCCATGCGTTCATGGCCCGACAGGATCAGCACCGGCAGCCGCGCCTGATCGGGCGGGCCGCGCCGCACCCATTTGACCAGATCCAGTCCGCTCTCCTCGCCCACATGCCAGTCGGACACCACGATGTCCAGGCGCTCCTGGCCGATCACCGCCTTGGCGGAGGCCAGGTCATGGACGGCGGAGATGGTGGCCACCCCGACGCTGCCCAGGATGGTGCGCAGGATCTCGCAGAAATTGACGTTGTCGTCCACCAGCAGCACGCGCAGCTTCGACCAATCCACCTGGGCGGCCCTGGCCGTTCCGCCGCCGGTCAGCGTCACCCGCTGGGCGGCCGCCTCGGCGCCCGGATGGCCGATCATCCACGAGCGGTAGTTCATGTCGGTGGTGCAGATGTGGTCGATCAGCCAGGAATTCAGGAATGTCAGGCAGTCGCGGGCCCTGACCGAGGTCTTGTCCTCGGTGTAGCGCGCCTTGAAGCCGGCGACCTTGGCGGTGAAATTGTCGTGGGTGCCGTGATGCTGGGACAGCAGCGGATAGCGGCAGGCCTCCATCATCTTTTCCTCGCGGGCGAAGTGATGGGCGGCGTATTCGTCAAGCGCCTGCAGCACGCTGCCCACCGACGCGTATTCCTCGTCGTCGCCGATGGAGCGCTGCAGGTGATTGATCAGGCCGATGAGGGTCTTGTGGTCGGAATCGAGCAACGGCACGCCGACGCTCATCCTCTCGCTCCACGTCACCCCCATCGGCTGTTTCCTCTTTCCTAACGGTCCAACTGCGAAACGTCGCGCACCGCGCCGCGCGCTGCGCTGGTGGTCATGGCGGCATAGGCCTTCAGGGCCGCCGACACCTGACGGTCGCGGTCCACCGGCTTCCAGGCCTTGGGCCCCTTGGCCAGCATGGCCTGGCGACGCTTTTCCAGTTCGGCATCGGATACCCGGATTGCAATACCGCGATTTGGAATATCTATATCAATGATGTCCCCGGCTTCGATCAGGCCGATGGCGCCGCCTTCGGCGGCTTCGGGCGAGACGTGGCCGATGGACAGGCCCGAGGTGCCGCCCGAGAAGCGGCCGTCGGTGATCAGGGCGCATTCCTTGCCCAGGCCCATGCTCTTCAGGTAGCTGGTGGGATAGAGCATCTCCTGCATGCCCGGCCCGCCGCGCGGACCTTCGTAGCGCACGACCACCACGTCGCCGGCCTTGACCTGCCCGCCCAGGATCTTGGCCACCGCCTCGTCCTGGCTTTCACAGATCACCGCCGGGCCCGAGAAGGTCAGGTTCTTGTCGTCCACGCCGGCGGTCTTGACGATGCAGCCGTCGAGAGCCAGGTTGCCGAACAGCACCGCCAGGCCGCCATCCTTGGAAAAGGCGTTGTCCACCGAACGGGTGACGCCCTCGGCACGGTCCTTGTCCACCTCGGCCCAGCGCTTGGACTGTCCGAAGGCCTGGGTGGTGCGCACGCCGCCGGGCGCCGCCTTGTAGAATTCATGCACCTTGGGATCGTCGGAACGCGAGATGTCCCACTTGTCCAGGGCCTCGGCCAGGGTGCGGGAATGGACGGTGCCGCAGTCGCGGTTGATCAGCCCGCCCCGGTCCAGTTGCCCTAGGATGCCCATGATGCCGCCGGCCCGGTGGACATCCTCGATATGGACGTCGGGGACATTGGGGGCCACCTTGCACAGGCAGGGCACTCGGCGCGACAGCCGGTCGATGTCGCTCATGCCGAAGGCGACGCCCGCCTCCTGCGCCGCCGCCAGCAGATGCAGCACGGTATTGGTGGAGCCGCCCATGGCGATGTCCAGCGTCATGGCGTTCTCGAAGGCCTTGAAGGTGGCGATGGAGCGCGGCAGCACGGAAGAATCGTCGCCCTCGTAGGCCCGCTTGGCCAGTTCCACGATGCGCCGCCCGGCCTCGAGGAACAGCTCCTTGCGGTCGGAATGGGTAGCCACCACCGTGCCGTTGCCCGGCAGGCCGAGGCCCAGGGCCTCGATCAGGCAGTTCATGGAATTGGCGGTGAACATGCCCGAGCACGAGCCGCAGGTGGGGCAGCTTTCCTTTTCGAAGGCCAGCGCCTCCTCGTCGGAGACGTTCTGGTCGGCGCCCTTGATCATGGCGTCGATCAGATCGACGGCGTGGGTCTCGCCCTTGTAGGTGACCTTGCCGGCCTCCATGGGGCCGCCCGAGATGAAGATGGTGGGAATGTTGAGGCGCAACGACGCCATCAGCATGCCGGGCGTGATCTTGTCGCAATTGGAGATGCAGACCATGGCGTCGGCGCAATGGGCGTTGACCATGTACTCCACCGAATCGGCGATCAGCTCGCGCGACGGGAGCGAATACAGCATGCCGGCATGGCCCATGGCGATGCCGTCGTCGATGGCGATGGTGTCGAATTCCTTGGCGACGCCCCCCGCCTTCTCGATCTCGCGGGCCACCATCTGCCCCAGATCCTTGAGATGCACGTGGCCGGGCACGAACTGGGTGAAGGAATTGGCGATGGCGATGATCGGCTTGCCGAAATCGGCGTCGGTCATGCCGGTGGCGCGCCAAAGGCCGCGGGCACCGGACATGTTGCGGCCGTGGGTGGAGGTACGGGAGCGATAAGCGGGCATGGGTGTCAACCTTCGTATGACGGAAACGCTAAGATGGTGTCAGCCCCGGATCTTCTCGGGGTTGCTGATGCCCAGGCGCTCGGCCTCGGCATCGAAAGCTTCGCGGTACAGCGGGAAGGCCCGGGTCTTGGTCACCGCCTCGCCGGTCCGCGCATGGGTAAAGGTCTCGCGCACCAGCAGCGGATGCGCGTCCTTGTTGGGGCAGGCATCGCCCTCGGCGATCAGCGCCTTGATCTGGGCGGTCAGCCCGGCGATGTGGCAGGAATCGATGTCCGCGTCGCCGTTCAGTTCCTCGATTTCGGCGCGCAATTCCTCGAGCTCGGCGCGCAGGGCCTCGTTCTCGGCCCGCAGCTCTTCCAGTTCGTCCATGGCTCAGTCTCCCAGAATTGCCGGCAGCTCGGTCAGATCGGCCACCGTCGCCTTGGTTCCCAACGGCAATTTCTCCGGCGGAACGTTGTCGCGGTTGATCCACACCACCTGAAAGCCGAAAGCGGCGGCGCCGCTGACGTCCCAGGCATTGGCCGATACGAAGCATACGCTTTCCGGCGTCACGCCGAAATGGGTCGCCGCCAGTTGATAGACCAGCGGATCCGGTTTGAAGCGCTGGACCGACTGGGCCGACAGCACCGCGTCGAGATGAGTCCTCAACCCGGCCGTCCCCGCCTCGAGCATGCGAACCGTCCCGTTGGACAGAATGGCCGAGCGGTAGCCCATTTCCCGCAGGCGGGCCAGGGATTCGACCACCTCGGGATAAAGGTCCGGCTTCAGCCATCCTTCCATCAGCCGGTGCCGCAGGCCGTTATCCTCCAGCTTCAAGGTTTCCATGGCGAAATCCAGGGCTTCGTCGGTCACCCGCCAGAAATCGGCCGACACGCCGGCCCGGAGCGGCAGCCAGCTCAGCTCCAGCTGGCGACGGCGCCATACCCGCAGCAGCACGTCCGCCTTGTCGCCCAGCTCACCGCGCGCCGACCGGGCGATCCCTGTGATGTCGAACAGGGTTCCATAGGCGTCGAAGACGCAGACCTTGGCCTGGCGAAGGGTCACGGACGGGCCTCCGCCGTGCGCCGCGCCCAGCGCTTGAGATCGGCCTCCAGGGTGGGGCCCACATGCTTGCCCAGGCGGCGGCGGTAGACCGCGACGCTTTCCATTACCCGCTGCACGTAGTTGCGGGTCTCGCTGAACGGAATCATCTCGACCCAGTCGACCACGTCCACGTTCATGTCGCGGGGGTCGCCGTATTCGCGGATCCAACGCCGGGCGCGGCTCGGCCCGGCATTGTACGAGGCCAGGGCCAGAATGTACGAGCCCTCGAAATCGCCGACCAGATCGCGCAGATAGGCCGAGCCCACCGCCACGTTGAAGTTGGGGTCGTCCAGCTTCTTGACGTGGTATTTGAGGCCCATGGACTTGGCCACCTTGGAGGCGGTGGACGGCAGCAGCTGCATGAATCCCTTGGCCCCGGCCGGCGACTCGATATCGGCGACGAAGCCGCTTTCCTGGCGGATCACCGCCAGCACCAGGGCCTTTTCCGGATTGGTCTCGTCGGCCTGGAGCGCAGGGACCGGCCAGCCGGCCTGGACCAGGGTGACGCCTTCGCGGTCCGACCGGCGCGCCACCGTCAGCCCCAGGTCGTGGCGTCCGGTGCGGCTGGCCAGCCCGGCCACCAGGGTACGCTCGCCCGGGGTCTGGACGGTGTCGTTGAGGCGGATGAAGAAGGAACGCAGCAGATCGTTCTCGCCCACCTGCATCAGCAGCCGGGCGGCGGCGACCACGTCGCGGGCCTCGAACCGCGCCACGTCCTCGGGCGTCGGCTGCGGCTCGTCGGGCAGCGGCCAATGCTGGTCGCCCAGCTTGGAGGCCCCCAGCTGGCCGTAATAGGTGGTGGAATAGCGCGCCGCCCGGGTAAACCAGTCCCGCGCCTTGGCGTCCCCCGCCGCCTCGAAGGCGCGCCCGGCCCAGTAGGCGGCGCGGGCCCGCGAGATGGGATGGCTGGCCCATTCGTGCAGGCGGGTGAAATGGTGGATGGCGGTGGTCTTGTCGTCGAGGAAGCGCAGCGCCACCCAGCCGGCCAGGAATTCGGCGTCCACGTACTGGGTGCCGCCCTCCAGCCCGTGATCGGCGGCGGCCTGATAGGCCTTGGACACCAGCCCCTTCTGCAGGGCGCGCCGCGCCAGGATAGCGCGTTCCTGCCACCACAGGTCGGGACGGATCTTGTTGCGCGACGGATGGGCCAGGAGATCCAGCGCCTCCTCGTCCATGTCCTTCTGGCGACGCCAGCGCACCCGCTCGTAGATCAGGCCGGGGTCGTCGCGCAACGAGGCGGGAACGGCCGCAATCAACGGCTCGGGATTGGACTTGCCCGCCTGCAGGGCGAGGCGGGCCTGGGCCACGGCGCGGTGGCCGGCATCCACCTTCATGATCATCCGCTGGACCGAGGCTTCCTGCCGGTCCCACAGCAGGCGGTCAAGACGGCGCCAGTGGTCCTCGTAGCGCAGATGCTCGCCGAAATGGCTGAGATACTGCTTTTCCTGCAAGGCCCCGAAACTCAAGGTGACCCAGGTGTCGCGGATCACCTGCACCGCCTGCTCGCCCCGGCCGGCGGCGAACAGGGCCCGGGCATAGGCCTGGCCGCCGTCGGCGGTGGTGGGCGGATGCGAATCGAACCAGGCCAGCACCTGGGCGGTGGGCGTGGCGGCGGTGATGGATTCCTCGGCCCGCTTGGTCATCTGGCTCATCATCGGCCATTCGGGATTGGCGTGGATGAAGGCGGCCAGCTGGGCGAACTCGGCCCCCGAACGGCCCGAGACATAGGCCATCCAGGTGACCAGGCGGGGCAGAACCTTGGAATGGGACTGCCGGGCCAGGCGGGCGGCCTCGTCGAAATGGTCGCGCTTGGCGGCGGCGATCACCTGCCGGGTCAGGGCGGAATCCCCCTCGGCCTGGGCCGGCTGGAACGAACCGATGGCGACAAGCGCGGCAAGGACGAGGACGGACAGAACCTTCAACGGACGCATCCAGTGGGATCGTTCAGCGGGGCCCGTATTCTAGAGGGCACTCCCAAGGGCTTTCAAGCCGAACCGCTCTCGAGCACCCCATCGCGTACCCGCACCATCCGGTCGAAGCGGTCGTAGATCTTCTCGTCATGGCTGACCACCAGAACGGCCGCCCGCTGTTCGCGGGCCACCTTGATCAGCAGGTCCATGACGATGGCGGCGCGCTGGGAATCCAGCGCGGCGGTCGGTTCGTCGGCCAGGATCAGCCTGGGATTGTTGGCCAGGGCGCGGGCGATGGCCACCCGCTGGGCCTCGCCGCCCGACAGCTGGGCCGGAACCGCCTGCGCGCGCGCGCCCACCTCCAGGTAGTCCAGCAACTCGTCGGCGCGGATCTGCGCCTCGCGCCGGTCCCGCCCGGCCAGTTCCAGCACCACGGCCACGTTGTCGCGGCTGTCGAGGAAGGGCAACAGATTATGGAACTGGAAGATGAAGCCGATCTTGTCCAGGCGCAGGCGGCGCAGGTCGCCGCCCGTCCAGGCTCCGTCATAGACCGCCGCCCCGTCCAGAACCATCCGCCCGGCGCTGGGCTCGATCACGCAGCCGATGATGTTGAGCAAAGTGCTCTTGCCCGAACCGCTGGGGCCGAGCAGCCCCACCACCTCGCCGGGATACAAAGACAGGTCGACGCCGCGCAGGGCGTCGACCCGCGAGCTTCCCTCGCCGAAATGCTTGGCGATTCCCGTCAGTTCCGCCAGGGGACGCGCAGCGTTCATGATCATCCCCCCAATGCCGCCGCCGGCTCGATCCGAAGCGCCAGCCTCACGCCCAGGCCACTGGACAGGACGCAGACCACCAGCACCAGACCGGCCAGCATCAAGGCGTCCTCGGCTTGCAGCACCACCCGGCGGGGAAACCTGTCAGCCACAAGGTTGACAAGAATCGCCCCCATGGAAAAGCCGATCAGCCCCATGGCCAGGGCCTGCTGCAGGATCAGGCCGACGATGGTGCGGTCGGGCGCGCCGATCAGCTTCAGGGTGGCGATCTCGCGGGTCTTGTCCATGGTCATGGTGTAGATGATCAGCGCGATCACCACCGCCGACACCACCATCAGGATGGCGGTGAACAGGCCGATCTGGCGGCGCGCCTTCTCCACCACGGATTCCACCAGGATGGATTCCTGCTGTCCTTGCGTGGCGGTTCCCAGATGCTTCCAGCGCCAGATCTCGTGGGCCACCCGATCGGCGGACATGCCGGAATCCAGCCGCGCCACCACGGCATTGATGGTGTCCAGGGCCGGCGGCGGCGCGCCGCGCGCCTGATCGCGGCGATAGGTGGCCGGCTTGGGCAGGAATTGCAGATCCTGGGCGTCCCGCAGGCTGAGGAACAGCACGGGATCGCCGCCGGTGGAGACGTGATTGCGGGTCAGCCCGACGATCAGATACTCGTCGCGGCCCAGGCGCAGGTGCTCTCCCAGCGCCAGGCCGGCGCGGCGGTCGGCCACCGCCTCGCCATGGCGGACGGCGATGGCGCGCCCCGCTTCGATGCCGGCCGGGCCGCCCATGCGGCCGGGCTCGTAGCCGACCACCTGCAGGCGCAGCTTGCGGTCCCCATGGGCCGTTTCCACCGTCTGATAGGTGACCGAACCGGCATCAGCCACGCCGGGAACGCGGGCCACCATCTCGCGGGTGTCGCCGGGCATGCGCGAGGCCTCGGCGAACGGCCCCCTGGACCCCGCCTCCACCACCCAGAGGTCGGCGGCGGGGGCGCGCACCAGGGACAGGGCGTCCTCGACCAGACCGCGATAGATGCCGATCATGGACAGCACCACGCCCAGCAGCAGGGCCAGCCCCAGGCAGGTCAGCAAAAAGCGTCCCAGCTTGTGCCGGATGTCACGCAGGGCAAGGTTCATGGCGCGGCATCGCTCATGCGGGCCGAAAGTCCTTCGGCCAGCCCGGCGGTCAGCCGCGTCACCACCCGGATTCCGTCGGACAGGCCGCCGATCACCTCCAGACGTCCGTCCAGGGTGCGGCGACCGAAGGACAGCGTCCGCCGCGCCAGACGGCCGTTCTCCACCACCCAGGCCAGACCCTGGCGGCCGTCGAACCCTTGAATCGCCGAAATGGGCGCCAGGATGGCGTTGTCCAGCCGGGCGGCGTCGATGACCACTTCGGCCTGTTCGCCCAGATTCTGGGGGCAATCGCGGCAGGCGATATAGATCTTCCGCTCCTCGGTGGTGCGGTCGCTCTCGATGTCGATGCGCACCACCTGACCGGCAAAGCGCTTGGCCGGGGCCGAGCGCAGCCGCACCTCGGCCTCTTGGCCCACGGCCACGCCGCCGGCCTGGGTTTCGTCCACATAGGACAGGACCCAGACGGTTTCGGGATCGAACAGGGTGAACACCCCCTCGCCCGGCGCCACCACGCTGCCCAGTTCCCGCGAACGCAGCGAAATCCGGCCGTCATAGGGCGCGGCCAGGGTATGGCGGGCCAGCAGCACCTCGTTGAGCTCCAGCTGGGCGCGGGCGTCGGCCAGGGTAGCCAGCGCCAGGGACACCTCGGCATTGGCGGCCTGGGCGTCGGCGCCGGCGCTGACCGCCGCCGCCTGGGCGTCTCCGAAGGTCTCCTCGCTGATGGTCCCCGAGGCCACCAGGGACTTGCGCCGCTGGCTGACCTTTTCCTTCTGCGCCCGGTTGGCCGCCGCCTTGGCGACGACCGCCCGCGCCGAGGTGGACTGGGCCAGGGCCTTGTCGTATTGGGCGCGGGCGGCGGCCACCTTGGCCCGCTGTTCCGCATCGTCCAGCCGGGCCAGGACCTGTCCCTTGACCACGCCGTCCCCGGCATCGGCCCGCAGCTCGGCCAAGGTTCCCGCCACGGCGAAGCCGATCTTGGAAGCGACCTTGGCCTCGATGGTCCCCAGCCCGTAGACGCGGATGGGGACGTCGCGGGACACAACCGCCACCTCGACCGCGACGCCGCCCAGAACCATCCGGCCAAAGGCAAGGGCGGCAAGAACAACCGCCAAACTCGCGGCCAGCCGTGGGTGAGAGCGCAGCAGGGCGACAAACTTCATGGATACGACCTTCCGGGAAATTATGCGTAATCCCGGCATGATTTAGACATATCTAATTTACATTGCCAATCCATCTTCGCCTCATGACTGTCATGAGACGCGCATGGTCGTCTTGCCCCCGGCCGCGCTTGCCGCTAATGTCCCGTGTTCCATCAACCGCCCATCCGGGAAGACTGCCATGTTCAAGGGATCCATCACCGCTCTCATCACTCCCTTCCTCAATGGAAAGGTGAATGAGAAAGCGTTCCAGGATCTGGTCGCCTGGCAGATCGCCGAGGGCACCCATGCGGTCGTCCCCTGCGGCACCACCGGCGAGTCGCCCACCCTGTCGCACGACGAGCACCATCGCGTGGTGGAACTGTGCCTGGAAGTGGCCAAGGGCAAGGTCCCGGTCATCGCCGGCACCGGCTCCAACTCCACCGACGAGGCCATCGCGCTGACCCGGCACGCCAAGCAGGCCGGTGCCGACGCGGCCCTGGTGGTGGCGCCCTATTACAACAAGCCGACCCAGGAAGGCCTGTTCCGCCATTTCGAGGCCATCGCCAAGGCGGTGGACATCCCCATCATCGTCTACAACATCCCCGGCCGCTCGGTGATCGACATCAGCGTCGAGACCTTCGTGCGTCTGTCGGCGCTGCCCAACATCGCCGGCATCAAGGACGCCACCGCCGACCTGGCCCGTCCGCTGCGCATCCGCGCCGCGCTGGGCGACCGGCTGTGCCAGCTGTCGGGCGAGGACGCCACCGCCATCGCCTTCAACGCCCAGGGCGGCGTGGGCTGCATCTCGGTGACCTCGAACATCGCGCCCAAGCTGTGCGCGCAGATGCAGAACGCCTGGGCCAAGGGCGATCTGGCCACCTGCAACGAGCTGAACAAGAAGCTCATGCCGCTGCATGACGCCCTGTTCTGCGAGACCAGCCCGGCGCCGGTAAAATACGCCGCCAGCCTGCTGGGCAAGTCCACTCCCGACGTGCGCCTGCCGCTGGTCGCCGCCAGCGAGAACGCCCGTCACCGGGTCGAGGCGGCCATGAAGGCCGCCGGCCTGATCTAGTCCTGGCAAGGTAAGGAATCATGGTGCTTCCCGGCCACGTCGCCGCTCAGAACCGCCGGGCGCGCCACGAATACTTCATCATCAGCGAGGTGGAAGCCGGCATCATGCTGGTGGGCACCGAGGTCAAGTCGCTCAGGGTCGGCAAAGGCAACATCAACGAAGCCTTTGCCGGCCCCATGCAGGGCGAGCTGTACCTGTTCAACGCCTATATCCCCGAATACCAGTCCAAGATGCCCTTCCCGCACGAGACGCGGCGGCCGAGAAAGCTGCTGCTGCACAAGCGCGAGATGGCCAAGCTGATGAGCGCCATCACCAAGGACGGCATGACCCTGGTGCCGCTGGACATCCATTTCGGCCAAAGGGGCATCGCCAAGGTGCAGCTGGGCCTGGCCAAGGGCAAGAAGCTGCACGACAAGCGCGAGGCCATCAAGGAGCGGGACTGGAACCGCGACAAGGCCCGCCTGATGCGCGACAAGGGCTGAATCCCCATCTCTTCGGCAATACGCCCGGAGATACGCCATGACCGACAAGGACAAACTGATCGCCGCCAAGGAGAAATGGGCCCGCGATGGTCGTGGCCTGACGGGTGAAAAGGCCGCACCCGCCGCCCGGCGCCTGCCTCCCGGCCAGCGCGAGACCTTCGACTTTCCCGTCCTCGACCTGGGCGACCAGCCCAACCTTTCCACCCGCGATTGGTCTTTGAGCGTCGGCGGCATGGTGGAAAACCCCATCCGCTGGGACTGGGAGACCTTCATGGCCCAGCCGCAGACCGAGCTGGTCACCGACATCCATTGCGTCACCACCTGGTCGCGCTACGACAATGCCTGGGTCGGCGTGGCGGCGCAGCACCTCTTGAAGATTGTCCGGCCGCGCAAGGAGGCGCGCTTCCTGCTGCTGCGCAGCTTCGACGGCTACACCACCAACATTCCCCTGTCCCGGTTCGCCGACGACGACGTGCTGCTGGCCCATTCCTGGCAGGGGCAAAGGCTTTCGCGCGAGCATGGCGGGCCGGTCCGCGCAATGATCCCCAAGCTGTATTTCTGGAAAAGCGCCAAGTGGCTGCGCCACATCACCTTTTCCGACCGCGACACTCCCGGATACTGGGAATTGCGCGGCTATCACGGCGAAGGCGACCCGTGGAAGGAAGAGCGCTACAGCTGACTTCGCCTACTCCCCGGCGTTCTGGAACTGTCCGGAGCGGTCTGGATAGGGGCCAAGCGGCAGGCGCACGGTCACCTTGGTCCCCGCCCCCTTGCGGCTGGCGATATCCATGTGGCCACCATGCAGTTCGACGAAGGCCCGCACCAGCGGCAGGCCCAGACCGGTGCCGTCGTAACGCCGCGACAGGCTGCCGTCCACCTGGCGGAAGGGCAGCATGGCCACCACCACCTCGTCGTCGCTCATGCCGATGCCGGTGTCGGCGACGGTGAAGCCCACCTCGTCGCCCATCACCTCGACCGTGACCTCGACGCTGCCGCCTTCGGGAGTGAACTTGACGGCGTTGGACAGCAGGTTGACCAGAATCTGCAGCAACCGCCGGCGGTCGGCCCACATGGCGGGAACGTCGTCGCCCACATGGGTGCCGAGGAACAGGCCGCCGGCGTCGGCGCGGCTTTCGACGATGCGCACGGCGGCGGCCACCACCTCGGCCGGCTCCACCATGGACATGTCGAATTCCATCTGGCCGGCCTCGATCTTGGCGATGTCGAGGATATCGTTGATCACCGCCAGGAGATGGCGGCCGGACGCCAGGATGTCGTTGACATAGCCGCTGTAGCGGGCCGAGCCCAGGGGGCCGAACATCTCGGACGCCATCACCTCGGAAAAGCCGATGACGGCGTTGAGCGGCGTGCGCAATTCGTGGCTGACATTGGCCAGGAACTCGGTCTTGGCGCGGTTGGCCAGATCGGCCTGCTCCTTGGCGGCGACCAGTTCACGCTCGGCGCGGATATGTTCGGCGATTTCCGCCTTCAGCGCCTCGGTCCGCTGGTGGACGCGGCGTTCCAGGCTTTCGTTGACCATGTGCAGCAGACGCTCGGCGGCGATGCGGCCGGTGATGTCGCTGCCATAGACGTTGACCACGCCCACGCCCGGCAGCGGCACGAAGACCAGCGACAGGATGCGGTCGCGGACGGTGACCTCCATTTCCGACTGCACGCCGCCTTGCAGGGCATCGGCGATGCTGACCTTCCAGTCGTCGGGCAGCACGCCGCCCAGGTCGATACCCCAGAATTCCAGCAGTCGCGACGCCGACTGATTGGCATGGGTCACCACGCCATCTCCGGTGACGCGCAGCACCGGATTGGGGTCCTGGGAGGGGAACTGGGCGAAGATGGCGATGGATTCCTCGGCCTTGCGCCGGGCGGTGGCATCCTCCACCAGGATCAGCCCGGCATCGACGGTGCGCGCCAGCATGGTTTCGAAAATACGTAAATCGGCGCCTTGTCCGATGCGCACCTCGTCGCTGCCGCTGGTACGGGCCTGCAGGAAGGGCTCCAGCCCCCCGGCCGCCTCGGCGAAACCGCGCATGACGCCGTTCTCGGCCTGCGGCCCCGCGTCGGTGATGCGGATGACGCCGATTCCCATGATGTCGGTCACCGCCTGCAGCAGCCGCAGGCGCTCGTTCTCGGTGGACAACGCCATCTGCTCGGTGAGAAGGGCGATCCGCGCCTCCTCCTCGCCGCGCAGCGCCTGACGCGAACGCTCCACCTCGGACACCAGATTCTCGACCTCGGTCTCCAGATGAGCCAGTTCGTCGACGTCGGCCACCTTGCTCTCGGTGCCGAACACCTGATGGGTCATGGCGGCGACCCGCCGGGCCGACCTGCGGATGCTCCAGGCCACGTAAACCAGGGCGGCGAAGAACAGCGAACTCAGGCCCACGCCCATGATGGTCCGGTTGGAGCGTTCCAGGGCGATCAGCGGCTCGCTCATCACCTTCTGGCGGTCGCGCGGCAGCAAGGTGGAGAAGGCCAGCCCGGCAAACCCGTCGCCCGCCCCGAACACACGGCCTCCGGCGACCAGGAAATTGGCCTGCCAATCGCTCAAGACCAGGGGGGCCTGGGAGGGGGCGCTGTCCTGAGCCCCGGCGCGGGCGATCACCCGGCCGCCGGCCGGTTCGCTGGCCACCATGGAGAAGCCGCGATCCAGATAGGCCCCCATGGTCGCCTGCAGGAAGCCGTCGTCGACCACCGACACCACCGCCAGCCGCCGCGTCCCTTCCCCGGTCAGGGGGGCGGCAGAAATCACCACGGCGCCGGATTCGAGGGAGGCGATGCGCTGAACCCGCCCCGGCGGCAGGTTGGAAAGCATCTCGGCCAGCCCGGGGGGGATCGCCCGCCCCTCCAGCGGCCACATCCGGACCTGGCCGGATTGCATGGCGGCAAGGATGTTCACGGGGGGAAACGCGCCGGTCTCGTCGCGGCCCGGCAGCCAGTTGGGTTCGCCGTTGGCGCCGACGCCTTCCAGACGGCCGACCAGATTGGCCAGGGCCTGATGGGATTGCAGCATCGCCTCGATACGCACGGCGTCGCGGCCGGCCTTCTGCTCCAGGCGCTCCATCAGCATGGCATCCACCAAGCCGGCGAGTTTCCTTTGATGCAAGAGTTCGAGAATGGCCCAGAGGGCGATGCAGGCGGCCATGCCAAAAAACACAAGCCTCACCATGAGGCTGCGTCCGCCAATCCGCCCTGACCCTTGAGGCCTAGCCATTCCCGCCTCTGCGATGAAGAAGCTCAGCAAACAATAAGGTCAAACCCCACCCTTACGCATAGGCCAGGATGTCAGTAAGACCAGACCAACTAATTTGTTGATACCAATAAAATCCCTTGGAATGCCACAGAGTCTCACACAATCACCAGAATCTGTCTAGTCCCGCTCAAGTTGAATATTGTGACGCAATCATCTCCATATGTGACGGACCTCATCTCCCGGCCCAACCAGATACTTTATGCATTATGCCCTTTGGATCCGCCTTGCCGCCGGCCGCCTGGATGGTATGGTGTGCGCCTTCCAAGGAGGCCGCCGTTGTTCCGTTGCCGTACCGGCATTTCAGTCCTGCACCCCGCCACCCTGGCATCCACCTGGTTCGGCGCCGGCCTGCTGCCCAAGGTGCCGGGAACCTGGGGCTCGGCCGCCGCCCTGCCCTTCGCCTGGGCATTGATGGCCGCCGGTGGCCCGGTGGTCCTGCTGGCCGCCACCGTGGCCTGCTTCGCCATCGGCTGGTGGGCGTCGTCGGTCTATGTGGCGCGCACCGGCGCCGAAGATCCCGGCGAGGTGGTGATCGACGAGGTGGCCGGGCAGTGGCTGGTGCTGCTGGCCGCGCCGCTGGACCCCGTCTCCTATCTGGCCGCCTTCTTCCTGTTCCGCCTGTTCGACATCTGGAAGCCCTGGCCGGTGCGCTGGGCCGACCGCCAGGTGGGCGGCGGGCTGGGCATCATGCTCGACGACATTCTGGCTGGATTGTACGGAATTGGGATTCTGTCCATCCTCAACCACGTGCGGAGTTGGTGATGCTGCCTTCCGGCCTGACCGACCTGGCCGCCCAGGTTCTGCGCCATGCCGAAGAGCGGGGCGAACGCGTCGCCACCGCGGAATCCTGCACCGGCGGGCTGGTGGCGGCGGCGCTCACCGCGATTTCCGGTTCCTCCAGGGTGGTGGACAGGGGCTTCGTCACCTATTCCAACGAAGCCAAGGCCGAGATGTTGGGAGTTCCGCCCGACTTGATTGAAACCCATGGCGCGGTCAGCCGCGAGGTGGCCGTCGCCATGGCGGAAGGCGCCCTGGCCCACTCCCGCGCCCATGCCGCCGTGGCGGTGACCGGCATCGCCGGGCCGGGCGGCGGTTCGGCGGACAAGCCGGTGGGGCTGGTCCATTTCGCCCTGGCGCGGCGCGGCGAAGCCA
This sequence comes from Magnetospirillum sp. XM-1, assembly GCF_001511835.1. Taxonomy (NCBI): domain Bacteria; kingdom Pseudomonadati; phylum Pseudomonadota; class Alphaproteobacteria; order Rhodospirillales; family Rhodospirillaceae; genus Magnetospirillum; species Magnetospirillum sp. XM-1. The sequence continues at coordinate 3,294,739 of NZ_LN997848.1, forward strand.
CCCGGCACGCCGAGCATCGCTTCGACGGTGACCGGGATGGAATCAGGCTGCAGGCGGCTCTGGCCGCGCTCGGGCTGTTTGTGCCGCCACAACCGACCTGAGGACGGCCAGGGGCACGGTGGGCGCCTCGGAGATGACGTGCAACCCCTCGCCCGCCAGGGAGGCGTAGGGGAACAGCCCGCTGGCCCCGTAGCCCAGATGCAGTTTCATGCCCGGCAGAACGGTCTCGGCCAGGGCGCGGCAATCGGGGACCGAGGCGGTGAAGGCCGCCGCCGCCACGCCGAACGCATCCGCCAGCAAGCGGTCGAGCTCGGGCTCGGCCCCGCTCGCCCGTTCCAGCTTCCGCCCCAGTTCAAGCCAATCGGTGGCCATCATTTCTCCACGCCGTCCATGGACGGACCGGCCGCCTACAGCCTATCTTGTCCGTCCGCTCCGTCACAGCCACTTTCAAGACATGTGGGAGAGTTCCATGTCCCGATCCGGCCCCGCATCCCGTACCGGCGGCGAAATTCTCGCCGATTCCCTGATCGGCCAGGGAGCCGACACCGTGACCTGCGTGCCCGGCGAAAGCTTCCTGCCCTTCCTCGACGCCGCCTGGGACCGCCGCGACCGGCTCAAGGTCCTGGCCTTCCGCCATGAGGGCGGAGCGGCTTATGCCGCCGAAGCCCACGGCAAGCTGACGGGGCGGCCCGGCGTGTGCATCGTCGGGCGCGGTCCCGGCGCTACCCACGCCTCGGTGGGCGTGCATACCGCCTTCCAGGATTCCACCCCCATGGTGCTGCTGATCGGCCAGGTGGACCGGCCCATCCGGGGCCGCGAGGCCTTCCAGGAGGTGGAACTGGCCCAGATGTTCCGGCCGCTGGCCAAAAGGGTGGAGGAGATCACCTCGCCCGACCGCCTGCCCGAGGCGGTGGCCCGCGCCTTCGCAGCCGCCACCGGTGGCCGCCCCGGCCCGGCGGTGCTGATCCTGCCCGAGGACATGCTGGCCGAGCGCGCCGACGTAGCCGACGTGGAGCGCCTGCCCCCGGCCCTGCCCCATCCCGGCCCCTGCCGCCTGGACAAGATGGTGGACTTGCTGAGGGCAGCCCAACGCCCGCTGATGCTGGTGGGCGGCGGCGGCTGGACGCCAGAGGCCGCCCAGCTGATCACCCGCTTCGCGGAAGGCTGGAACCTGCCGGTGGCCGCCTGTTTCCGCCGCCAGGACATCGTCGACAACGAATCGCCCTGCTATGGGGGCGAACTGGGCTATTCCATGGCGCCCAGCCTGGGAGCACGGGTGCGTGAAGCCGACCTCATCCTGGCGGTGGGAACGCGCCTCGGCGACATCGATACGGCGGGCTACAGCCTGATCGAAGCGCCCAACCCGAAGCAGACCCTGGTCCACGTCTTCCCCGAGGCCGAGGAACTGGGCCGGGTCTTCCGCCCCCATCTCGCCATCACCTCCGCCATGCTGCCCTTCGCCCGGCGCGCCGCCGCCCTGGAAGCCCCGGCGTCCAGGCCGTGGGCGGCCTGGACGCAAGCGGTGCGCGCCGACCACCTGGCCAACCGGGTGCCCAACCCCTGCCCCGGGGCGCTGGACATGGGGCTTGTGATGGGCGAGATCGAGGCGCGGCTGCCCGGTGACGCCATCATCTGCACCGGGGCCGGCAATTACACCGGCTGGCCCCAGCGCTTCCACCGCTTCCGCCATTATCCCGGCCAGCTGGCGCCGGCCAACGGCTCCATGGGCTATGGCCTGCCCGCCGCCCTGGCCGCCAAGTCGCTGTACCCTGACCGCACCGTGCTGGCCTTCGCCGGCGACGGCTGCTTCCTGATGACCGCCCAGGAACTGGCCACCGCCAAGCTGCACAACCTGTCGCCCGTGGTGCTGGTCGTCGACAACGGCATGTACGGCACCATCCGCATGCATCAGGAAGCGTCCCATCCCGGCCGGACGCTGGCCACCGACCTGGCCAATCCCGATTTCGCCGCCCTGGCCGCCGCCTACGGCGCCTGGACGGCAAGGGTGGAGCGCACCGAGGACTTCGCCCCCGCCTTCGAGCAGGCCCTGGCCGCCGGGCGTCTGGCCCTGCTGCATCTGGTCCTCGATCCCGAGGCCATCACCACCCGCACCACGCTGTCGGCCATTCGGGAGAAGGCAGGCAAATCGTAAAGGAGGCCCCATGGACGTCTCCGACCTGCTGGCCCGCCTGGGCCTTGATATGCCGAGCGGTGGACTGGATGTCCGCTCGCCCGTCGATGGCGAGGTCATGGCCTGCGTCCAGCCCACCGGCGACGTCAACGGCATGGTTGACGCCTCGACCGAAGCCTTCCGGCAGTGGCGCGAGATTCCCGCTCCGCGCCGGGGCGAACTGATCCGCCTGTTCGGGGAAGAATTGCGACGCGCCAAGCCTGATCTCGGCCTGCTGATCACCCTGGAAAGCGGCAAGATCCTTCAGGAGGGGCTGGGCGAAGTGCAGGAAATGATCGACATCTGCGACTTCGCGGTCGGCCTGTCGCGTCAGCTCTACGGACTGACCATCGCCACCGAACGCCCCCGTCACCGCATGATGGAGACGTGGCACCCGCTGGGGCCGGCGGCGGTGATCACCGCCTTCAACTTCCCTGCCGCCGTCTGGGCCTGGAACGCCGCCCTGGCCCTGGTCTGCGGCGATCCGGTGATCTGGAAGCCCTCGGAAAAGACGCCGTTGACCGCTCTGGCCGTCAACGCGTTGTTGACGGGCGCCGCCCGGCGTTTCGGCGAGATTCCGAACGGCCTGTCGCAGGTGGTGATCGGCGGCCGCGACCATGCCCGCGCCCTGGCCGACCACAAGGCCATTCCCCTGGTCTCGGCCACCGGCTCCACCGCCATGGGCAAGGCGCTGGCGCCCCGCGTCGCCCGCCGGCTGGGCCGATCGCTGCTGGAACTGGGCGGCAACAATGCCGCCATCATCTGCCCCTCGGCGGATCTGGACCTGGCGGAGCGCGCCGTGCTGTTCGCCGCCGCCGGCACCGCCGGCCAGCGCTGCACCACCCTGCGGCGCCTGATCGTCCACCGCTCGATCAAGGAGCCTCTGGTCGAGCGCCTGAAGGCCGCCTATGGCCGCACGCCTGTGGGCGATCCCCGCGAGCCCGCCACCCTGGTGGGGCCGCTGATCGATGGCGGCGCCTATCAGGCCATGCGCCACGCCCTGGCGAGGGCCGAGGCGTCCGGGGCCATCGTCCACGGCGGCGAGCGGATCGCGGTGAACGGCTGGAACGGCGCCTTCTATGTCCGCCCCGCCCTGGTCGAAATCAAACGGCAGACCGAACTGGTGCGCAGCGAAACCTTCGCGCCGATCCTCTACGTCATGGCCTATGACGACCTGGGCGAGGCCATCGCCTTGAACAACGGCGTGTCCCAGGGGCTGGCCTCGTCCATCTTCACCCGCGAGTTGGGCGAGGCCGAGACCTTCCTGGCCGCCTCGGGCAGCGATTGCGGTATCAGTAACGTCAATATCGGCCCCTCCGGCGCCGAGATCGGCGGCGCCTTCGGTGGCGAGAAGGAGACCGGCGGCGGACGCGAATCCGGCTCCGATGCCTGGAAAGCCTATATGCGCCGCGCCACCAACACCATCAATTACGGGAACGATCTGCCGCTGGCTCAAGGAATCATCTTCGGCGGCGGGTGACGTCACACTTCGTTGCGCCTCGCCCGTTGCGGTGCGGCGCAAAATCCAGCACATTCGCCCTCATGAACGAGATCAGCGCCCCCCTCGCCCCCCTGCCCAAGGTGGGCGAACCCAAGATGGAAAAGCTCGCCGTCGCGGCGGGAGCCGTCCTGTTCCGCCAGGGCGAGCCCGGCGACGCCGCCTATATCCTGGAAAAGGGTAAGGTGATGATCTACCAGCAGGTCGAAAGCCAGCGGGTGGAGCTGGACACCATCCGGCCGGGCGAAATCTTCGGCGAGATGGCGGTAATCGACTCGTCCGAGCGCATGGCCACCGCCATCGCCGCCACCGACTGCTCCGTCACCCGGGTGCCCCAGGCCATCTTCAACCGCAAGCTGGAAGCCACGGACAAGTTCGTCCGCGCCCTGGTCAACATGTTCATCAAGAACATCCGCACCTCGCACCGCATCTTCGTGCGCCGGCCCAGAAGCTTCCGCGACAATATCAAGCTGATCCGCCACTTCGCCTTCAACATCCACCGCTACGCCAACCTGATGGACGACCGGCCCCTGGCCAACGATATCCAGGCGGCGCTGGACAAGGTGGAGAAGGCCGTGGCCGAACTGGCCGAGATCGGCAACCGTGCCAAGGACAAGCGCCACGACCATATCGTGGAAGAAGGCGACGCCCACAATGTCGGCCTGAAGACGGTGATGGGTACCGACGGACACCGCAAACTCTAGGCCTTCAGCCTCAGAGCACGATTTCCATATTGTCGCGGGCGACCACCACGCCGTCCCAGGTATCAAGCGCCTCGGCCTCGATGCCGGCCATGACGTCGTCCGTATGTTCGGGATCGTGGTGGAAGATGGCCAGCCGCTTGGCGCCCGCCGCCCGGGCCAGACGGATGCCTTCCTGCCAGGTGGAATGCCCCCAGCCGACCTTGGAAGGAAATTCGGCGTCGGTATAGGTGCAGTCGTAGACCACCAGGTCGGCGCCCTTCATCAGGAACAGCACGTTCTCGTCGAAGGTGCCGGGCGTGTGCTCGGTGTCGGTGATGTAGGCCATGGCGGCACCGCCGGTTTCCAGCCGGTAGCCGCATGCTCCGTTGGGATGCTTCAGCGGCGCGGTCCGCAGGGTCACCCCTTCGAAGGGGGTGAAGACGCTGCCCACCTCGAAATCCTCGTAGGAGACGATTCCGCGCATGGCGGCCAGGGGAACCGGGAAATTGGGAGTCTCCATCTGGCCGGTCAGCACGTGCTGGATGCCGCGCGGGCTGCCCTCCTGCTTCGGTCCGTGGACCTCCAGGCGAAAGGCCGGGTTGTAGGCCGGAGCGAAGAAGGGAAAGCCGTTGATGTGGTCCCAATGGGTATGGGTGAAGAACAGCTGGGCCTGTCCCAGGCCGCGGCCGACGATATCGCGCCCCAGGCCCCGGATACCGGTGCCGGCGTCAAAGATCACGGTCCCAGCCTCGGTGGTGACGGCGATGCAGGATGTGTTGCCGCCATAGACCACATGATCGGGCGAAGGACAGGCGATGCTTCCACGCACCCCCCAAAACTTCACCGAACAAGCCATCCATCACTCCCGCGTCAAGCCCCATGACACGCGATTGTACTCAGCGCGCCACCCTACTCCTATGTATTTGGTCACACAAACGGCGAAAAATAAGAAAGAATGTTAGTTAATTTGTGACGATACTTCCAACGGCCAGGGCCGAAAGGCTGGATGCCGCTCCGCCATTGACGGCGATTTCGGCCAGGCCCGAGGAATTCTCGTACCAAAACCCCGTTCCCGGCGGCACGTCCGAGAAGGTCCGCGCCCGGCGGAATTCTCCCTCTCCCGCCCGCAGGACGGCATCCCCGGCCAGAATCCCGGCGCGCAGGCCGGTCCAGGCGTTGCCGTAATGGTCATGATAGATGACCGAGGCCAGATCGTCGGGCCAGTCGGCATGGCGCAAGGGCTCGACCGGCCGGCAGCCGCAATCCTCGGGCCCCAGCCCGGCGGCCAGCCGGGCGGCCATGGGAGCGAACAGGTCGCGGCCGTGGAAACTGGCCGACAGGCGGTCCGGGCGCCAGACGATCTCCCAGGCGCGGAAAATCCTGGCGCGGCGCGCCAGGATTTCGAACAGGCCGTTGTCGGGACCGAGATAAAGGACGCCGTCCGCCTCGACCACCAGCGGGCGGCGCTCGCCTCCCACCCCGGGGTCGACCACCGCCAGCACCACCGACTGGCGGGGAATGCCAGGGGCCAGGGCGGCCAGCAGATAGGCGGACGCCTTGGGGTCGAAGCGAGGGGCGTCGGCGATCAGGTTGACCACCGGTTCGGCCGGCAGGGTCTGGCGGATGACCATCTCCATCTGGCCGAGATAGGGTCCCTGGATGCCAAAATCGGTAAAGAGAACAATCATCCGTTTGCCCCATTCTTCGCCGCCCCTCAAGCGCCGGGCGCGTGCCTCCGCACGCTTGGCTCCCGCGGCATAAGCCGCGCGGCCCCTTGGGCCTAGCCGGCCTCAAGAGAGGCCGGCGGGACCAGCCCCCCTTTGAAGGGGCCTTACCCCGGCCGCCCGTCGGCGCGCGGCTTGGTGCAGATGGGGAAGTAGACCACGACGTAGAGGATCCAGCCAAGGCTCCACAGCCCGCCGCCGACCATGGTCAGCACCATCATGCCGTCGGGGATGACCGGAGCCACCACGCGGAGCATGGCGCCCACCGAGATCAGGCCATAGGCCCAGACGGTAGCCTTGGCCACCACCAGGGGATGGCCGGCATGGCCCAAGGCTGCGCGGCTCATCACCGCCATGATCATGGTGGCCACCGAGCCGGCGGTCAGCGCATGCAGCGCCGCCGAAGCCGGCAGCGGCTCGATGAAGGCCGAAAGGCCCAGCAGGGCGAAGCCCAGCACCATCCAGGCATAGCCCACGTGCAGGACCACCAGGATGGGGTTGGACACGGTCTTGAGCCCGTGCCAGCCCGACAGCCGCCAGGCGTGGATGGCGGCGGCGACCAGCAGCAGCACGCCGGCCAGCGGCGAGGACGGCAGGAACACCTGGGCAAGGCCGGCCAGGGCGACGATGGCCCCCGCCCCGCCCTGCTCGATCCAGCTCACCGGCGCCACGTCCACCGGGCGGCCCTGCATGCGCAGCCAGTTCTGGGTGAAGGAGGGAATGATACGCCCGCCAACGATGGCGATCATCAGCAGCAGGACGAAGATGCCCAGCGTCACGCCCTTGAGGCCGACCGCCTTGCCGGTCAGGGCCTCGATATGGGCGCACAGCCCGGCCAGCCACAGCACGCCGAGAATCGGCAGGAAGACGATGTTGCGCCACTTGCCCGCCTCGATCAGCGGCTTGGCCAGCAGGAAGGCCAGCAGCGGCAGGAAGCCCAGATCGAGCACGGCGACCAGAACCGGCGGCAGCACGCCGGCCAGCGCGATGGCCACCCGCCCGGCCAGCCACAGACCGAACAGCGCCATCAGCGGCTTGCCCGACACATGGTGGGAATTGGTCCAGTTGGGCACCGCCGTCAGCAGGAAGCCGCCCACCGCCGCGCCGGCGAAGCCGAACACCATGGCGTGGGAATGCCAGACCACCGGATTCCAGTTGGGCCCCACCGGCAGGATGCCGGCGAAGGCGAGCAGCCACATGGGCAGCATCACCGCCGCCTGGATGGCGGCGAACAGGAAGAAGGGGCGGAACCCGGCGGCGAAGAACACCGGACCCTGGTTGCCCTTGTAGACGGGTTCCATCAGCGGAATCGTGGCCATGAACAAGCATCCTGAAGCAAAACGACCGGCGGATGGTGCCCCATCGCCGGTCGCCTGACCTTGAGGCGGGTCAAGGATGCCGCCTAAATAATGGCCGATCGAAATCGATCAACGCTGCCCTCAAGCGGCGGGCGGGCGCCTCCGCGCCCTTGCCTCCCTCGCCCTAAGGCGAGCGGCCCCTTGGGCCTAATCAGACTGCAATGAGTTCCACTCACCGCAGTCTGACGCTACATCGCCCGCACTTCGCCCAGGAAGCGGTCGACGCCGTTGCGCAGGGTTTCGGATTCCCGGGCCAGGCCGGCGGCCGCGCCGAGCAGGTCGCGGGCGGCGGTTCCGGCTTCCGAGGCGGTGCGGCTGATGGAGGAGATGTGGCGCGACACTTCCTGCGCGCCTCCAGCCGCCTCGTGGACGTTGCGGGCGATCTCCTGGGTGGCGGCGCCCTGCTGGTCCACGGCCTCGGCGATGGCGGTGGCGATCTCGTCCATGCGGCCGATGGTCTTGCCGATGCCTTCGATGGCGCTCACCGCGTCGGCGGTGGTGGACTGGATCGAGGCGATCTGCTGGCCGATCTCGTCGGTGGCCTTGGCGGTCTGGCTGGCCAGATGCTTGACCTCGTTGGCGACCACGGCGAAGCCCTTGCCCGCCTCGCCGGCCCGCGCGGCCTCGATGGTGGCGTTCAAGGCCAGCAGGTTGGTCTGGCCGGCGATGTCGTTGATCAGGCGCACCACCTCGCCGATGCGGTCGGCGGCTTCCGACAGGCCGCGCACCACGGAATCGGTGCGGTGGGCGGCGTCCACCGCCTCCCTGGCGATCTGGGTGCTTTCCATGACCTGGGTGCCGATGCCGCGGATGGAGGCCGAAAGCTCCTCGGCGGCGGCGGCCACCGTCTCCACGTTGGACGAGGTCTGCTGGGCGGCGGCGGCGACGGCCTGGCTTTCCTGCGACGCCTGGTCGATGGAAGCGGCCATGCCGTTGGCGGTGGATTGCATGCGTCCGGCGGATTCGTTGACGGTCACCACCGTGGACTTGACGCCGCGCTCCAGTTCGCCGGCCAGGGTCTCCAGGGTCGAACGGCGCTCGGCCTCGGCCTGGCGGCGCTGCTCGGCCCGTTCGTCGGACATGCGCTTCATGGCCAGGGAATGCTCGCGGAACACCTCGGCTGCGCGGACCAGATCGCCGATCTCGTCGCCGCGCTCGGCGCCCCGGATCTCGACGGCGGTGTCGCCCTCGGCCAGCTTGCGGATGCCGCCGGTGACCGAGTTCATACCCGAGATCACGTTGTTGCCGATCCACCACGACACCAGCAGCACCAGCACCAGCACGCCGGCGGTGATGCCGCCCAGCTTGGCAACCTCGGCGCGGAAGGCGGCGTCCACGTCGTCGATATAGATGCCCGAGCCCACCAGCCAGCCCCAGTCCTCGATACCCTTGACGTAGGACACCTTGGGCACCGGCTGGTCGAAGCCGGGCTTGGGCCACAGGTAGTCGACGAAGCCAGCCTTGTCCTTGTTCACGACATCGATCATCGCGGCAAAGAAATTCTTGCCGGCCGGATCCTTCAGCCCCATCAGATCCTTGCCCAGCATGTCGGGACGGATGGGATGGACGACCATCTTGCCAGCCATGCTGTTGATCCAGAAATACTCGGTGCCGGCATAACGCATGGCCTTGACCGCCTCGATGGCGGCGGCCTGGGCCGCTTCGGTGGTCATGGTCCCGGCCTTGGCCTGGGCGATGTAGTGCCCGATGACGCTATGGGCGGTCTCGACCACGTGCTGGGTCTTCACCTGTCGCGCCGACAGCAGGTCCTGGCGCAGATTGGCGAGATTCGCCGTGATGATGGCCGCCATGCCGATGAGGGACAAAACAACAATAAGAAGAATTTTGGCCCGGAAGCGCCAATTGCTGATCGACATGAACGGATTACCCCAAGATTGCCGCGAAGACGGACCCCTTCCATCGGAGGCTCTTCTATGACGACCTTATGAACTAGTCAATAAGTTCGCCCGCATATCCAGCATGCATATACTATTGACGGCAATTTAAGGTAGAACTTACAGTTAACTTAACAATTCAAGAGAATAATTTAATGTAATTTCCGGCATGTATTCTAATTTTTCGATTTACAGCAATCGCTTTACTGATTTTGTTAGTGACAGTAACCAATTTCTCAGCGAACACAGCCCTAGAATCATTCGAGGGAGCGCAGCCTATAGGACCGCGCCCCCTCGAAGAACTTCGCCTATTCAGCACATGGGCAGGTCACTGCTTCCCATGAGGTAGGCGTCCACGGCGCGGGCGGCCTGACGGCCCTCGCGGATGGCCCAGACCACCAGGCTCTGGCCGCGACGGATGTCGCCGGCGGCGAAGACCTTGGGATTGGAGGTCTGGTAGGAGGTGGTGTCGGCCTTGACGTTGCCGCGCACATCCTTGTCCAGGCCCAGTCCGTCCACCAGCCCCTCATGGATGGGATGGACGAAGCCCATGGCCAGCAGGACCAGATCGGCGTCGAGCTTGAACTCGGTGCCGGGGATAGGCTGGAACTTGGCATCCACCTGGGTGCAATCCAGGCCGGTCACCTTGCCGTCCTTGCCGGTGAAGCGGACGGTGCTGACCGACCAGCGGCGATCGCAGCCCTCGTCATGGGAGGACGAGGTCCGCAGGCGGTTGGGCCACAGCGGCCAGGACACGCCCTTGTCTTCCTTCTCGGGCGGGCGGGGCATGATCTCGATCTGGGTGACCGAGGCGGCGCCGTGGCGGTTGGAGGTGCCGACGCAGTCGGCGCCGGTGTCGCCGCCGCCGATGACCACCACCTTCTTACCCTTGGCGAGGATATCCAGGGCGCCCACCGTCTCGCCGGCGACGCGGCGGTTCTGCTGGGTCAGGAAATCCATGGCGAAATGCACGCCGTTCAGCTCGCGGCCGGGAACCGGCAGATCGCGGGGCTTTTCCGAACCGCCGGTCAGCACCACGGCGTCGAAGCCGTCCAGCAGGTCCTTGACGGGCAAGGTGACGCCCACATGGGTGTTGCATCGGATCTCGACGCCCTCGGCCTCCATCTGGGCCACGCGGCGGTCGATGACCTCCTTTTCGAGCTTGAAGTCGGGAATGCCGTAGCGCAGCAGGCCGCCGACCTTGGCGTTCTTCTCGAACAGGGTGACGGAATGGCCGGCGCGGGCCAATTGCTGCGCGGCGGCCATGCCGGCCGGACCGCCGCCCACCACCGCCACCATCTTGCCGGTCTCGCGCTTAGGCAGATCGGGGACCATCCAGCCCTCGGCGAAGGCGCGCTCCACCACCGCGTGCTCGATGGTCTTGATGGCCACGGGGCTGTCGGTGATGTTCAGCGTACACGCCGCCTCGCACGGCGCCGGGCAGACGCGGCCGGTGAATTCCGGGAAGTTGTTGGTGGAATGCAGGACCTCGGCGGCCTCCTTCCAGCGGTTGCGGTACACCAGATCATTCCAGTCGGGAATGATGTTGTTGACCGGGCACCCCTGGTGACAGAAGGGAATGCCGCAATCCATGCAGCGCGCCCCCTGGCGGGCCAGTTCCTCGTCCGAGAGCGGCTTGGTGAACTCGCGATAGTGCTTCACCCGCTCTTCCGGCTTTTCATAGCCGGGGGTCTGGCGATCGAATTCCTTGAAACCGGTAGCCTTTCCCATGTCAGCGCCCTCCCCCAACAGCGACCTTGGGTTCCTGGGCCTTCTGCATTTCGAGCAGGGCGCGCCGGTAATCGACCGGCATCACCTTGACGAACTTCGGCATGTAGTACTCCCAGTTCAGCAGGATGTCGTGGGCCCGCTTGGAGCCCGTGTAGTGCTGGTGGTTCCTGAGCAGCGCCTGGATGCGCGACGCGTCGTCGCGGGTCATGTCACCCATGACGTCCACCAGCCCGTGGCCTTCCAGGTCGCCGGCCTGGTTCTCGTGCTTGGAATTGGCCTCTTCCTCGGCGGCCACCGGCTCCAGCTCGACCATGGAGAGGTTGCAGCGCTTCTTGAAGTCGCCGGCCTCGTCCAGCACGTAGGCGACGCCGCCCGACATGCCCGCCGCGAAGTTGCGGCCCGTGGGGCCGATGACGAGGACCACGCCGCCGGTCATGTATTCGCAGCCGTGGTCGCCCACGCCCTCGACCACCGCGATGGCGCCCGAGTTGCGCACGGCGAAGCGCTCGCCCGCCACGCCGCGGAAATAGCACTCGCCCTCGATGGCGCCGTACAGCACGGTGTTGCCGACGATGATGTTGTCCTCGGCAGGAGCCGTGAAGTCCTTGGACGGATAGATGATCACCCGGCCGCCGGAAATGCCCTTGCCCACGTAATCGTTGCCCTCGCCTTCCAGCTCCAGCGTCACGCCGCGCGCCAGGAAGGCGCCGAAGCTCTGGCCGGAGGTGCCGGTCAGCTTGACGTGGATGGTGTCGCCGGGAAGACCGGCATGGCCGTAGCGCTTGGCCACCTCGCCCGACAGCATGGCGCCGACGGTGCGGTTGACGTTGCGCACCGGCTTTTGCAGGCGCACCGAGACGCGGTCGTCGAGCGCCGGCTTGGCCTCATTGATCAGCTCGCGGTCCAGGATGTCGACCACGTCGTGCTCCTGGGATTCGCAATGACGCTCGGCCACGCCCGGCTGGGACGGAATGCGGTGGAACACCTTGGAGAAGTCCAGGCCCTTGGCCTTCCAGTGGTCGATGGCCTTGTTGATGTCCAGCAGATCGGTGCGGCCCGTGAGTTCGGACAGGGTGCGCACACCCAGCTTGGCCATCCACTCGCGCACTTCCTCGGCGACGAAGAAGAAGTAGTTGATGACGTGCTCGGGCTGGCCGACGAAGCGCTTGCGCAGCTCCGGGTCCTGGGTGGCAACGCCCACCGGGCAGGTGTTGAGGTGGCACTTCCTCATCATGATGCAGCCGGCCGCGATCAGCGGCGCGGTGGCGAAGCCGAACTCGTCGGCGCCCAAGAGCGCGGCGATGATCACGTCGCGGCCCGTACGCAGGCCGCCGTCGGCCTGGACCACGATGCGGCCGCGCAGCTGGTTCAGCACCAGGGTCTGATGGGTCTCGGCCAGGCCGATCTCCCAGGGCGAGCCCGCGTGCTTGATGGAGGTCAGCGGCGAGGCGCCGGTGCCGCCGTCGAAGCCCGAGATGGTGACGTGGTCGGCCTTGGCCTTGGACACGCCGGCCGCCACGGTGCCCACGCCAATCTCCGAGACCAGCTTGACGGAAATGCGGGCCGCCGGATTGACGTTCTTCAGGTCGTAGATCAGCTGGGCCAGATCTTCGATCGAGTAGATGTCATGGTGGGGCGGCGGGCTGATCAGGCCGACGCCGGGGGTCGAGTGACGCACCCGGGCGATGACCTTGTCCACCTTGTGGCCGGGCAGCTGGCCGCCCTCGCCGGGCTTGGCGCCCTGGGCCATCTTGATCTGGATGTCGTCGGCGTTGACCAGATACTCGGCGGTGACGCCGAAGCGGCCCGACGCCACCTGCTTGATGGCCGAGCGCATGGAATCGCCGTTGGCGAGCGGCAGGAAGCGCTCGGGCTCCTCGCCGCCCTCGCCGGTGTTGGACTTGCCGCCGATGCGGTTCATGGCCACGGCCAGGGTCGAGTGGGCTTCATAGGAAATGGAGCCGAACGACATGGCGCCAGTGACGAAGCGCTTGACGATCTCCTTGGCCGGCTCCACCTCGTCGATGGAGATGCCATTCCCCGCCGGCTTGATCTCGAACAGGCCGCGCAGCGTCAACAGACGCTTGCTCTGGTCGTCGATGGCCTTGGAGAACTCGCGGAACTTGTCGGCCGAGCCCGAACGCACCGCATGCTGCATGGAGGCGATGGTCTCGGAAGTCCAGGCATGCTCCTCGCCGCGCAGGCGCACGGCGTACTCGCCGCCCACGTCCAGCGCGTTGCGGTAGACCGGCGCGTCGGAATAGGCGATCTGGTGGCGCCGCACGGTCTCCTCGGCGACGCCGGCCAGCGAGATGCCCTCGACCCGGCTGGAGGTCCCGGCGAAGTAGGTGTTGAGGAAGCCCGACGACAGACCGATGGCGTCGAAAATCTGGGCGCCGCAATAGGACTGGTAGGTGGAGATGCCCATCTTGGCCATCACCTTCAGGATGGCCTTGGCCATGGCCTTGATGTAGCGCTTCTGCACCTCGTAGGAGGAAAGCTGCTCGGGCAGGTTGGGGCGCATCTCTTCCAGCGTCTCGAACGCCAGATAGGGATTGATCGCCTCGGCGCCATAGCCGGCCAGCACGCACATGTGATGGATCTCGCGGGCCTCGCCCGTCTCCACCACCAGACCCGCCTTGGTGCGCAGGCCCTCGCGGATCAGGAAGTGATGCACGGCGGAAACCGCCAGCAGCGACGGAATCGGCACGTTGTCCGGCCCCACCGAGCGGTCGGACAGGACGATGATGTTGAAGCCCTCGGTGACCTTGGCCTTGGCCTGGCGGCAGATGCCGGCCACGGCCGCTTCCAGACCGGCCGCGCCTTCCGACGCCGGCCAGGTCATGTCGATGGTCACCGCCTTGAAGCCGGACCCGGGCAGGGTCTCGATGCGGCGGATCTTCTCCAGGTCCTCGTTGGTGAGGATGGGCTGGCGCACTTCAAGCCGCTTGGCCTGGCCGCCGTCCTGGCCCAGGCCCAGCAGGTTGGGGCGCGGGCCGATCAGCGACACCAGGCTCATCACCGATTCCTCGCGGATGGAATCGATGGGCGGATTGGTCACCTGGGCGAAGCACTGCTTGAAGTAGTTGAACAGCAGCTTGGGCTTGGCCGACAGCACGGCGATGGGCGTGTCGGTGCCCATGGAGCCCACCGCCTCCTGGCCGGTGACGGCCATGGGCTGCATCAGGAACTTGACGTCTTCCTGGGTGTAGCCGAAGGCCTGCTGGCGGTCCAGCAGAGTGGAGGGGTCGGGCTGGACCGTCTCGACCGGGATGTCCAGGTCTTCCAGCATGATCTGCGACTGGGCCAGCCACTCGGCGTAGGGCTTGTCGCCCGCCAGCTGGGCCTTGATCTCGGAATCGTCGATAATGCGGCCCTGTTCCAGGTCGATCAGCAACATCTTGCCGGGCTGCAGCCGCCACTTCTTCTTGATGCGGTCCTCAGGTATGGGCAGAACGCCCATCTCGGAGGCCATCATGAACTTGTCGTCCTTGGTCACCAGATAGCGGGCGGGACGCAGGCCGTTGCGGTCGAGCGTCGCGCCGATCTGGCGGCCGTCGGTGAAGCACACGGCGGCCGGGCCGTCCCACGGCTCCATCAGGGCGGCGTGGTACTCGTAAAAGGCCTTGCGCTTCTCGTCCATCAGCGGGTTGCCCGACCACGCCTCGGGCACCAGCATCATCATGGCGTGGGCCAGCGGATAGCCGCCCATGACCAGGAGTTCCAGCGCGTTGTCGAAGCAGGCGGAATCCGACTGGCCTTCCGGGATCAGCGGCCACAGCTTGGCCAGATCGTCGCCCAGGACCTTGGACACCATGGTCTGGCGCCGGGCGTTCATCCAGTTGAGGTTGCCGCGCAGCGTGTTGATCTCGCCGTTGTGGCAGATCATACGGAACGGATGGGCCAGACGCCACGAGGGGAAGGTGTTGGTGGAGAAGCGCTGATGCACCATGGCCAGCGCGCTGACCATGCGCTCGTCGGAGAGCTCCTTGTAGAACACGCCCACCTGGTCGGCCAGCAGCATGCCCTTGTAGATCAGGGTGCGGGTGGACAGCGACGGAATGTAGAGATCGCGCTCCGAGCCCTCGGGGGCCTTGTTGAACACCTGCTTCCTGATCACGAACAGCTTGCGCTCGAACGCCTGCTGGTCGGGACAGTTGGCGCCCTGGCCGATGAACACCATGCGCACCACCGGCACGGTGGGCAGTACCGAATAGCCCAGGCTGGACGAATCGGTGGGCACGTCGCGCCAGCCCAGCAGCACCTGCCCCTCGGCCTTGACCAGGGTCTCGATGTGGGTCTCGCACGCCTTGCGGATGGCCTCGTCCTGGGGCAGGAACACGCTGCCGGCGCCATAGGAGCCCTCGGCCGGGAGGGTGATGCCCAGCTTGGCCGCCTCGTCGCGCAGGAAGGCATCGGGCATCTGGATCAGGATGCCGGCGCCGTCACCCGCCTTGGGGTCGGCGCCCACCGCCCCGCGATGGGTGAGGTTGACGAGGATCTCCAGGCCATCGCGGACGATGTCGTGCGACTTGCGGTTCTTGATGTCGACGATGAAGCCGACGCCGCAGGCATCGTGTTCGTGGCGCGGGTCATAGAGTCCCTGTGCTTCGGGCAATCCGCTGATATTCACTTCGTCTTCCTTTATACCGCCCCGCAACCCCTACCGGCCGCGCAGCCTGATCCAACACACCCAAACCGTCCCTTGGGCGGGCAGACAGCCCCCCTCCCGATCACCAGCGGCGATCGGCCAAGTTGGACTTCATACGGCATTCCGCCCGGTTCGCCAAGAGTAGGTTGCACCCTGCCCGCCGCCCGTGATCCCGGAGCGGAAATGCGGCCATTGATCACGGCCGGTTTTCGCGGGACTCCGCCATAGACTTGGACAACCACAACGGGGCCCAACCCCGCCTCTTGTAAAATGGATGTTCAATTCCCTCATTCTTTGTCGAGGGGATCATAGACTTCGCCTCGCGGCAATTGCCCGCCTGCCCTTGGAATAGGGTGTTTACCCGATCCGCGCCACATGACAATTCCATGCTTTGACAGGGTGCGATTTTGATGGCCTTATTTGATGAATAATATTCAGGCGAGCGTGAAGACGGGGAAAACACCCGCGCCAGCCCGCCGGATTCAGGTCGCCGCAGGGAGGTGTCCGCATGGGTGACGACTTGATCGTCGAGACCCGCTCCTTGACCAAGGAGTTCAAGGGTTTCGTCGCGGTATCCGACGTCAATCTCAAGGTTCGCCGCCATACCATCCACGCGCTGATCGGGCCCAACGGCGCCGGCAAGACCACCTGTTTCAACCTGGTGACCAAGTTCCTGACCCCCACCCGGGGCCAGATCCTGTTCAACGGCACCGACATCACCCATACCCAGCCGGCCGCCATCGCGCGCCAGGGCATGGTGCGCTCGTTCCAGATCTCGGCGGTGTTCGGCCATCTGACGGTGCTGGAGAACGTGCGCGTCGCGCTGCAGCGCCGCCAGGGCAAATCGTTCCAGTTCTGGCGCTCGGGCGAGTGCCTGAACGAACTGAACACCCGCGCCGAGGAGTTGATCGAGGCGGTGGGCGTCGCCGAATACCGCGACACCCCGGCCGGCGAGCTGTCCTATGGCCGCAAGAGGGCGCTGGAGATCGCCACCACCCTGGCGCTCGACCCGGAAATGCTGCTGCTGGACGAACCCATGGCCGGCATGGGCACCGAGGACGTCCGGCGCACCGCCGAGCTGATCCGCCGGGTGGCCGCCAACCGCACCATCCTGATGGTCGAGCACAACCTGAACGTGGTCGCCGACCTGTCCGACACCATCACGGTGCTGAAGCTGGGCCGGGTCCTGGCCGAGGGCAGCTACGCCGAGATCACCGACAATCCCGAGGTGGTCGAGGCCTATATGGGCTCGGGCCATGGTCAAGCCACTGGGGGAGCCGCCGGTCATGGCTGAGTCCGAAATCCTCCTCTCGGTCAGGGACCTGCACGCCCATTACGGCGAATCCCATGTGCTGCACGGCATGAGCTTCGACGTGCCCCGGGGCGAGGTGGTGACGCTCTTGGGCCGCAACGGCGTCGGCAAGACCACCACCATGCGCTCCATCATGGGCATCGTCGGCAAGCGGGCCGGATCGGTGAAATACCAGGGCGCCGAGACCATCAATCTCTCGTCCAACCGCATCGCGCGCCTGGGCCTCGCCTATTGCCCGGAAGAGCGCGGCATCTTCTCCTCGCTGTCGGTGAAGGAAAACATGGTGCTGCCCCCGGTGATCAAGCCGGGCGGCCTGTCGCTGGACGAGGTCTACGCCCTGTTTCCCCGCCTGCTGGAGCGCGCCTCCAGCCAGGGCACCAAGCTTTCGGGCGGCGAGCAGCAGATGCTGGCCATCGCCCGGATCCTGCGCACCGGCGCCGACATGCTGCTGCTGGACGAACCCACCGAGGGCCTGGCCCCGGTCATCGTCCAGCACATCGGCGACATCATCCGGACTTTGAGAGAGAAGGGTTTCACCATTCTTCTGGTGGAGCAGAACTTCCACTTCGCCGCCACCGTCGCCGACCGCCACTACGTGGTCGAGCACGGGCAGGTGATCGACATGATCCCCAACGAATCCCTGGCGGCCAACATGGACAAGCTGAAGAGCTATCTCGGCGTTTGAAGACAAACCAAGTCAACGGGAGGACTTAACCATGGTGATGAAGAAGCTGCTTCTCGGCGCCGCCGCGCTGGCCCTGTCGGCCGGCGCCGCCCATGCCCAGTACAGCGACGGCAAGGTCAAGATCGGCGTGCTGACCGACCTGTCGGGAACCTATTCCGACCTGGCCGGCAAGGGCACCATCGTGGCCGCCCAAATGGCCATCGACGATTTCGGCGGCAAGCTGAACGGCCAGCCCATCGAGCTGATCTCCGCCGACCACCAGAACAAGGCCGACATCGCGTCGGGCATCGCGCGCAAGTGGTACGACACCGAGCAGGTGGACGTCATCGCCGAGCTGGTGACCACGGCGGCCGCCATCGCGGTGCGCGAGGTGTCCAAGGAAAAGGGCAAGATCGACCTGGTGTCGGGCGCCGCCTCGACGCCTCTCACCAACGACAAGTGCTCGGCCACCGGTTTCCACTGGACCTACGACACCTACGCCCTGGCCAACGGCACCGGTGACGCGGTGGTGAAGAACGGCGGCAAGACCTGGTTCTTCCTCACCGCCGACTACGCCTTCGGCCACAATCTCCAGGCCCAGACCGAGAAGGTGGTCAAGGCCAATGGCGGCACGGTCAAGGGCGCGGTCAAGCACCCCTTCCCCAACTCCGACTTCTCGTCCTTCCTGCTGCAGGCGCAGGCTTCGGGCGCCCAGATCATCGGCCTGGCCAATGCCGGCGCCGACACCATCAACGCCATCAAGCAGGCCAAGGAATTCGGCATCACCCAGGGCGGCCAGTCCCTGGCCGGCCTGCTGGTGTTCATCACCGACGTCCATTCGCTGGGCCTGGAAAACGCCCAGGGCATGATGCTGACCACCGGCTTCTACTGGGACATGGACGAAGGCACCCGCGCCTGGTCCAAGCGCTGGTCCGAGAAGATGGGCGGCGGCAAGATGCCGTCCATGGTCCATGCCGGCACCTATTCCCAGGTGCTGCACTACCTGAAGGCCGCGGCGGCCGCCAAGACCGACGAGGGCATCAAGGTCGCCGACGAGATGCGCAAGCTGCCCATTCAGGATTTCTTCGCCAAGAACGGCAAGATCCGCGCCGACGGCCGCATGGTCCACGACATGTATCTGGCCCAGGTGAAGAAGCCGTCCGAGTCCAAGGGGCCGTGGGACTATTACAAGATCGTCCGCACCATCCCGGGCGACGAGGCCTACCAGCCGCTGTCCGAGAGCACCTGCCCGCTGGTGAAGAAGTAGCGTGAGGACCGGGATGCCGGAGCGATCCGGCATCCCGGCCTGCTTGAAGGGGGAGCCCCAAGCCCATGATGACCATCCTCGGCATACCGACCCAGGCCCTGTTCGGGCAATTGCTGCTGGGTCTCATCAACGGCGCGTTCTACGCCATGCTCAGCCTGGGCCTGGCGTTGATCTTCGGGCTTCTCAACATCATCAATTTCAGCCACGGCGCCCTTTACATGATGGGCGCCTTCGTCGCTTGGGCAGCGCTGAATTTCCTGGGGCTGGGATACTGGCCCGCCCTGATCGTCGCGCCCCTGGCGGTGGCCCTGGTCGGCATCGTCATCGAACGCACCATGCTGTGCCGGCTCTACAAGCTGGACCACCTCTACGGCCTGCTGCTCACCTTCGGCCTGGCGCTGATCATCGAGGGCCTGTTCCGCGAGGGATACGGCGTGTCAGGCCAGCCCTACGCCGTGCCGTCGGCCCTGGCCGGCGGCTGGAACCTGGGCTTCATGTTCCTGCCCATCTATCGCGGCTGGGTGGTGGTGGCCTCGCTGATCCTCTGCCTGGGCACCTGGTACGCCATCGAGAAGACCAAGCTGGGCGCCTATTTGCGCGCCGGAACCGAGAATCCCACCCTGGTCCAGGCCTTCGGCATCAACGTGCCGCTGATGATCACGCTGACCTACGGCTTCGGCGTGGCGCTGGCCGCCATCGCCGGCGTGCTGGCCGCCCCCATCTATCAGGTCAGCCCCAAGATGGGCTCGGACCTGATCATCGTGGTGTTCGCCGTGGTGGTGATCGGCGGCATGGGCTCGATCATGGGCTCCATCGTCACCGGCTACATGCTGGGGCTGGTGGAGGGCCTGACCAAGGTGTTCTACCCCGAGGCCGCCAGCACCGTGATCTTCATGGTGATGGTGGTGGTGCTGCTGATCAAACCGGCCGGCCTGTTCGGCAAGGGAGCCTGAGGCCATGACCGTGACCAAGATTCCCTCGCGACAGATCCCCTTCGTCCTGGCCCTGCTGGCCGTGGCCCTGGTGCTGCCCTACACCGTCTATCCGGTGTTCCTGATGAAGGGGCTGTGTTTCGGCCTGTTCGCCGCCGCCTTCAACCTGCTGCTGGGCTATGTGGGGCTGCTGTCCTTCGGCCACGCCATGTTCTTCGGCTGGTCGGCCTATGTCACCGCCTACGCCGCCAAGGAATGGGGCCTGACGCCGGAAATCGCCATCCTGCTGGGCGTGGCGCTGGCCACGGCGCTGGGCGCGGTGGTCGGCTGGCTGGCCATCCGCCGCCAGGGCATCTACTTCTCCATGATCACCCTGGCGCTGGCCCAGCTTGGCTTCTTCGTGGCGGTGCAGGCCCCCATGACCCACGGCGAGGACGGCATCCAGGGCGTGCCGCGCGGCCATCTGTTCGGGCTGATCGACCTCGCCAACACCATGGCCATGTACTACTTCGTGCTGGCGGTGTTCGTGGTCTCGCTGCTGTTCCTCCACCGGGTGGTGAACTCCCCCTTCGGACAGGTGCTGAAGGCCATCCGCGACAACGAGCCCCGCGCCATCTCGCTGGGCTACGAGGTCAGCCGCTACAAGCTGATCGCCTTCGTGCTGTCGGCCGCCTTCGCCGGACTGGCCGGTTCGCTGAAAAGCCTGGTGTTCCAGCTGGCCTCGCTGGCCGACGTCAACTGGCACATGTCGGGCGAGGTGGTGCTGATGACCCTGATGGGCGGCGTCGGCACCGTGCTGGGGCCGACGGTGGGCGCCTTCCTGGTGGTCGCCATCCAGGATTTCTTCGCCGGGGTGGGGTCCTGGGTCATCATCATCCAGGGCGTCATCTTCGTTGTTTGCGTGTTGTTGTTCCGTAGCGGTATGATCGGCGTGCTCGCGCCGTGGCTGAAAAGGCGCGGCATTACTGGCTAGGCTGGGGAGATAGCATGCCGGAAACCGTACTGCGTCGCCGCGAGATGCTGGCGAACACGCCTTTGTTCGCGTCGGTCCAGACCGACCTGCTCGACGAGCTGGCGGCCAAGGCCAAGATGGTCAAGGTCGACGCGCGCGAGACGCTGTTTTCCAAGGGTGATCCCGGCGACCGGCTCTATCTGGTGGCCAAGGGGATGATCCGCATCGGCGTCCTGTCCGCCGACGGGCGCGAGGTGACCTACGGCCTGATCAAGCCCGGCCAGCTGTTCGGCGAGATCGCCGTGCTGGACGGCAAGGAGCGCTCCGCCGACGCCACCGCCATGGAGGCCACCGAGCTGATCGCCCTGGAGCGCAAGGACGTCCACGCCTTCCTGCATAAACATCCGGTGCAGGCGCTGCACCTGATCGAGGTGCTGTGCGATCGCATACGCAAGGCCGACAACCAACTGGAGGACATGGTGTTCCTGTCGCTGCCGTCCCGTCTGGCCAAGCATCTCCTGATGCTCGACCAGACCCTGGGGACCAAGGCCAAGGCGGGCGCACCCTCGACCATCAAGCTGTCGCAGCAGGAAATCGCCGACCATCTGGGCATCAGCCGCGAAAGCGTCAACAAGGTGCTGTCCAAGTGGGAACAGGCCGGCATCGTGACGCTGGGCCGCGGCCAGATCACGCTGAACAAGGTCGCCGCCCTGGAGGGGCTGACCTCTCTCGATTGATTTTCCGCTGTGTGAGACTCTTCACAGACGAAGGTATCCCCCTCCCCCTACATTGGTCCCGTCACGAATTCCAGTCCGTCCCCTCCTCGAACGAACGAACGGGACTTAAAGACGGGCCCGAGGGTGACTTTTGGGGCACTACCTCTGGGCAAAAGCCCCCGGCGCCGATCCTCCGCCGGGGGTTTTTTCCGTTTTGGGGATGGTCGATCAGCCGTAAAGCTGCTTGGCGCGCTTTTCGAAAGCGCCGACCATCAGCTTGACCGCCTCGTTGAACAGCGCGCCGATCATGGTCTGCAGCAATTTCGAGCGGAACTCGAAATCCACGTAGAAGTCGATTTCGGTGCCCTGTGGGTGGGGCTTGAAGATCCAGTGGTTGTTGAGGTGCTTGAACGGCCCCTCGGTATAGGTGACGTCGACCCGGTTGGGACGGGTCAGCGTCACCTTGGAGGTAAAGCGCTCGCGGACCATCTTGAAGCCGATCACCAGATCGGCGAAGAACACGTCGCCGTCGCGCGAACGGATACGCGACGCCACGCACCAGGGCAGGAATTCGGGGTAGCGGGCGACATCGGCCACCAGCTCGAACAATTGCTCCGGGGTATAGGGCAGGACGCGCTGCTCGGCGTGGGTCGGCATGTCGGTCCCTGATTACCCCTGACGCCGCAGGCGCTCGGCCTTCAGCGCCTCGAAATCGCGGTCGGCGTGGTGGCTGGAACGGGTGAGCGGCGTCGCCGCCACCATGAGGAAGCCCTTGGACCGGGCCATGGCGCGGTAATCCTCGAACTCGTCGGGGGTGACGAAACGCTCGATGGCCACATGCTTCAGGGTCGGCTGCAGGTACTGGCCGATGGTGATGAAATCCACCCCGGCCGAGCGCATGTCGTCCATGACCTGCAGCACCTCGGCCCGCTCCTCGCCCAACCCCACCATGATGCCGGACTTGGTGAAGATGGTCGGATCGGCGGCCTTGGCCCGCTGCAGCACCCGCAGCGATTCGAAATAGCGCGCGCCGGGCCGGATGCCGGGATAAAGGCGCGGCACGGTTTCCAGGTTGTGGTTGAAGACGTCGGGCCGGGCGGCCGCGATGCGCTCGACCCCGTCGCCCTTGTCGCGGAAATCAGGGGTCAGCACTTCGATGGTGCATTGGGGCGAGGTGGCGCGGATGGCCTCGATGCAGGCCACGAACTGGAAGGCGCCGCCATCGGCCAGATCGTCCCTGTCCACCGAGGTGATGACCACGTGCTTCAGGCCCATGGCCTTGACCGATTCGGCCAGATTCTCGGGCTCGGCCAGATCCACGGCCCCCTTGGGATTGCCGGTCTTGACGTTGCAGAAGGCGCAGGCCCGGGTGCAGGTGTCGCCCAGGATCATGAAGGTGGCGTGCTTGTGCTTCCAGCACTCGCCGATATTGGGGCAGGCCGCTTCCTCGCACACCGTGTGCAGGTTCTTTTCCCGCATCAGGCGGCGCACCTCGGCCGCCTCTTCCGAGGTGGGAGCCTTGACCCGAATCCAGTCGGGCTTGCGCGGGCTGATCTGGTCCGGCTTGCGGGCCTTTTCCGGGTGGCGAAGGGCTTTCGTGTCGCTCATGGCGTAGATTTCGTCCAGCGAGGAAGGAAGGTCAAGAAAAACAAACGGCCGGACAAAGGGTTTCCCCCCGCCCGGCCGTACTTGAACGCTTCAAGACTAGAAGTGGACCGCCCGGCCGTAAGCGTCCAGCACCGATTCGTGCATCATTTCCGACAGCGTCGGATGGGCGAAGACGGTGTGCATCAGCTCGGCCTCGGTGGTTTCCAGGGTCTTGGCGACCACGTAGCCCTGGATCATCTCGGTGACCTCGGCGCCGATCATGTGGGCGCCCAAGAGCTCGCCGGTCTTGGCGTCGAACACCGTCTTGATCATGCCCTCGGTCTCTCCGAGAGCAATGGCCTTGCCGTTGGCCATGAAGGGGAAGCGGCCGACCTTGACGGCATAGCCCTTCTCCTTGGCCTTGGCCTCGGAGAGGCCCACCGACGCCACCTGGGGATGGCAATAGGTGCAGCCGGGGATCTTGCGCATGTCGAGGGGATGGACGTCGGCCAAGCCCTTGATCTTTTCCACGCAGATCATCGCCTCGTGGCTGGCCTTGTGGGCCAGCCAGGGCGCGCCGGCGATGTCGCCGATGGCGTAGATGCCGGGTTCGCCGGTGCGGCAGTACTCGTCGGTGATGACGTGGGTGCGCTCCACCTTCACCTTGGTGCCTTCCAGGCCGATGTTCTCGACATTGCCGACGATGCCGATGGCGGTGATGACCCGGTCGACGGTCAGCTCGTGGGTCTTGCCGCCCGCCTCGATGGTGACGGTGACGTCGGCAGCGTTCTTCTTGCAGCCCTTGATGTTGGCGCCCACCAGGATCTTCATGCCCTGCTTCTCGAAGGACTTCTGCGCCATGGCGCTGATCTCGGCATCTTCCACCGGCAGCACGCGGTCCATGGCCTCGGCCACGGTCACCTGGGCGCCGAGCGCGTTGAAGAAGCTGGCGAACTCGATGCCGATGGCGCCCGAGCCGATGACCAGGAGACGCTTCGGCATGGTGTCGGGGACCAGGGCTTCCTTGTAGGTCCAGATGAACTTGCCATCGGGCTCGAAGCCGGGAAGGACGCGGGCCCGCGCGCCGGTGGCCAGGATGATGTGAGGCGCCGAGATGGTCGGCTTGCCCTCGATGGCCACCTTGCCGCCGCCAGCCAAACGGGCGGTGCCGTCGATGACGGTGACCTTGTTCTTCTTTAAGAGATGCTTGACCCCGCCCTGCAGCTGGGCCGAGACCCCGCGCGAGCGGGCCACGATCTTGGCCAGATCGAAGGACGCGCCAGGCGCCGACAGGCCGTAAGCATCGGCATGCTGCATGTTGCGGTAGACCTCGGCCGAGCGCAGCAGGGCCTTGGTGGGGATGCAGCCCCAGTTGAGGCAGATGCCGCCCAGGTGCTCGCGCTCGACCAGCGCGGTATTCATACCCAGCTGGGCGGCGCGGATGGCGGCCACATAGCCGCCGGGACCGCCGCCGATGACGATGATGTCGAAGCTGTTCTCGGCCATCTTTCTCTCCAGTCTATTCCGGCGTGCCGGGGAAGATCATGTTCAGGCGGCCTTCGATTTCCATGTCGTAGGCCTCGGCCAGCCGCCAGACATGCAGCCCCAGCAATTCGCGGAAGGCGCCCAGCAACTGGTAGAAGACGAAGGTCGGCATCTGGTAGCGCCGACCGGTGCGCCGGTCCCAGGACTCGGCTTCGGTGATGTACTTGCGACAGGCGGCGCGCATGGCGGCCAGCAGGTCGTCGGCCGGGGTGCCGGGCGGCAGCAGTTCGGCGGTCTCGCCGATCAGGCGCTTGGCATCGACCACGGCGCGGTAGCAGCGCTCCTGCTCTTCCGGCAGGACGCCGCGATTGCAGAAGGCGGGGTTGTTCTCGATCATCGCCACCAGACCGGCCAGGGCCGAACGCTCGGCCACGGTCCCGACGGGAAACGGCGTCACCGGCATGCCCGGTTGCCGGGGCATCTCCCTTACTCTCAATCCCATGTCACTCCCTCCCGGTTTCTTATTGCCCGGTCAAAGGCCGCCAGGCCTGCTCCAGGTCGAAACTCAGATCGTGCTCGGCCACGTAATGGTCGAGAAAGGTGTCGAAAGCGCCGAACTCCAGCTCGATGAAGGTCTCCAGCGCCGCGGCCTTGGCGCGGTAAAGCCCCATCAGGTCGAAGCGCCACCCGGCCCCGGCCCGCTCGGCCGTGACCAGGGTGCCCTGGTCCTCGCCGTCGAACAGGCAGCGGAAGGTCAGGCGGTCAGGCCCCTGTTCCTCGGCCACCTCGCCCAGTTCCCAGGCGTCCATCATGACGTCGAGATAGGGAAAGGCGGTGAAGCCCAGGACGAAAGCCGGCCCCGGCCCCGCCCCGCTCAAATCGGCGGGTTCGGGCATGCCGCGGTAGCGCACCACCCAGAAGCGGGACAGCATGTCCACCGCCTCCAGGGCGTCGCGGTCGCCATGGGCGAACAGCGTCAGAAGTTTCTCGCCCCATGTCAGGGATTCGCCGGCCAGCCGTCCCGCGATGAACGGAAAACGCTCATCGCGGAAATCGGCCTTCAGGCTGGCGAAGGCGGCGAGCACGGCCTCGCGGCTCATGACGCGTCCCCCCTTACAGCAGCATGGAGAGCGGGTCTTCGATCAGCTTCTTGAAGGCGGCCAGGAACTCGGCCCCCACCGCGCCGTCCACCACGCGATGATCGACGGACAGGGTGCAGGTCATCACCGTGGCCACGGCCAGCGCGCCGTTCTTCACCACCGGGCGCTGCTCGCCCGCGCCGACCGCCAGGATGCAGCCCTGGGGCGGGTTGATGATGGCGGCGAACTCCTTGATCCCGAACATGCCGAGATTGGAGATGGTGAAGCCGCCGCCCTGGAACTCCTCGGGCTTCAGCTTGTTGTCCCTTGCCTTCCCCGCCAGCGCCTTCATCTCGTTGGAGATTTCGGCCAGGCCCTTGTGATCGGCATGATGGACGATGGGGGTGATGAGGCCCGAAGGCGTCGCCACCGCCACCGAGATGTCGATGTCGGTATAGCGCTTGATGGCGTCCTCGCCCCATGACGCGTTGGCGGCGGGCACCTTCTTCAAGGCCAGCGCCACGGCGCGCACCACGAAGTCGTTGACCGACAGCTTGTAGGCATCGGACCGGCCGTTGAGGTCGGAACGCACCTTCAACAGGGCATCCAGCTCGCAATCGATGCTGAGGTAGAAGTGCGGAATGGTGCTCTTCGCCTCGGTCAGGCGACGGGCGATGATCTTGCGCATGGAGGAGTTGGGGATCTCCTCGAAGGCCGGCTCGAACGGGCTGGCGACGGCGGGAGCCTGCGCGGCCTTGGGGGCCGGAGCAGCGGCAGGCGCGGCAGCGGCCGGAGCGGCGGCAGCCTTGGCGCCACCACCGGCGATCGCCGCTTCCACATCGGCCTTGACGATGCGGCCATGGGGGCCGGTGCCCTTCACCGCCGCGAGGTCGACGTTACCGTCACGGGCGATGCGCTTGGCGAGCGGCGAGGCGAAGACGCGGTCGCCGCCGTGGACCGGGACCGCCGGGGCCGAAGCCACGGCAACCGGGGCCGGCGCGGCGGCCGGAGCGGCAGCGGCCCTGGGCGCCGGTGCAGCGGCGGAGATAGCCGAGGCGTCCTCGCCCTCCTCCAGCAGCACGGCGATGGGGGTGTTGACGGCCACGCCCGAGGTGCCGCCGGCCACCAGGATCTTGCCGAGGATGCCTTCGTCGACGGCCTCGAACTCCATGGTCGCCTTGTCGGTCTCGATCTCGCACAGGATATCGCCGGACTTGACGGCATCACCCTCGGCCTTCAGCCACTTGGCCACATTGCCCTCGGTCATGGTCGGCGACAGCGCCGGCATCAGGATTTGCACAGGCATGTCGTATCCCCCCTCTTAACCGCGGTAGCAGACGGAACGGGCGGCGGCGGCCACCTGTTCGGCCTGCGGCAGGGCCAGCTTTTCCAGATTGGCGGCATAGGGCATGGGCACATCGGCGCCCGCCACCCGCACCACCGGCGCGTCCAGCCAGTCGAAGGCGTGCTCCATCATCAGCGCGGCGATCTCGGCGCCGATGCCGGCCACCGGCCAGCCTTCCTCCAGCGAGACGATGCGGTTGGTCTTCTTGACCGAGGCGACGATGGTCGCGGTGTCGAGCGGACGGATGGAACGCAGGTTGATGACCTCGGCCTCGATGCCCTCGGCCTTGAGGATTTCGGCGGCGTCCAGCGCGATCTGCACCATGCGCGAATAGGCGGTGATGGTCACATGGGCGCCGGCCCGCTCGATCTTGGCCTTGCCGATGGGCAGGACGAAATCGGGATCGTCAGGCACGTCGAAGCTCTGGCCGTAGAGCAGTTCGTTTTCCAGGAACACCACCGGATTGGGATCGCGGATGGCGGCCTTGAGCAGGCCCTTGGCGTCGGCGGCGCTCCACGGCGCCAGCACCTTCAGGCCGGGGCAGTGGGCATACCACGAGGCGTAGTCCTGGCTGTGCTGGGCACCGACGCGGCTGGCCGCGCCGTTGGGGCCGCGGAACACGATGGAGCACGGCTGCTGGCCGCCCGACATGTACAGGGTCTTGGCCGCCGAGTTGATGACGTGGTCGATGGCCTGCATGGAGAAGTTCATGGTCATGAACTCGACGATGGGCTTGAGACCCGCATAGCCGGCACCGCAGGCCAGACCGGCGAACCCCATCTCGGTGATAGGCGTGTCGATGACGCGCTCGGCCCCGAATTCCTCCAGCAGACCCTGGCTGACCTTGTAGGCGCCCTGGTACTGAGCCACTTCCTCGCCCAGCAGGAAGACGTTGGCATCGGCCCGCATTTCCTCGGCCATGGCGTCGCGCAGAGCTTCACGCACCGTCTGGCGCTTGTAGGAGGCGTAGACCTTCTCCTCGGGCGCCGGGGCGGCTGCCAGGGGAACGGCGACCGGAGCCGGCGCAGCAGTAGCCACCGGAGCGGCCGGAGCAGCGGCAGGAGCCGGGGCGGCGGACAGGGCCGAGGCATCCTCACCCTCTTCCAGGATGACGGCGATGGGGGTGTTGACCGCCACGCCCTCGGTGCCGCCCGGCACCAGGATCTTGCCCAAAACGCCGTCCTCGACGGCTTCCATCTCCATGGTGGCCTTGTCGGTCTCGATCTCGGCCAGCACGTCGCCGGACTTGACGGCCTCGCCCTCGGCCTTGAGCCACTTGGCCAGCTTGCCCTCGGTCATGGTCGGCGACAGCGCCGGCATCAGAACTTGAATCGGCATGTTATGTCCCCCCTCGCCTAAGCTTCGATCAGCACGTCGGTCCACAGCTCGGACGGATCCGGCTCGGGACTGGACTGCGAGAACTCGGCGGCTTCGGTGACGATCACCTTGACCTCGCGGTCGATCTCCTTGAGACCGGCCTCGTCGATCAGGCCGTCGGCCAGCAGCTTTTCCTTCAGCTGGTCGATGGGATCGTGCTGCTCGCGCATCTTGGTCACCTCCTCCTTGCTCCGGTACTTGGCCGGGTCGGACATGGAGTGGCCGCGATAGCGGTAGGTGTTCATTTCCAGGATATAGGGACCCTGGCCGGAACGGGCGTGCTCCAGCGCCCGGGCGGCGGCGTCGCGCACCGCGATGACGCTCATGCCGTTGACCGGCTCGCCCGGAATGCCGTAGGCGGCGCCGCGCATGTACAGCTCCTGGCCGGCGGCGTGGCGCACGGTCGAGGTGCCCATGGCGTACTTGTTGTTCTCGATGACGAACACCACGGGCAGCTTCCACAGCGCCGCCATGTTGAAGGCCTCGTAAACCTGGCCCTGGTTGACGGCGCCGTCGCCGCAATAGACGTGGGCCACGCCGTTGTCCTTGGAGTACTTGTGGGCGAAGCCCAGGCCGGTGCCCAGCGGCACCTGGGCGCCGACGATGCCGTGGCCGCCGTAGAAGCGCTTCTCGCGCGAGAACATGTGCATGGAGCCGCCCTTGCCGCGGGAATACCCGCCGGCGCGGCCCGTCAGCTCCGCCATCACTCCCTTGGGGTCCATGCCGCAGACCAGCATGTGGCCATGGTCACGGTAGGAGGTGATGCAAGAATCCGCCGCCCCGGCCACGGCCTGCATGCCGACCACCACGGCCTCCTGGCCGATATAGAGGTGGCAGAAGCCGTTGATCAGTCCCATGCCGTAGAGCTGTCCCGCCTTTTCCTCGAACCGGCGAATGAGCAGCATCTCGCGATAATAGCGGATGAGTTCCTGAGGGGTGGGTTCGGCCGCCCCCCGTTCCTTCTTCTTGGTGGCCATGGTTCCTCCCGGAGCCTGAATCGTTCGATGGGTGGATAGGTAAATGAACCTTCCCTATTTTGCAAGCACCATCTACCGAAAAAAGTGTTGTTTCGTAACGCGCTACTTATCGTTAACTGTACTTTGGTTAACTGAGAACCGATTGCTGCATTGCAGCATCAAAAAGTATGATTGAACGGTCGGATGAAACAGTCCCGCCCCCTCATGTGGGGAGGCAGGCCCACGACTGAAAGACTACCCACCCTACCCATTGGTCGGACGGGACTTCCGGGGGGGCGGCAATCGTGGTACTTACTGGGCCCGTACAGGACCAGGGGAACCTATGGGCAAGAGGGAAAGACTGGGTGTGTCCGCCCGCGCGGCGCGATGGGTGATGGTTGTCGCCTTGACGGTCAGCAGCACCGCCTGCAACGTCACGCCGAACTACGAACGCCCGAAGCAGGACATACCCGCCAGCTACCGCAATCCGCTGCCCGAGCCCTCGCCGGAAATGCCCAAGCCGCTGTCCCAGTGGTGGAAGATCTTCGGCTCCGAGGAGCTGGACAAGCTGGTGGAAGAGGCGCTGGCCAACAACCACGACCTCAAGGCCGCCGCCGCCCGTATCCGACAGGCCGACGCCACGGCCGGTTCGGCCGCCTCTTCCCTGCTACCGACCATCAGCGCGTCGGGCAAGCGCAGCGTGGATTCGCCCCAGGGCGGCCAGGGCGCCGACCCCAACCCGCCCACCAACCGCACCCACCGCCTCAGCTCGGCCTATGTCTCGGCCAGTTGGGAAGTGGATCTGTGGGGCAAGATCCGCGCCTCCGAGGCTTCGGCGCTGGCTACCGCCTTCGCCAACGTCCACGACCGCGAGGCGGTCGGACTGTCGATGATTTCCGACGTGGTGCTGAGCTACATCCAGTACCTCGAGGGCATGGACCGCGAGACGGTGGCGCGCAGCAACATCGCCAACATGAAGGCCATGTACCAGGCGGTGTCCGAACGCGTCCGCCTGGGCGAAAGCTCCAACCTGGAACTGGCCCAGCAACGTAACGTGCTGGCCCAGGCCGAGGCGACGATTCCCCCCATCGTCCTCCAGCGGGAGCGGGCCTTCAATAAACTGGCCGTGCTGCTGGGGCGTCCGCCCCAGACCCTGTCGCTGAACGGCCGGACCTTGCGCGACCTGCGGGTCCCCGAGGTTTCGGCGGGGCTGCCGTCGGACCTTCTGCTGCGCCGTCCGGACATCCGCAAGGCCGAAGCCAACCTGGTCGCCGCCAACGCCAATATCGGCGTGGCCCGCGCCAAGCTGTTCCCGACGCTCTCCATTTCCGGCGACCGCGGCTGGGCCGCCCAGTATTTCGAC
Organism: Magnetospirillum sp. XM-1; assembly: GCF_001511835.1. Taxonomy (NCBI): domain Bacteria; kingdom Pseudomonadati; phylum Pseudomonadota; class Alphaproteobacteria; order Rhodospirillales; family Rhodospirillaceae; genus Magnetospirillum; species Magnetospirillum sp. XM-1. The sequence goes on from NZ_LN997848.1 coordinate 3,325,484, forward strand.
AACATCACCAATCCCACCAGCATCTTCTTCACCCTGGCCGGGACCATGGCCGCCACCCTGTTCGACAACGGCAAGACCCGTTCCGACATCGAATACAGCGAGGGCAAGTACGTCGAACTGATCGAGACCTACCAGCAGACCGTCCTGGTCAGCTTGCGCGACGTGGAAGACGCGCTGATGGCCGTGCGCCTGCAGGGAGACCTGGAAGTGGCGCAACAGGAGGTTCTGCAGGCCTCGCTCGACGCCTATGGCCTCAGCTCCGAGGCCTTCCGCCTGGGCATGGTCGATTATCTCAACGTGCTGGAGACCCAGCGCACCCGCTTCCAGGCCGAGGATTCCAAGGTCCAGGCCCGCTTCGGCCGCCTGGAGGCCGCCATCGGCCTCTACAAGGCGCTGGGCGGCGGAATGGAGCTGGATGAGGACGCCGAGGAGCCGAACACGCCCCCCTCCGCCCCGGCAGGCCAGAGCGAGACCCGCGCCGCGCCGCCCTCCCCCGCCCCGGCGACAGCTCCGACGCCGCCTGCGGCGCCCGCCGCGACCGAGGCGCCGCCTCCGCCGGCCACGCCGCTGCCGCCGGTGGAAACCGAGCAGAATCCGACCGCACCATCGGCGATCAATACTCCGGCGGCCCGCCTGGCCCCGCCGCCGCCCGCCACCCCGGCGGCACAGCCGGTGGAGACGGCCGCCAGCACCGGCAACGTGCCGGCGTCGTTCCAGTCCTCTATGGACACGCCGATCCCATCCATGGCGCCCGCCGACATCTACGAGACGGCGGCGTTCAACGACAACGCCAGCTAAGGCATGGAAACGCTGCAGGCCTATTGGTCCGGCAAGGAACTGGCCACCAATGGCCTGATCCTGCTGCACATGCTCGGAGCCTTGGCCACCGGGCTGATGATCGGCTACGAGCGTTCCTATCACGGACGGGCGGCGGGACTGCGCACCTATGCGCTGGTGTGCATGGCGTCAACGGCGCTGACCGTGGTCAACGGCTATCCCAGCATGTGGTACGCCGGCCTGTCCGACACGCCGGGCATCGCCGATCCGACGCGCACCATACAGGGCATCATGACGGGCATCGGCTTTCTCGGCGCCGGCGTGATCATGAAGGAAGGCTTCAGCATCCGCGGCCTGTCCACCGCCGCCTCCATCTGGGTGACGGCGGCGCTGGGCGTGCTGATCGGCGTGGGCTTCTACGTGGCGGCGCTGTTCGGGGCCTTCTGCACCGTGGCGGTGATGACCGCCGCGCGGCGCATCGAGAACGCCCTGCCCCACCAGACGGCGCTCCACCTGACGCTGACCTATCTGCACAACCAGACGCCGCCGGCCGAAGAGATTCACGCCATGCTGTCGCGCCACGGCTTCGTGGCCCGCGACTGGAGCTTCCAGCTGGAAGACGGCGGAGCGCTGTTCCAGTACCAGATGTCGCTGCTGGCCGAGCGCGCACCCGCCCCCCTGGAACTGCTGGACACCCTGTCCAAGACCCCGTCCCTGGCCGGTTTCCGCCTCTCTCCCGCCCGCTCGTAATACCAAACTGCGATGAGCCCGGTTTGGCTAGGCCCGAGGGGCGGCGCCCGGCGATTGAGGGCGATGCGAGGATCGGTTTCGATCAGCACATCCTGGTATAAGCTCAGTCCGCCGCCGGCAGGCTGAAATGGAAGGTCGAGCCCCGGCCGGGCTCGGATTCCGCCCAGATCCGCCCGCCGTTGTGCTGCACCAGCTTGCGGCAGATGGCGAGGCCGATACCGGTGCCTTCATAGGTCTCGCGCGAGTGCAGGCGCTGGAACAGGGTGAAGATGTGGTCCAGCGAGGCCGGCTCCATGCCGATGCCGTTGTCGGCGACGGAGAACACCCAGTTCAGCCCGTCCCGCCGGGCCGAGATGCGGATACGGGCAATGACGTCGCGGCGACGGTACTTGATGGCGTTGCTCACCAGATTGAGGAAGATGCGGGCCAGTTCCACCCGCCGGACCGACACCATGGGCATGGTGCCGATCACCTCGACCACGGCCCCCGACTCGTCCATGGCGGCGCCGAGATCGGCCAGGGCCTCGTCGAGGGGAATCCGGCTGTCGATGGACTCGGTCCCGCCGTCGTCATGGCGCAGCCGCGAATAGTCGAGGAGATTGGCGATCATCTCCTGCATGCGCTTGGTCCCCTGGACGGCGAAGGCGATGAACTCGTCGGCATCCTTGTCCAGCCGGCCGCGATAGCGCCGCCCCAGAAGCTGGACATAGCCAGCCACGTTGCGCAGCGGCTCCTGCAGGTCGTGGCTGGCGATATAGGCGAATTGCTGCAGGTCCTCGTTGGAACGCCGCAGGCTTTCGAGCAGGCTTTCACGCTCCGCCTCGGCCCTGAGACGGTCGGTCACATCGCGGACCACCGACAGCACCGCCGGCCGTTCGTCGAGGCTGACCCGGGTCGAGATCACCTCGGTCTCGATAGCCTCGCCCTCGGCGGTGAGATAGCGGCTCGAGCCGCTGGCCACGGAATCGGGCTGGGCGAGCACCGCATCCACCCGTTCGGCCAAGGCGTCGCGGCTGTCGGGATGCACGAAGTCGAAAACATCCCGTCCGTCCAGGGCCTGGCCCTCGCTCACCCGCAACATCCGCGACGCCTGGGTGTTGGCGAACAGGATGCGGCCGTCGCGGTGAACGATCACCGCCACGGGGGCGGTTTCCATCAGGGCGCGGTAGCGCTCCTCGCTCTCGGCCATGAACCGCTGGGCGCGGCGCTGGCGCCTGGCGTAGACCGCCCAGCCGAACGACACCAGGGCGGTCAGCACGAAGAGAAGCATTCCCATGCCGCGGGTCACCCGCAACTCGCCGTCATCGCCAGACCATCCACCCTTGGGCCAGCCGCCCTTGGGGATAGCCGCCATGGCCCAGGTTCCATCGGGCAGCGTCACTTCCATTTCCACCGGGGACCGCCTGAAGATCTCCTCGTCGCCCCAGATCATCGCCCCGGCCTTGCCCAGCCCGTCGCGACCGCGCAGGGCCAGGTCCAGCGGCAGGCTGCCGGCATCGATGCCGGAGGCGGCGAAGACCTTGGGAATGTCGATCACCACGCTGATCAGGCCGAACAATTTGGGCTCGCCGCCGGGTCCGGGCAGAAACACCGGCACCCGGCCGATCAGCGCCGTTCCGCCCTGGAGCAGATTGACCGGCCCGGCCACCACCGGCCTGCGGCTGTTGATGGCCCGTTCCACCGCCGGCCATTGGCCCGACAGATCGCGGTAATCCGCCCCCAGGGCCGCCCGGTTGGGCTCGGCGGGATAGACCGAGGTGATCACCGTGCCTCGCGACATGGCCAGGTTGCGGATGGACTCGTAATCCTGCATCACCAGCGAGGAGGCCCGGGCAAAATCGGCGTCGCTCATGCCATTGTGAAAGATCAACTGCGCCACCAGCCCCCGGGTGATGAACAGCGGAGCGGTCAGATTGTATTCCAGGCGCGCGCGGATCACGCTGAGCTGGGACACCAGTTCGGCCCGCGCCGCCTCGTGCCGACGCTCCGATTGCAGGGCGTAGAGCTGAAGCAGGGCCAGGCCCGAACAGAAGGTGACGAAAGCGGCCATGACAAAGGGAAGCCATGTGGAAGGCTTCCTGGCGTCATCTCGGATACTCACCCTACCGGGCATGCCGGCTTCTCCAACCCGAACCTATGCCTTGGTTATAACACCAATCGCAAGAGACCAAAATTCCCGCAAGTGCGGAACGGTCACAAAGGCAGGTTGTTATAGAAATGGACCAGACCGGGAGCCACGCGGCGGCGCTCGGTTTCGGTTCCCCCCACCGTCTGCATCAGCTTCCTGAGGAACATCCGGTCACACTTGGGCATCTCGAAGAACGCCTTCATGGCGATGAGATCGCCGCCGTATTTGGGAAGTTCGCGGATCACCCGGACGATGGCGTCGCGGAACGCGCCCTCGCGGGCCTGATCGTGGCGGTCCTTGGGGTGGAATTCCTGCTGGTAGAGCAGCGCCACTTCACGCCAGGCCTCGATCAGTGCCTCGGGCTCCCAGCGGATCACCGAATGGAGCAGCGGAATATCGGCTTCGCCCGGAGACGGAAAACCGCCGGCCTTGGCCCAGTCATGGAACACCGCCCAGGGATCGTTGGTCTTGGCGTGCTTGGACCCCACACCTTCCGACTTGTAGGCGGCCCAGCGGGAATCCCAGGTGTCGAGGATGGGGTTGCCCTGGCCTCCCTGCTGAATGATGCCGATCAGCCGGTTGGGGCCGGTCGAATCCCAGGTCCGGCTTTCTGACAGTTCCTTGATGCGCTTGGTGGCGCGGATGTCGGGCAGCACGAACTTGCGCAGCAGGGTCTCATAACAGGTGGCGAAGCCGGGCGAGATGATGAAGGGCAGCGGAATATGCGGGCGCAGGCTGGCGGCGCCGGCCGGATTGACCACCAGCACCTGCAGCGCGCGCCGGGCATAGCGGGCCAGGGTCTCGTCGAACATCTGGCGGAAGTTGTCGAAGGCGATGGGCGCCTCCTCCTCTTCCTCGATGACCGCCGGCGGCGGCTCGGGCGCGACCGGAACCTGCGCCGCCCCCTTGGCGCGGTTGACCAGATACTTCTTGGTGACGTCGAACAGCAGCCAGCGTTCCTTGTCGCGGGAATCGTCGGGTCCGGGCGGCAGCAATCCATCGAAATGCTGGTCGGCGGCGGCGCCAAGCTCTTCGACGTCCATGGCCGCCACGGCGCGGTCGAGAATGGTGTCGAACACCACGCCCAGTTCGCGGTCGTTGGCCCAGGACTGGGTGTCCGGATCGGACGAGGTCATCCGGCGCAGCATGAGAATCTGCGGCACCTTCAGCCCCGCGGTCACCGCCAGCAGTTCCGCGACCTTGGATTCGAATTTTTCGCGACGCTTGGAATCGTTCATCTTTCAAGGCCTTCTGTCCCTTCTGGGACGCGGCCTCCCCCAAATAACACTAGTGAGGGCTGATGATGGCACCGCCGCTTGCATTGGGCAAGGCCATCCGCTCGCTTCATCGCCTGGGAATCGCGCGCGACAGCAGGAAAAGCGCCGTCGCCACCGTGACGATGCTCGGTCCCGACGGCGTATCCCACTGCCAACTGCCGCCCAGTCCGAACGCCGTGGCGGCCAGCCCAGCCCCCGCCGCCACCAGGGCCATCTGTTCCGGCGTGCGGGCCAGCCGGCGGGCGGTCGCCGCCGGGATGATCAGCATGGCGCTGACCAGCATCACGCCGACCACCTTCATGGCCGCCGCCACCCCCAGCGCCACCAGCAGCATCAGCAGGGCACGGGCGCGGGCGACCTTGTGTCCCTCGACCACCGCCAGATCCTCGTCCACCGCCGCCGCCACCAGGGTGCGCCACTGGGTGGCCAGGACCGACAGGATCAGCCCCGCCCCGCCCCACAGCCACAACAGGTCGTCGGCGGTCACCGCCAGGATGTCGCCGAACAGCCAGCCCATCAGATCGACCCTGACCCGCTCCATCAGGGAAAGCAGCACCAGTCCCGCCGCCAGCGAGCCGTGGGCCAGGATGCCCAGCAGGGAATCGATGCCGCTGGCCCGGTCAGCCTCGGCACGCGCCAGGATCAGGGCGGCGACCACGCACAGCGCCGCCACCCCGGCCAGGGGCGCCACGCCGAGCAGCAGTCCCGCCACGATGCCCAGCAGGGCGGAATGGGCCAGCGCGTCGCCGAAATAGGCCATGCGGCGCCAGACGACGAAGCAGCCCAGCGGCCCCGCCACCAGGGCCACCGCCGCGCCGGCCAGCAGAGCGCGCAGCAGGAAGTCATCCATGGCGGCACCCCGGCCCGTGAACGTGCCCGTGGGCCTCTGCCCCGCCCTCCAGCGGCATGACCGAACCGTCGGCGCCGTGCCCGTGGTCGTGGGCATGGGTGTAGATGGCTAGGCTGGCCGCCACCCGGGGGCCGAACAGCGCCAGGTATTCGGGATGGCGGCTGACCGCCTCGGGATGGCCGGCGCAGCACACATGGCGGTTCAGGCAGACCACGTGGTCGGTGGCGGCCATCACCACATGCAGATCGTGCGAGACCATCAGCACGCCGACGCCGTGGTCGCGGGCCTGGGCGGTGATCAGGTCATAAAGCTCGGCCTGCCCCGCCACGTCGACGCCGCCCACCGGCTCGTCCAGCACCAGGAGGTCGGGGCGGCGCAGCAGGGCGCGGGCCAGCAGAACCCGCTGCAATTCGCCGCCGGACAGGTCGGCCACCTGGCGCCCCAGCACATGGCCGGCGCCTACCGTGTCCAGCATGTCCTCGAGCGTGCCGTTGCCCACCCGCCCCGGCAGGGCCATGGCCAGGAAGCGCCGCACCGACAGCGGCAGCAGCCGGCCGATATCCAGGCGCTGGGGCACGTAGCCGACGATGGCGGCGCTGCGCTCCACCGTTCCCGCGTCGTGACGGAGCAGCCCCAGCGCCACCTTGAGCAGCGACGACTTGCCGGCTCCGTTGGGCCCCACCACGGTGATGATCCGCCCGGCCTCCACGCCCAGATCCACGCGGTCGAGCACCGGATGCCCGCCATGGGTCAGACGCACGCCGGACATCTTTAGCAGGGTCACGGCGCATCCCCCTTAGCCCGGCAATCCGGGCACAGCCCCTCGATCTCGATGGTCTGGCGCGCCACGCTAAATCCCAGGCGCCCGGCGGCCCGGCCGATGGCGTCATCCACCTCGCGGTCCTCCAGTTCCACCGCGATGCCGCATTCACCGCACAGCAGGAACTGCCCGGCATGGGCATGGCCCGGATGGACGCAGCCGACAAAGGCGTTGAGTAGGGCGATGCGATGGACCAGCCCATGGGCCAGCAGGAAATCCAGGGCGCGATAGACGGTCGGCGGCGCCGCCGACCACCCCTCCTTGCCCAGGGATTCCAACAGGGCATAGGCCCCGACAGGCCGGTGGCTGCCCCATACCAGTTCCAGCACCCGGCGGCGGATGTCGGTCAGCCGGGCGCCACGGCGACGGCATTCCTCCTCGGCCGCCGCCATGGCGGCGCGGATACAGGCGCCGTGATCGTGCTGGGGAACCGGAAAGCTCATCCTTGTCGCCACCGAAATGTTATATTATAACGTTCCATCCATTCCATCATGGCACGGAGCGCCCTTATGCGGAAGACCCTGGCGACAGCCCTTCTCCTGTTCGGCCTTGCCGCCCCGTTCTCCCCCGTCCGGGCCGAGGCGCCGGATGTGCTGGTCAGCATCAAGCCCCTGCACTCCCTGGTGGCGGCGGTGATGGCGGGCGTGGGCGAACCCGGCCTGATCGTGGCGGGCAGCGCGTCCCCCCACGGCTACGCCATGAAGCCTTCCGACGCCCGCGCCGCCGAAAGAGCCAAACTGGTGGTCTGGGTCGGTCCGGCCCTGGAATCCTGGTTGGAACGCCCCATGGCCCGGCGCAAGGACGGGCTGGCCATGCTGTCGCTGCCCGGCCTGATCCGCCTGGACGCCCGCGAGGGCGGAGCCTGGGACAGCCACGACCACGACCACCACGGCAAGCATCAGGACGAGACCGACCCCCATGTCTGGCTCGATCCGCGCAACGCCCAGCTGCTGGCCGGGGCGGTGGCCGAGCGCCTTGCCGCCCTCGACCCCGCCAACGCGCCGCGCTACGCCGCCAACGCCGAAGCCTTGAAGCGGCGGCTGGCCGCCCTGGACGCCGAGATCGCCGCCCAACTGGCCCCGGTGGCCAAGCGGCCCTATGTGGTGTTCCACGACGCCCACCAGTATTTCGAGGCGCGCTACGGCCTGTCGCCGGCCGGAGCCATCACCGTCGATCCCGAGCGTCCGCCGGGCGCCAAACGCATGGCCCAGCTGCGCGACCGGTTGAAAGCGACGGGAGCGTCCTGCGTCTTCGGCGAGCCGGGCGCGCCGTCGGCCACCGCCGCCGCCCTGGCCGAGGCGGCGGGTGCCAGGATGGGGCGGCTGGACCCGGAAGGCCTGCTTGTGGCCGCCGGCCCCGATTCCTATGTGCAGCAGATGAAGGGACTGGCCGGCGCCCTTGCCGAGTGCCTTTCCGCCCGCTAAACCCTTAGCCTCCCGTTGGAGAGGTTTCCGTCATGCCCGCAATCGATTCCGCCGCCGTGCTGCCCAAGCTCAAGTTCAACGCCGATGGGCTGGTGCCCGCCATCGCCCAGCAATTCGACACCGGCGAGGTGCTGATGATGGCCTGGATGAACGCCGAATCGGTGGCCGAGACCCTGGAAACCGGCCGGGTCTGCTATTTCTCGCGCTCGCGCGGCGGATTGTGGCGCAAGGGCGAGACCTCGGGCCAGCAGCAGCGGCTCAAGGACTTCCTGATCGATTGCGACGGCGACACCATCCTTCTGAAGGTGGACCAGGACGGCGTCGCCTGCCACACCGGCCGGCGCACCTGCTTTTACACCGCCGCCCGGGCGGAAGGCCTGACCGAGGTGGCGAAGGTGCAGGTCTCGCCCGAGGAACTGTATAAGAAGTAAATTGGGCTATCGCCCAAACCCATTCGGGGCGATGCCCCGAACCCCCTTTGATTATTAGAATGGGGTTTGGGGCCGAGGCCCCAAGCGGGTATGGGCGGCAGCCCATATAACGGAGTTGCACGCATGAGCCTCATTCCCGTCACCGTCCTGACCGGCTTTTTGGGCAGCGGCAAGACCACCCTTTTGAACCACCTGCTGGCCCAGCCGGGTCTGGCCGACACCGCCGTGCTGATCAACGAGTTCGGCTCGGTGGGCCTCGATCATCTGCTGGTGCGTCAGGTGGCCGAGGATGTGGTGCTGCTGCAATCGGGCTGCCTGTGCTGCACGGTGCGGGGCGATCTGGTCGAAGGCATGCGCGACCTGTTCATCAAGCGGGTGCGGGGCGAAATCCCCGAATTCAACCGCATGATCATCGAGACCACCGGCCTGGCCGACCCCGCCCCCATCATCCACACCCTGATGAGCGATCCGCTGATCTCCAGCCGCTACAAGCTGGACGGCATCGTCGCCACGGTGGACGCGGTCAACGGCGACCGTACCCTGGACGCCCAGGCCGAGGCGGTGAAGCAGGCGGCGGTGGCCGACCGGCTGGTGCTGACCAAGGCCGACATCGCCGATCCCGTCGCAGTGGAGGTGTTGCGCGCCCGGCTGCGCCGCCTCAACCCCGCCGCGCCGATCATCGTCGCGGTGCAGGGCAAACTGGAGCCCAGGGACATCCTTGATGCCGGGCTGTTCAACGCCGGGAGTAAAATTCCCGATGTGGCCGGTTGGTTGAACGAGGAAGCCTACCGCGCCCACCAGCACGCCCATCACGACCACCATCATCACCACGATGCCAACCGCCACGATGCTCACATCCAGGCATTCGTCTTCACCGCCACCGAGCCGGTGTCGTGGATGGCGCTGGGCTTCGCGCTGGAGCTGATGATCTCGTCCAAGGGCGAAAATCTGCTGCGCATCAAGGGCATCGTCAACGCCCGCGAATCCGAGGACCCGCTCGCCATCCACGGGGTGCAGCACGTCTTCCATCCCCCCGCCCCCCTGCCCGGCTGGCCCGACGACGACCATCGCACCCGCATCGTCTTCATCACCCGCGACCTGTCGCGCCAAGCGGTGGAAGACCTGCTGAAGGGCGTGCTGGCCCTGGACGAAACCCAACAATCCCACTAGATCGCTCGGAATTACCGCGTCGCACATTAAAATCGTTTGACTGCGGAATCCCTGCTTGTTAGTCTTATTCCAGATGTTGACCTCCCCCGAGGTCAGCCTCCCTCTCTAAGCAACTTCCACCGCCCCGGCCCACAGGTTCGGGGCGGATTTTTTTGTCCTACGTCCAACGTATGCAAACAATTCGGCGAACCTATCCTTTTGCGCAACACGCGAAGCGATACATCCCGCCGCCGCCGGGTTATCATGATTTCAGCATGAAGGAGTGGAAGGACGAATCATGGCACGGTCCCTCGACTGCACCTGCCTCCAGGGGTTGGACCTGGCCCTGAAATGGGCCAGCCATCATTGCGACCCGGATCTGGTCCGCTGCACCGCCTCCGTCGCCCACGACTGCCTGCACCGCGACGATTGCCGCCAACGCGCCGCCTGCGACCTCCGCCTCAACCAGATCGACCACTGGCTGGCCGAGAACGGCGACGAAAAAGAAATGACCGTGTGGACCGGCTAGAAAGCCCCTTGTGGGCGCCGCCCACACCCGCAAAGGGCCCAAGGCCCTTTGATCCCGTTGGTTTTAGCCGTTTCCACACTCGTCGTGCCCGGACGTGTTCCGGGCATCCACGTGGATGGCCGGGTCGAGCCCAGTGCTGTCCGGTTTAAATTTCCATGAGAGCCCCGAATGGCGGAGCCAATGCGGGTTTGATCCGGTCATGGAACACGGATGGACACGGATGATCACGGATTATGGAAATCCCATATGGTCATTCTGGGGCAGGGTCGGGGAGGTAGCCGGAAACAAGAGCATTTCCGTGTTTATCCGTGAGCGGTGCGAAGCACCGCATCCGTGACATCCGTGTCTCATGACTCCACGTCTGCCGCCTCAAATTAAACCGGACACCAGTGGGACGAGCCCGGCCATGACGCAAGGTGATGCTTCTTATGCCCCCTACTCCCGCTTCACCAGCCCGGTAACGGCCGCGACGCCGATACCGCTCAGGAACCCCACCCCAAGGCGATGTGAATCCAGGTGTAGACCTTGGCGATCCACCCATTGTGAGCGTAGAATTCACTCTGATCCTTGCGCACCTTCTCGGTGGCCGGGCGCCATTCGGATTCCTGATGCAGATCAACGAAGGGGAAGAACACGTCGACGGAATAGATGAAGGCGTTGAAGCGCGGATATTGCGGCGGTAACGCACCCTCCTGGTACTTCTCGCTCATGTAGACCCGTTCCTTAGCCGGAACCATGGCAAAGTGCCGGTCGGTGTCGCTGTAGATGCCCCAGCCCAGCGCCCAAACCGCCAGGACATAGGGCAACACCCGCCAGGGCTCATAACCATGGCGGGTCAGCTTGTCCATCAACCACAGCCAGATCACATGCAGCCATTGGGGACCTGTCCCGGCAGCCTGTCGCTTGCGCCGGGCATAGTCCCGCTCCTTCTCGATCAAAATCCGCCGGGCCTCCCCAGCATGGCCCGTGGCCTTCAGGACCTTTGCCAATTGCTCGTAGGGCTGGGGATCGAATTTTTCGGTATTTTGCCGCCGACCAAGCCACACCAACCGCTCTTCCGCCGTCTGGGGTGATCCGTGACCGATACTGTCATAGGTCAGGCCGGTGAGGATCAAATCGGGCCAGCAGGCGGCCTCATCGACCAAAACCCCGATCGTGGCATGCTTGATCGGCCACGCCCTTGGCCGAGAATCCGTCGCGCAAAAACACCCCACCCTTGACCTCCAGGCGATCGGCGTTCATGGCATTACCCTCACCGCCATCCAGAGTGGCGCCATTACATTCGAGGTTGCCACCGATCTTAGCGCCGGCAAGAAAGACACGTCCCGTGATGGTGGAGCGGCGAAGGAAGAGGTCATTGTCGACCTTCAATCCTCCGCCCTCGATGCCGCCGATTAGGGGGCAGACCTGAAATCCCAAATCCATGGCTGTGGCCCGGCGCAAGGTAATGCCGTCGGCGATGGTGCAGGCGCCGAGCAAAAGGGGGCGCGGCAGGGTGCAGCCTTCAAAGTCCAGGCGGCCCTGGATGGTGGCGCCCGTGATCCTGAGCCCCTTGGGGGGGCCTTTTTCGGCGAGGGCCAATGTGCGTATCCACGCGGCGGAGATCACATCTGCGCTGGTGAATGTCGCCCACTCCCCGGTGTGTGCGCGCCGGAGAGAAAGTAGGCCACGGATCGGCGCCGTTGTGGTGCTGAGGGCGGCGTAAAAGTCGGCCAGTGATATGCCCTTCGTTTCTGATGATGACGAAGGGCGGGAGCATGAAGCCCGTGGATCTTTATCTGTTGGTGCGGCAATCGGTCTTCGTTGAAGGCCGGTCCCGGCGAGAGACTGCGCGTTTATTCGGCATTGCGCGCAAGACGGTAGACAAGATGTGCGCGTTTTCGGTGCCGCCGGGGTATCGGCGGAAGGAGCCAGCCGCACGGCCGAAGCTGGACAGGTTCACCGGGATCATCGACCAAATTCTGGCCAATGACCCCAAGATGCCGGTGAAGCAGCGACATACGGCAAAGCGGATCTTCGAGCGTCTCAAGGCCGAGCACGGGTTCACCGGCGGCTACACCATCATCAAGGAATATGTGGCCGAGCAGCGGCTTCGATCGAAGGAGATGTTCGTGCCGCTATACCATCCGCCCGGCCATGCGCAGGTGGATTTCGGCGAGGCGCTGGCCGTAATCGGCGGGGTGGAGTGCAAGATCCACTTCTTCTGCATGGACCTGCCGCACTCTGATGCGACCTTCGTAAAGGCGTATCCGGCGGAGACCACCGAGGCGTTTCTGGATGGTCACGTGGCCGCGTTCGACCGTTTCGGCGGCCTGCCGGTGTCGATCCTCTACGACAACACGACGCTGGCGGTGGCCAAGATTCTCGGCGACGGCAAGCGGAAGCGGACGAGGGCCTTCACCGAGCTGCAGTCCCACTACCTGTTCACGGATCGCTTCGGCCGTCCCGGCAAGGGCAATGACAAAGGCAAGGTCGAGGGGTTGGTGGGCTACGCCCGGCGTAACTGGATGGTGCCCAAGCCGGTGGCCGCTGATTTTGACGCGTTCAATGCCATGTTGCTGGCTCGCAGTCTGGAGCACCACGGCGATGTGCTGCGGGGCCACCACCAGACCATAGGTGAGCGGCTGGCCGCTGATCTTGCTGTCTTCCGTCCATTGCCTGCCGCCCCCTTCGAGCCGTGCGACAAACGCCCCGGCCGGGTCAGTTCGCTCAGCCTGGTGCGCTACCGCTGTAACGACTATTCGGTGCCGACCCAGTTCGGTCACCGCGAGGTGCTGGTGAAGGGGTTTGTCGATGAGGTGGTGATTGCCCACGGCAACGAGGTGATCGCCCGTCATCCCCGGTCATACGACAGTGCCGACTTCGTGTTCGATCCCCTGCATTATCTCGCCCTGCTGGAGCAGAAGACCGGCGCACTGGACCAAGCCGCTCCACTCCAAGGATGGCAATTGCCCGATGTGTTCGCCGAGTTGCGCCGCCTGCTGGAAGCCCGCATGGACAAACGTGGCCGACGGGAGTTCGTTCAGGTTCTGCGACTGCTGGAGGTCTTCCCGCTGGCGCCGGTGACGGCGGCGATCAGGGATGCCATCGAGCGCGGCGCCATCGCCTTCGATGCCATCAAGCACCTGACCTTATGCCGGATCGAGCGGCGTCCGCCGCGACTGGATCTGTCGGCCTATCCCTTCCTGCCTGGCACGGAGGTCAAGACCACGGCCGCCGCCGATTACATGGCCTTGCTGGGAGAAGCGGCATGACGACATCCGCCGAGACGGCTCTGCCGCAGGTTCTGCTGGCCCATCACCTGAAAACCCTCAAGCTGCCGACCTTTCTGCGCGAATACGACAAGCTGGCCCAGCTCTGCGCCGCCGAGGGCGTCGACCATCCCCGCTATCTGCTGCGGCTGGCTGAACTGGAGCTGATCGAGCGGGAACGACGGACGGTCGAGCGCCGCATCCGAGAGGCCCGGTTCCCAGCGGTCAAATCGCTCGACAGCTTCGACTTCACCGCCATCCCGTCGCTCAACAAGATGCTGGTGCTCGATCTGGCGCGTTGCGACTACATCACCCGGCGCGAAAACGTCATCGCGCTGGGCAATTCCGGCACCGGCAAGACGCACACGGCCCTAGCCCTTGGGCTGGCGGCCTGCCAACACGGCTTCTCGGTCGGCTTCACCACTGCGGCCGGACTGGTCAGCCAGATGATGGAGGCCCGCGATGAGAAGCGTCTGCTCAAGCTCCAGAGCCAGATCCAAGCATACAAGCTGCTCATCATTGATGAACTGGGCTACGTGCCACTGTCGCCCACCGGCGCCGAACTGCTGTTCGAGGCGTTCAGCCAACGCTACGAACGCGGCTCCACCATCGTCACCTCGAACCTGCCATTCGACGAGTGGACTTCGGTGTTTGGCTCGGAACGTCTGACCGGCGCACTGCTCGACCGTCTCACCCATCACGTCCACATTCTGGAGATGAACGGCGAGAGCTACCGTCTTGCGCATTCCAAGGCACGGCGACGGAAGGCCGCTTCGCCCGGATCAACCACACCACCGGACATCATCAATCCAGACACCGGCGAGATCATCACCCCCTGACCACCACGCGAAATCAGCGGCCGAAAATGCGAAGGGGGGCCGATCGGCCCCCCTTCGCATTTCCCCCATCCCAACCACCGGGTGGCTCCCTTTTGCTCCGGCGTGGTGGCTCCCTTTCTCTCCGGCGTTGACACCGGTGGTGGCGGCGCTTTCCAAGTACGTATTGAGTGTTTTGTCTGCCATATCATCCCCCGTAACGGGTTGGCTTGGCCGAGAGCGGGGAGGTTGGCAAGGAGAGATCAGGGCTGGAGGCGGTTACCGGGGATAAACCACAGAGACACAGAGGGGGCGCGGAGGAATAAAACCGGGAAAGCCGTCACCCTGAGCTTCAGGCATCCGGGGCGGCGGCTTCACGCTGCAAGATGCTTCGCTCCGCTCAAGCCATCACAGTTCTTTTTCTCTGCGCCTTCTCTGTGTCTCTGTGTTCAATCACCGCATCCCCGCGATGATCACCCAAGGGGCCCTCACCCTCCCGGCCTGATGGCCGGGCCCCTCCCTCTCCCGCAAGCGGGCGAGGGGGATAGAAATGGACCAGGGATGCGCGAAGGGACGAGTCCCTTCGCCCTTTCCCCCCTTCCCCCAACGACAACGGCCCCCGGATCGCTCCGGGGGCCGTGCCCTCACCCCTGCCCTCTCCCGCAGGCGGGAGAGGGGGTAACAGGGAGCCGCTTATTCAGCGGTTTCCTTGCGGGCCTTGGCGTAGCCGACGCTTTCCAGCGATTCGCCGATCTCTTCCAGGATGGAGGGATCGTCGATGGTGGCGGGCATCTTGTAGTCCTGGTTGTCGGCGATCTTCTGCATGGTGCCGCGCAGGATCTTGCCCGAGCGGGTCTTGGGCAGGCGATTGACGACGGTGCAGGTCTTGAAGGCGGCGACGGGGCCGATCTTCTCGCGCACCAGCCTGACCACCTCGGCGATGACCTGGTCGTGGGGCTTGGTGACGCCGGCCTTGAGGCAGATGAAGCCCAGCGGCAGCTGGCCCTTCAGCTGGTCGGCGACGCCGATGACGGCGCATTCGGCCACGTCGGGGTGGCTGGCCAGCACTTCTTCCATGCCGCCGGTGGACAGGCGGTGGCCGGCGACGTTGATGATGTCGTCGGTGCGCGCCATGACGTAGGCGTAGCCGTCCTCGTCGATCATGCCGGCGTCGGCGGTCTTGTAGCAGCCCGGGAATTCCGAATAGTAGCTGTCGATGCAGCGCTGGTCGGCATTCCACAGGGTGAGCAGGGCGCCGGGGGGCAGCGGCAGGCGGACCACCAGCGAGCCGACCTTGCCGGCCTCGCAGGGCTGGTGGCCTTCGTCGAGGACTTCCAGGCCCCAGCCGGGAACGGGCTTGGTGGGCGAGCCGGGCTTGATGGGGAATTCATGCAGGCCCAGGCAATTGGCGGCGATGGCCCAGCCGGTCTCGGTCTGCCACCAGTGGTCGACCACCGGGACCTTCAGGTTGTCGCGGGCCCAGTTGATGGTGTCGGGGTCCGAGCGCTCGCCGGCCAGGAACAGGGCGCGGAAGCTGCTGAGGTCGTACTTCTTGATCAGCTCGCCGTTGGGGTCTTCGCGCTTGATGGCGCGGAAGGCGGTGGGCGCGGTGAACAGCGAGGCCATCTTGTACTCGCTGATCATGCGCCAGAAGGCGCCGGCGTCGGGAGTGCCGACCGGCTTGCCCTCGTAGACCACGGTGGTCGAGCCGTTGAGCAGCGGGCCGTAGCAGATGTAGGAGTGACCGACCACCCAACCCACGTCGGAGGCTGACCAGAACACCTCGCCCGGCTTGATGTTGTAGATGTACTTCATGGACCACATCAGGGCGACCATGTGGCCGCCGTTGTCGCGGACCACGCCCTTGGGCTGGCCGGTGGTGCCCGAGGTGTAGAGGATGTAGAGCGGATCGGTGGCCTTCACCGGCACGCAATCGGCAGGCTTGGCCTTGGCGCAGACCTCGACCCAGTCGAGGTCGCCGGCCTTGTCCATCACGGCGGCCGCCTGGGGGCGCTGGAACATGATGGTGTTGCCGGGCTTGTGCTCGGAGATGGCGATGGCCTCGTCCAGCATGGGCTTGTAGGGCAGGACCTTCGAGCCCTCGATGCCGCAGGACGCCGACAGGATCACCTTGGGTTTGGCGTCGTTGATGCGGGTGGCCAGCTCGGTGGGGGCGAAGCCGCCGAACACCACCGAGTGGATGGCGCCCAGACGGGCCACGGCCAGCATGCCGATTACGGCCTCGGGGATCATGGGCATGTAGAGCAGGACGCGGTCGCCCTTGGTCACGCCCAGCGCGGCCATGGCGCCGGCCAGGCGCGACACCTGGTCCTTCAGCTCGTCATAGCTGATCTTGCGCTTGGTCTGGGTGACCGGGCTGTCATAGATGATGGCGGTCTGCGGCCCACGGCCCTGCTCGACGTGGCGGTCGACGGCGTTGTAGCAGGTGTTGGTCTCGGCACCGACGAACCAGCGATAGAACGGCTTGTTGGAATCGTCCAGGACCTTGTCCCAGGTCTTGTACCAATGGATGTCCTTGGCCGCTTCTCCCCAGAACCCCTCCGGGTCCTTCAGCGACTTGTCGTAGGCTTGCTGGTATGCGTTCGTCATGTCGGACAGGTCCTCTGCTTTGCCACTCCCATGGGGGGCTTTCCGCCCCTCCGTCTGAGCGGGAGAATGCCGTAATCAGGCTAATTTTGCAAAGGTGCATTGCGGGGGCGCATAAGCATTTTCACACACCCTGGGCCAACAATGTTTTCACATTGTTTCACAATAGGTTATCGAACGATCCTCACCCATTCGCAAGGTTCGCATTTTTCCGCGGTCCGGCGGTAAATATTGCAATTTGTGAATTCGGCAACAGGCGGCCGAATGAAATAAGGGGCCGGGAAAACCCGGCCCCTTGATCGCCTTCCTCAGTGAGGTCCGGAGCCGATGCGGCTCAGCTCGTCCTTGATCAGCAGTTTCTTGCGTTTGAGATCATGGATCTGGGTATTGTCCGGCAGCGGGCGTCTGGTTTCCGACTCGATGGCGTTTTCCAGAGCGGCATGCTTGGCTTTCAAGGACTCGACACGGTCATGAAGGCTCATTACGGTCCTCCCTATGGGGTGGGTGACCTTGGAATCTTATTCCTCCTGTCACGGAATTGTCAGCAGGGAAATTGCCCTGCCCATCCTCCTGGACTAAGGTTCTTACCCCAACCTCATACCGCCACGAGGATTAATCGCCTTGAACGCCCATCCGCCCCGCCTGATCGTAGGAATTAGTGGAGCCTCGGGGGTGGTTTACGGCATCCGCGCCCTCGAGATGCTGGGCCGCCTCGGGGTCGAATCCCATCTGGTGATGAGCCGGGCCGCCGAGGTGACGCTGTCCCACGAAAGCGACCTGAAGCTCGCCCAGGTGCGCGCCCTGGCCACCAAGTGGTACAAGGCCGAGGATATCGGCGGCGCGCCCGCTTCGGGCTCGTTCCCCTCGCTCGGCATGATCGTGGCGCCCTGCTCCATCCGCTCCATGAGCGAGATCGCCACCGGGGTGACCACCTCGCTGCTCACCCGGGCCGCCGACGTGGCGCTGAAGGAGCGCCGCCGGCTGGTGCTGATGGTGCGCGAGACGCCGCTGCACACCGGCCATCTGCGCTCCATGCTGCAATTGTCGGAAATGGGCGCGGTGGTCGCTCCCCCCGTCCCGGCCTTCTACGCCAAGCCCGAAAGCCTGGACGACATGGTCGAGCACACGGTCGGGCGCATGCTCGACCTGTTCGGGCTCGATTGCGGGACGATCCGGCGCTGGGGGGAATAGGCCCCTTATGCCGTCATCACCGGGCTCGTCCCGGTGATCCACGCGGCAACGTCGGAACATCCTTCGAAGCAATGAGATAGACGGAACCGCGTGGATGGCCGGAACAAGTCCGGCCATGACGGAAGAATCGGCTCCCTACATCTCGCCGATATAGATGCCCAGGCCGCGCGCCGTCTGGGCCAGGGTGCCGTAGGGATCGATGGCCCGGGTGATGCCGGCCACGTCGGTGATGGGCACGTCCACCACCTGGCCGTGCTGCCAGGCCACCATGCGGCCGAGCTTGCCCTGGGCGATCAGGTCGACGGCATACACGCCGAAGGCCGAGGCGATGATGCGGTCGCGCATGGCGGGCATGCCGCCGCGCTGCACGTGGCCCAGCACGGTAACGCGGGTTTCCGCCTCCACCGTCTCGGCAAGGCGGGCCGCCAGATACTGGCCGATGCCGCCATAGCGGGCCTGCCCGCCGCTCTGCAGCTGGGTCACCGCCTGGCCCGTCTCGGTCTTGCAGCCCTCGGCCACCACCATCAGGGCATGGTTGCGCCCTTCTTCGCGCACCTCGGCGATCTTCTTGGCGATGCCTTCCAGGGTATAGGGAATCTCGGGGATCAGCACCACGTCGGCGCCGCCGGCGATGCCGGCGTTGATGGCGATGTGGCCGACGTCACGGCCCATGACCTCGAGGATCATCACGCGGTGGTGGCTGGCCGCCGTGGGCGCCAGGCGGTCCATGGCCTCGCCCGCCACGTTGAGCGCCGTGGCGAAGCCGATGGCGTAGTCGGTGCAGGCCACGTCGTTGTCGATGGTCTTGGGGATGCCGACCATGGGAATGCCGCCCTGGCGGCACAGCTGGTTCAAGATGCGCATGGAGCCGTCGCCGCCGATCACCACCAAGGCCTGGATGCCCAGTTCCTTGTAGCCGTCGACGAAATCCTGCGAGCGGTCCTTCTTGGTCCCGTCGGGCATGGGATAGGCGAAGGGATCGCCCTTGTTGATGGTCCCCAAGATGGTGCCGCCCAGGCGCAGCATCTCGTCGTTGACCGATTTCAGGTCGAACTCGACGAAGTTGAGGGGGCGGTCCATCAGTCCCAGGCTGCCGTCCCGGATACCGAAGACCTGCCAGCCGTAATTGCGGATGGCGCGATGAACCACGGCGCGCAAGGCCGCGTTCAATCCGGCGCAGTCGCCGCCGCTGGTCAGAATTCCGATACGCTTGGCCGCCATACCCCAACCTCCTCTTTATCCTACCTTACCCATACCGTTTCCGGACGAGTTCTGCTACCCTCCAGCCACTTAAATCCTAGCTTCGTCCAGCCCCATGATCGATGACAACCTTGAAGAAGTCCGCCGTCAACTGGCGGAATTGAAGACCGAGCACCGCGACCTGGACGACGTGATCTCCCGCGTTTCCGATGAAGCGCCGTTCGATCAGTTGCGCCTGCAGCGGCTGAAGAAACGCAAGCTGCATCTCAAGGACGAGATCGCCCGGCTGGAAAACCTGCTGATTCCCGACATCATCGCCTGACGCTCCATCATGACATTGGTTCACCTCGGCCTCGGCACCAACCTTGGCGACCGGCCCGCCAATCTGCGCGCCGCCGTGGAGGCGCTCGCCACGCTGGGCACCGTCGCCGCCTGCTCCCAGGTCTGGGAGACGGCCCCGCTCTACGTCACCGACCAGCCGGCCTTCCTCAACATGGCCGTGGCCCTGGCCACCACGCTGCCGCCGAGCGACCTGCTGGCGCGCCTGAAGCGCATGGAGGACGAACTGGGCCGGGTGGCGTCGGTGCGCTATGGGCCGCGCCTCATCGACCTCGACATCCTGCTCTATGGAGATGTGGTGATGGAGGACGAGACTCTCACCCTGCCCCATCCCCGCCTGCACGAACGCCACTTTGCCCTGGCCCCCCTGGCCGAGATTGCCGGGCCGTGCCTGCATCCCGCACTGGCCGCCAGCGTCGCCACCCTGCTCGGCCGCCTGCCCGCAGCCGACGACGTTCGAAGGATCGGCCCTCTCTCGACACTATGACCTTGTCGCCGCCCCCGGTCGCAATTACATCCTTGTGGTATATGCCTATGGACTTAAGGGGCGCAGCAATGGGTGCATCCGTCTACTATCCGGCGTCCGATATCCAAGATTCCCAAATCCTCGCCTACGAGATTTGCGGCCGGGACCGCATCGTCGCCATGAGTCCGGGCTGGGCGAACGGCAACACCCGGCATCCCGCCCTTGGCCGCAGCCTCTGGGATCTGCTGGGCAACGGCAACATCGCCGACATCTACCGCGCCCTGGTGACCGAGACCCGAAGGACGGGTATGGGCCAGTGCTTCACCTTCCGCTGCGACGACTTCAATACCCGGCGGGTAATGTCCATGGCCATGGTGCCCGTCGGCGACGGCGGCATCCGTTTTTCCAGCCGTCCCATCGCCGAGGAGCGCCAGGACAGCGCCGCGTTCATCCGGCGGCACCGCGCCATGCCGCTCAGTGTGGACATTTGCCCGAAATGCGGGGGCATCAAGGTGGAGGATCAGTGGCTTGCCGCGGGATCGGCGCTGGAGTCGCTGGGCATCTTCGCCGACGACCTTCCCTTCCGCACATGGCCGGCTCATTGCCCGTCCTGCGGCCCCAACGGACATTGACCACTTGCGCGCCGCGCTCGGTAAGCGCTATGACCCTGCTTTCCAAGCCTGAGGAAAGTCGAAGTGTTCGTGAGCCGCAGTCAAGCCGAGACCCCGCAGCCGGGCGAAGCGCCGGTCCGCCGCCTCTATCGCATCCTGGTCCGTGATCTGGTGCTGAAATGCTCCATCGGCATCCATGCCCATGAATTGCTGGCGCCCCAGCGGGTCCGCATCAACGTCGACATGAGCGTGCTGGAACAGGCCGGGCCGTTGAGCGACGACATCGCCAACGTGGTGTCCTACGAGGACGTGATCGACGGCATCAAGGCCATGCTGGCCGAGGGTCACATCAATCTGGTGGAAACCCTGGCGGAAAAGATCGCCGAGCTGTGCCTCGCCGACGACCGGGTGGAAACCGCCCGCATCCGGGTGGAAAAGCTGGACGTCTACGCCGAGGCCGCCTCGGTCGGCATCGAGATCGAACGCGGACGCAGATAGGGGCGCGGCCGGCCTACCGGGCCGGCAGTTCCTCGACGGTCACCGACGAGCGGCCCGACGGCGAGGCCGGAGCGCGGGCCGGCGGCGGCGGTTCCTCCTCGGTCCGGGATTGGGCCTGGCTTTGGGGCGCGGACTGGGACGCGCTTTGCGGCCCACCCTGATTGCGCTTGTCCCATTCCTTGACGCCATGGGCGGCCAGTTCGGCGACGGCGCAGCCCGACAGCCCCGCCATCAGCGCGAAAACGGCAAATACCCGCAATGCGGCCCGGAACGGCATGCCCCTACTCCGCGGCCGCTTCGACCCGGACCAGCTCCCCCGCCTCGACCTTGGCCAGAAAGGCCAGCGAATCGCCGGTGCGGCCGAAGATGTTGGCGGGAACCGCCAGACGAATCTCCTCGCCCTCGGAACACGGCGTCGGGCCATAGCCGATGACGATGGATTCCCCTTCATGGCGAAAAGCCAGCTCCCCCGCCTCGACCACGTCGCGGGCGTGGTCCTCGCGGTCGGCGTGGACGGGGGCCTGGAAGTAGACCTCACCCTGCCAGATGGCGGCGCGGGCCTCGAACGGCACCGCCGCCAGGATCGCGTCCGCCGTCCCCGTGTCGTAGAGGTCGACGTGCAGGACATGGTGTCCGATGGAAATCTTCAGCTTACGCATGCCTTCGCGGTCCCGGCTGGTTCGGTGTCATGGCTTCACTGTGCCATTTCCCAAGGGAATTGACCAGAAGCACAATAGCCATACCATATGTAGTGGTTTCAGCCTAGTCGCGCAAGCTCCACAAGACCTCGCGGGTATGCTCGGCGATCATCATCTCCTCGTCGGTGGGAATCACCCAGACCGCCACCTTGCTGTCCATGGCGCTGATCAGCTCGGCCCCGCCATCGGCGTTGGCTTCATCGTCGAGGCGGATGCCCAGCCATTCCGACAGCTGGCAGACCTTGGTGCGCACCGGGGGCGAATGCTCGCCGATGCCGGCGGTGAACACCAGGGCGTCCAGGCCCCCCATGGCGGCGGCCAGCGAGCCCAGCTCGCGGGCGATGCGGTAAGCGAACAGCTCCACCGCTTCCGCCGCGTGGGGTTCCGAGCTTTCCAGCAGCACCCGCATGTCGTTGTTGAGCCCCGATACGCCCAGCAGGCCCGACTGCTTGTAGAGCAGATTCTCGATCTCCTTGGCCGTCATGCCCTTCTGCTGCAGCAGATAGAGCACCACGCCGGCGTCCAGCGTGCCGGTCCGCGTGCCCATGGGCAGGCCGTCCAGCGCGGTGAAGCCCATGGTCGACGCGACGCTCTTGCCGCCCTTGATGGCGCACATTGAAGCGCCCGAGCCGAGATGGGCCACCGCCACCCGGCCACGGGCCTGGGCAGGCGCCAGCTTGGCCAGCCGGCGCGAGATGTATTCGTAGGACAGGCCGTGGAAGCCGTAGCGCTTCACGCCCTCGCCGGTCAGGGCGCGCGGCAGGGCGAAGGTCTGGGCCACCCACGGATTGGAGCGATGGAAGGCGGTGTCGAAGCACGCCACCTGCGGCAGGCCGGGATGGACCTTGGCCAGCGCCCGGATGGGGGCCAGGTTGTGGGGCTGGTGCAAGGGCGCCAGGGGCACCAGCTGCTCCAGCTCGGCCATCAGGTCGTCGTTGATCAAGAGCGGATGGGAATAGAGCGAGCCGCCATGCACCACGCGATGCCCGGCCACCTTCAGCTCGGCCCCGTCCAGATGGGACTCGATCCAGCCGATCATGTGCTTGAACAGCGCCTCGTGGCTGAGATTGGGCTCGTCCGGCCAGCGGTCCTCGGCCAGGACCGTCCCGTCGGGCGACTTGGCGATGAAATGGGGGGCGACGTTGATGCCCTCCACCTGCCCCTTGGACGACAGCTGCGGCTCGTCGTCGCCCTCGGAGATGTACAGCGAGAACTTGATGCTGGACGAGCCGGCGTTGATGACCAGGATACCTTCACGCATATGTCCCAAACTCCGTTGGTGACCGAGTCACCGGTTCCAGCCGCCATTGAGGCGGCGGCCAAGCGGGCGAAAGCCCGCGCCCGGCGAGGGGCTTTAATTACTGCGCGGCGACCGCGCCCTTGGCGCGGCGGGCGTGGGCGAACAGGACGGCGACCGCGCAGGACGCCAGGCGGGCCTTGGCGCTGTCGGCGCGGCTGGTCAGCACGATGGGGACGCGCGCGCCCAGCACGATGCCGGCCGCATCGGCGTCGGCCAGGTAGGACAGCTGCTTGGCCAGCATGTTGCCGGCCTCGAGATCGGGCACCAGCAAGATGTCGGCGCGCCCCGCCACCGGCGAGGTGATCTTCTTGATCTTGGCCGCCTCTTCGCTGATGGCGTTGTCGAAGGCCAGCGGCCCGTCCAGCTGGGCGCCGGTGATCTGGCCGCGATCGGCCATCTTGCACAGGGCCGCCGCCTCAATGGTGGAGTTGATCTTCGGATACACCGTTTCAACCGCCGACAGGATGGCCACCTTGGGCAGCTCGACGCCCAGCACGTGGGCCAGCTCGATGCAGTTCTGCAGGATGTCGGCCTTGTCCTCCAGCGTCGGGTAGATGTTGATGGCCGCGTCGGTGATCAGCAGGGTGCGCGGATAGGTGGGCACGTCCATGACGAAGACGTGGCTGATGCGCCGCGCCGTGCGCAGGCCCTTATCCCTGGACGCCACCTCGTGCATCATCTCGTCGGTGTGGAGCGAGCCCTTCATCAGGGCCTCGGCCTCGCCCGAACGGCACATGGCCACCGCCTTCTCGGCGGATTCGTGGGAATGCTGGGTGTCGACGATGCGCAGGCCCGTGATGTCCAGGTTGAACTCCTTGGCCACCGAGCGGATCTTGGCTTCCGGTCCGATCAGGATCGGGTCGATCAACCCCAGCTTCGCCGCCTCCACGGGGCCTTCCAGCGACACCTGGTCGCAGGGATGGCACACCGCCACCGAAATGGGCGCCAAGGGCGCGCAGCGGGCGATGATGTCCTCGAACACGTGATGGCGACGGCGCAGCGCCACCTCGGACAGCTCCATGCGCGGCTGCACCAGCTTCTCGGCGGGGGCCGAAACCCGGGCCCGGCCGGCGAACACCGTCTCGCCCCGCTGGTTGGTTCCCTTGCAGTCGAGCGCGATGTCCTGCGGCGCGATCTTCTCGGTCACCGTCACGGTGACGGTCAGGGTGTCGCCCACCTCGACCGCGCCGGCGAAATCCAGCTGCTGGCTGCGATAGACGGTGCCCGGCCCCGGCAGCTCGTTGCCCAGAAGCGCCGACAAGAGCGAGCCGCCCCACATGGAATGGGCCACCACCTTGCGGTGATGGGCGAATTTTTCGGCGCTTTCAACGCTGTAATGGGTGGGGTTGAGGTCCCCGGTGGCGACGCCAAACAGCTCCACGTCCTTCATGGAACAGGTGCGCGTCAGGCTTGCCGTGTCGCCCACCTTGATCTCGGCGAACGTGCGGTTCTCCATCATCTCAACCATGCCCGGTCCCCTTCGACACATACCGACGAAATAATATTGCAGCGCGAAACTATAGACCCGATCCGCCGCGCCGCACAATGACCGGTTCATGACTAAGGTCAACGCCGTATGCATGTGGGGGATATGCGGGATAGCCCTTACAAGATGTTGCGGCGCACCATGGAAGAGGACTAATCTCCCCTACGACGCTGGAAATTGACCGCCAGGACAAGATTCCCATGAGCACCCGCAATCTTAAATCCCTGTTCCGCCCGCAATCCATCGCCGTGATCGGTGCCTCGACCAAGCCGAAGAGCATCGGATCGGTGGTGATGCGCAATCTTCTGAAAGGCGAGTTTGCCGGGCCGGTGATGCCGGTGACGCCGGAACACGCCTCGGTGGGCGGCGTCCTGGCCTATCCCGATGTGGCATGCCTGCCCAAGGCCCCGGATCTGGCGCTGATCTGCACGGCGCCGTCGACCATTCCCGCCATCATCCGCACGCTGGGCGAGCGCGGCACCAAGGCGGCCTGCGTCATGACCGGCGGACTGCATCTGGAGCAGAACGCCGAGGGCTCCACCTTGCTGGAGCAATCCCTGGCGGCGGCGCGGCAATACGGCATGCGGCTGCTGGGCCCCAATTCCATGGGCATCTTAGTGCCGGGCATCGGCCTCAACGCCAGTTCGTCCCATGAAAGCGTCCTGCCCGGCAAGCTGGCCTTCGTCTCCCAGTCGGGAGCGCTCTGCACGGCGGTGCTGGACTGGGCCCGGGCCCGCGAGATCGGCTTTTCCCACTTCATCCACCTGGGTGACACCGAGGGCGTGGATTTCGGCGACGTACTCGACTACCTGGGCAGCGATCCCGGCACGCGGGCCATCCTGCTCTACATGGAATCCATCCACGAGCGGCGTAATTTCATGTCGGCGGCCCGAGCCGCCGCCCGCAACAAGCCGGTGCTGGCCGTCAAGGCCGGACGCTCCAAGGAGGGCGCGCGCGCCGCCGCCTCCCACACCGGAGCGCTGGCCGGATCGGACCTGGTGTTCGACGCCGCCATGCGCCGGGCCGGCATGCTGCGCGTCCACGACATCGAGGAGATCTTCGGCGCGGTCGAGACCCTGGCCCGCTCCAAGCCCATGAAGGGCCGCCGCCTGGCCATCCTCACCAATGGCGGCGGCATCGGCGTCATCGCCGCCGACGACCTGGCCGAAATGGGCGGCGAGCTGGCGGTGCTTCCCGACGACGTCATCGACAAGCTGAAGGCGGTGCTGCCCCCCGGCTGGTCCCAGGGCAATCCCGTCGACATCTCGGGCGACGCCGATGGCGACCGCTACGTCAAGACGCTGAACATCTTGTCGGAATCCAAGGCGGTGGACGCCGTCCTGGTCATGCACGCCCCCTCGGCGGTGTCCGACCCCACCGACGTGGCGGCGGCCATCATCAAGACCGCCAAGGACCGGCCGCGGGCCAACGTCATGACCTGCTGGGTGGGCAACGAGGCGGTGGCCCGGGGCCGCCACCTGTTCAGCGGCGCCGGCATTCCCACCTACGACACGCCGCGCGCCGCCATCCAGGCGTTCATGCATCTGCTGCAATACCGCAAGAACCAGGAATTGCTGATGGAGGTGCCGGCCTCGGCGCCCACCGACTTCATCCCCGACACCAAGCGGGCCCGCTTCCTGATCGACGAGGCCATGGCCAAGGGCGGCGGCACCTTGAACGAGCCCGAGGCCAAGGCGGTGCTGGAAGCCTACGGCATTCCCACCGTGGAAACCCACGTGGCCCGCAGCCCGGCCCTGGCCGGCAAGATCGCCATGGCCATGAAAGAGCCGGTGGCGCTGAAGATCCTGTCGCCCGACATCTTGCACAAATCCGACGTGGGCGGCGTCATGCTCAACCTGCAAGGCGCCTTCGAGGTGGAAAAGGCCGCCCACGCCATGCTGGAGCGGGTCAAGGAAATCTACCCCGAGGCCCGCATCGACGGCTTCACCGTCCAAAGCATGGCGCGCCGGCCCGGCGCCCAGGAACTGATCTGCGGCGTCGCCACAGACCCGGTGTTCGGCCCCGTGGTCATGTTCGGCCAGGGCGGCATCGCCGTCGAGGTCATCGCCGACCGCGCCATGGCGTTGCCGCCGCTCAACATGAACCTCGCCGCCGAGCTGATCTCGCGCACCCGGGTCGCGCGGCTGCTGGAAGGCTATCGCGGCCGCCCGCCCGCCAACAAGGAAGCCATCCAGCTGGCCCTGGTACAGCTCTCCCAACTGGTGGTGGACTTCCCCGAGATCGTCGAGCTGGACATCAACCCGCTGTTCGCCGATTCCCACGGCGTGCTGGCGCTGGACGCCCGCATGGTGGTGGCTCCGGCCAGGGCGGGCACCGACCGCCTGGCCATCCGCCCCTACCCCAAGGAGCTGGAGGAAATCTTCACCATGACCGACGGGCGCAAGACCCTGCTGCGCCCCATCCGGCCCGAGGACGAACCCAACCACCACATCCTGGTGTCCAAGCTGACGCCGGAAGACATCCGCTTCCGCTTCTTCGGACTGGTCCACGAGCTGCCCCATTCGGAAATGGCGCGGCTCACCCAGATCGACTACGACCGCGAAATGGCCTTCATCGGCGAGATCGACAAGCCCGAAGGCGGCAAGGAGACGCTGGGCGTGGTGCGCACCGTCACCGATCCCGACAACGACGCCGCCGAATTCGCCATCGTGGTGCGCTCGGACCTCAAGGGCTCGGGCCTGGGCAAGCGCCTGCTGGTCAAGATGATCGAATATTGCCGCTCGCGCGGCACCCGCACCATCGTAGGCCAGGTCCTGAAGGACAACCAGCGCATGCTGGCCTTCGTCCAGCACCTGGGCTTCCTGCCCATCCGCACCATCGACGGTGACATCGTCGAGGTCGAGCTGGAGCTGCAAAAGGAACACGAACTGGGGCCAGATCCGACGGCCTGACGGGTCGCCCCCCTAACTTGTTGCTCAATAAGGCGACTTGCCGCAAGATGAGGCGGATTCAAGGATCCGGTCCCGTTGGAAGCTTTGGGGGCAGGCGGGCTGGCCGGATTTGGAATGTTTTGGTTGGGCGTCCGTTCACCAAACATAAAGCACTCGTCGGCCACTTTAGGCCGGTGGGTAAGTGGGCTTGCGGGCAATTGGGGATTTCGCCGTCATGTCGATTCCGACGATCATCGGTTTTACGCTCAGCCTGCTGCTGATCATCGGCTCGATTCTCGAGCTTACGACCAACTTCAAGATTTTCCTGCACCTGTCGGGTCTGCTGATGGTCATCGGCGGCACCCTGGCCGCCGCCAATGTGGGCTTCGAGGCCCGCTACGTGAAGCAGGCGCTGGGCAACGTCAAGGCCATCTTCTTCTCGCCCAAGATGGCGCGCGGCATGCTGACCAACGAGGTGGCCCGCGTCATCCGCTGGGGCTACCTGCTGCAGAAGAGCGGCATCCAGGCCCTGGAAAGCGACGTGAAGAGCCTGAAGAGCCAGGACGCCTTCCTGGCCTACGGCGTCGGCCTGGTGGTGTCGGGCTATACCGGCGAGGAAGTGCGCCACATGCTGGACAATCAGGTGGAAACCGCCTTCCAGCGCCACACCGTCTCGGTGGAAATCCTCAAATACATGGCGTCCAACGCCCCGGCCTTCGGCATGATGGCCACCCTGGTCGGCCTGGTGGTCATGCTCGACAACATGGGCGACGACCCGTCCAAGCTGGGCGGCGGCATGGCGGTGGGCCTGCTCGGCACTTTGTACGGCGTGCTGTTCGCCCGTCTGGTCCTGATGCCGGCGGCGGAAAAGGCCCACCAGCGCGAATCCATCATCCGCTTCCGCAACATGCTGGTGGCGGAAGGACTGGTGATGCTGGCCGAGCGGCGTTCGCCCCGCTTCATCCAGGACGCCATGAACTCCTATCTCGATCCCGCCATCCACTTCGACATCGACAAGGCGCCGAAGAAGTAGCCGGGAGCGGGCCGCCATGAGCAAGAGCAAGTTCCACAAGGAAAACAAGGAAGCGGCCGAGGACTGGCTGCTGTCCTACGCCGACATGATCACGCTGCTGATGGCGTTCTTCATCGTGCTGGTCTCCATGTCGACCATCGACAAGAACAAGTACGAGCAGGTGCAGAAGGGCATGGCCAAGGATATCGGCCTGCGCGAGACCGCCACGCCCTTGCAGGACATGCGCTCGGAACTGCTGGGCCAGGTGACGGGAGCCGGCGTCGAGGACACGGTGGATGTCGGCAAGGACGACAAGGGCATCGTGCTCAATCTGGCCAGCGGCACCATGTTCAAGCCGGGCTCGGCCGACGTGCGGCCCGAGATCATGCCGCTGTTGAAGGAAATCAGCGGCACCTTGAAGCAGGAGCGCTTCAAGAACTACCAGATCGACATCCAGGGCCATACCGACGACACGCCGGTCAAGACCCCGCAATTCCCCAGCAACTGGGACCTGTCGGCGGCCCGCGCGCTGTCGACGCTGAAGGTGTTGAACGAGATGGGCATCCCCACCTCGCGCATGAAGCTCGCCGCCCTGGCCGACACCGCGCCGCGCGTCCCCAACCGCAGCGACACCGGCAAGGCGTATCCCGAGAACCAGGCCATCAACCGCCGGGTCGAAATTCACATCTATCCGCGATAAATCGACGCAGTTCCCTCGTCCGTCACCCCGGGCTTGACCCACTGCTGTCCGGTTTGATTCGAGCCGGCAGACGTGGAGTCATGAGACACGGATGTCACGGATGCGGTACTTCGCACCGCTCACGGATAAACACGGAAATGCTCTCGTTTCCGGTCACCTCCCCGCCCCTGACCCAGGATGACCATCTGGGATTTCCATAATCCGTGATCATCCGTGGCCGCGAAGCGGCATCCGTGTCCATCCGTGTTCCATGACCAGATGAAACCCGCATTGGCTCCGCCATTCGGGTCTCTCATGAAAATTTAAACCGGACACCCGTGGGCTTGACCCGGGGTCCAGGGGGAGCAGTCCAAATGCTCCTGGGTCCCGGATCAAGTCCGAGACGACGAGGCGAAGAGCTCTAACAGGCCGCGCCTCACCCCTCGCCGCGCTGCTTGGCCAGCACGTATTCCAGCCGCTTCAGGCCCAGAAGCTTCAGGTGCGCCTCGCTGGCGCCGCGTGCGCCGACGATGGAGATCTCGGTCAGGGTGGGGACGTGGAACGCCGTCACCTTGACGGCATTGCCGACGCGGATGAATTCGAACAGCACTTCGCCCACATCGATATCGCCCGCCATCCCTCGTCCCGTTCCTCAGGGCAATTGCAACTCGTCGTCGCCCAGCGGCTGGAAATACGCCGCCACCGCCAGTTCGTCCACCTCGGCCAGGCTGGACGGAGTCCAGGCCGGCCGTTTGTCCTTATCTACGACCAGAGCCCGGATTCCCTCAAGGAAATCGTGCCCCAGCAGGAAATGCCAGGCGAGACGGAATTCCCGCCGGATCGCCTCGTCGAAGCCCAGGTCCCGCCCCTCGCGCAGCTGCCGGCTGGTCACCGCCAGGCTGAAGGGCGCGCGGCCCGACAAGTCCCATATGGTGTCCCAGGCCCATTGTCCGCCATCTCCGCGCAGCGCCTCGATGACGTCGGCTAGCCGGCGCGGGGCGAAACACCGTTCCAGACTGTCCACATGGCGGACCAGCGGCCCGTCGCCGGGCTCCTGGTGAAACCGCGCCAGGGTGGCGGCCACCGCGTCAGGGGGATCGGCGGATTGGGACGCCGCCACCAGGGCCGTGCGCAATTCGTCGAGGCGCCCGGAGGGCACGAAATGGGTGGCGATACCCGCCCACAGGGAATCGGCCGGGCCCAATTGCTTGCCGGTCAGGCCGAGATAGAGGCCCACGGAACCGGGGCAGCGGTTGAGGAACCAGGTGGCCCCCACGTCGGGAAAGAAGCCGATGCCGGTCTCGGGCATGGCGAAGCGGGTGCGCTCGGTGGCGACGCGAAAGCCGCCGTTGACCGACAATCCGGCCCCGCCCCCCATGCAGATGCCGTCCAGCAGCGAGACATAGGGCTTGGGGTAACGGTAGATACGGCGGTTCAGCCGGTATTCGGTGGAAAAGACGTCGCGGTTGAAGCCGTGATCGCCCCGCTTCGCCGCGTCCCACACCATGCGGATGTCGCCGCCGGCGCAAAAGGCCCGCTCGCCCTCGCCCTCGATCAGCACCACGGAAACGTCCGGATCGTCTTCCCAGCCGCTTAAGCTTCGCGTGATGTCGTGGTACTGCGCCGCCGACAATGCGTTCAGCACCTTGGGCCGGTTGAGCAGGATGCGCCCCAGCCGCCCGTCGCGGCCGATCACCGTCTCGCCATTCATCGCCGCCCCTCTTAATCCACCAAATAACTAGATTTATTATTGACAGCACACAAAATTTGCGTGAAATTTTTTCCATTGCCAAAAAGGCTTCCGTTGCCGACCCTTGCGCGGTCGAATCTCACGCCACTTACCGCCCCGGCGGCCAACCACAGGAATGCGACGCCCATGACCGTCACCAGCGCCAATCCCGAGACGATCGTTCTCCATGCCGGCTATCGCGCCGATTCCGCCACCGGCGCCGTCGCGGTTCCCATCTACCAGACCACCTCGTACCAGTTCCGCGACACCGAGCACGCCGCCAACCTGTTCGCGCTGAAGGAACTGGGCAACATCTACACCCGCCTGATGAACCCCACCACCGACGTGCTGGAACAGCGCCTGGCCGCCCTGGAGGGCGGCGTCGCGGCGCTGGCGCTGTCGTCGGGCCAGGCGGCATCCACCTTCGCCATTCTGAACCTCGCCCAGGCCGGTGACAACTTCGTCACCTCCACCGACCTCTACGGCGGCACCTGGAACCTGTTCGCCAACACCTTCAAGCAGATGGGCATCGAGGCCCGCTTCGTCGATCCCGCCGACCCGGAAGCCTTCGTGCGTGCCACCGATGAAAAGACCCGGGCCTGGTACGCCGAGACCCTGCCCAACCCGAAGCTGCAGGTGTTCCCCATCAGTGAGGTGGCCAAGCTGGCCAACAAGGTCGGCGTGCCGCTGATCATCGACAACACCGCGTCGCCGGTGATCGCCAAGCCGCTGAGCCTCGGCGCCCATATCGTCGTCTATTCCTGCACCAAGTATATCGGCGGCCACGGCACCTCCATCGGCGGCGCCATCGTCGACGGCGGCACCTTCGACTGGGAGAAGCACGCCAAGCGCTTCCCGCTGCTGAACGAGCCCGACCCCAGCTATCACGGCGCCGTGTGGACCCAGGCGGTGAAGCCGCTGGGCCCCATCGCCTACATCATCCGCGCCCGCGTCACCCTGCTGCGCGACATCGGCGCCGCCATCAGCCCGTTCAACGCCTTCCAGGCGCTGCAGGGCATGGAGACCCTGCCGCTGCGCATGCGCGAGCATTGCCGCAACGCCAATGCGGTGGCCGAGTTCCTGGCCGGCCACCACAAGGTGGCCCACGTCATCCATCCGTCGCGCCAAGACGGCGAGTACCGCCGCCGCGCCGACGCGACGCTGAAGGGCGGCTATGGCGGCCTGCTGGGCTTCGAGCTGAAGGGCGGTGCCGACGCCGGGCGGCGCTTCATCGACGCGCTGAAGCTGATCTACCACGTGGCCAATATCGGCGACGCCCGCACGCTGGCCATCCACCCGGCCAGCACCACCCATTCCCAGCTGTCGGCCGACGACCAGCTGGCCACGGGCGTGACGCCGGGCTATGTGCGGCTGTCCATCGGCATCGAGCATATCGACGACATCCTGGCCGACCTGAAGCAGGCCCTGGACGCCGCCTGAGGACGCTTCCGGCGTAAGATGGGGCCGGCTCCGCCAGGGAGCCGGCCCTTTTCCTTTCATGGACGATTGTTCATTGGCAAGCCGGCGGGCATTATGCCATGTCCCGTTTGCCGCCCCCCTGTTGGAGACCCGGACCGTGCCGTCCTTTCTGCCCCACGCCGAATTCCCGCTCACCCGCATGCGCCGCAACCGCCGTGACGAATGGCAGCGCCGCCTGGTCGCCGAGACCAAGCTGACGGTGGACGACCTGATCTGGCCGCTGTTCGTGGTGGAAGGAACCGGGGTGCGCCAGCAGGTGGCCTCCATGCCCGGGGTCGAGCGCCTGTCCATCGACCTGCTGGCCGACGAAGCGCGCCGCGCCGCCGACCTCGGCATTCCCGCCATCGCGGTGTTCCCCTCGGTCGAGCCGTCGCTCAAGACCCCCGACGCCGCCGAAGCCGGCAATCCCGACAATCTGGTCTGCCGCGCCGTGCGCGCCGTCAAGAAGGCGGTGCCGAAACTCGGCGTCATCTGCGACGTGGCGCTGGACCCCTATAACAGCGACGGCCACGACGGTCTGGTGGTGGACGGCTACGTCGCCAACGATTCCACCATCGAGGCGCTGTGCCGCCAGGCGGTGGTGCAGGCCGAGGCCGGCTGCGACGTCAACGCGCCGTCCGACATGATGGACGGCCGCATCAGGGCCCTCCGCGAGGCCCTGGATCAGGCGGGCTGCGACCATGTGCGCCTGCTGTCCTATGCCGCCAAGTACGCCTCGGCCTTCTACGGCCCGTTCCGCGACGCGGTGGGCTCGAAATCGGCGCTGAAGGGCGGCGACAAGAAGACCTATCAGATGGACCCCGCCAACACCGACGAGGCGCTGCGCGAAGTGGCCCTGGACCTGTCGGAAGGCGCCGACATGGTGATGGTCAAGCCCGGCCTGCCCTATCTCGACATCGTGCGCCGGGTCAAGGAGGCCTTCGCCGTCCCGACGCTGGCCTATCAGGTGTCGGGCGAGTACGCCATGATGAAGGCCGCCGCGCTGAACGGCTGGCTGGACTGGGACAAGGTCGTGCTGGAAAGCCTGATGGCCTTCCGCCGGGCCGGCGCCGACGCCATCCTCACCTACACCGCCCCCGAAGCCGCCCGCCTGCTGGCGAAGTAGGCCGCAAGCCGCCATATGGAGGAAAGCCCTCCCTCGCGGCGATATTGAACACATGTTTTTAGTAGTTAACCAAAGTCAAGAATGGAAGGCCGCATTGAGGTATATGATTACCGACAAATACCGCATGATTTGGTGTTGAACGGCGGTATTTCCGAAACCAGGGAAGGACCAGCGCGATGACCAGGATCAAGAACCGGCTGTACCAGGGTGCCCTCCTCTCGCTCCTCGCCATGGCGGCCGCCGTCCCGGCCCTGGCCAACGACAAGGGCGTGGTCAATCCTGCCTGCAAGGCCGAGCCCGAAAACCAGTGCGCTTTCGGCGAACTGCGCAACGCCAACCTGGCCGGCAAGGACCTGCACGACGGCAATTACGATACCGCCCGCCTGGACGGCGCCAACCTGTCCGGCGCCAACCTCAGCGGCTCGAGCATGCAGGTCGCCAACCTGACCAAGGCCAATCTGCATAACGCCAAGCTGGTTCACACCCACCTGCACGCCGCCCAGTTGATGGGGGCCGACCTGTCGGGCGCCGACCTGTCGGACGCCATCATGACCAAGACCTTTGCCATGGGCGCCAATTTCAAGGGCGCCAATCTGACCCACGCGTCGCTGCAAGGCGCCAATTTCTCCGGTGCCATCTGGACCGACGGGCATGTCTGCAAGGAAGATTCCATCGGCGGCTGCCGCTAGAACCATGAGGAGAGGGTCGCGATTATGAGAGTTCCCCACCTGCTGATTGCGGCCCTCGCGCTCGCCGTTCCTGCGGCCGTCCAGGCCGATGCCCCAGCCCCGGGCAAGAGCTTCAAGGATTGCGCCTTCTGCCCCGAGATGGTGGTGATCCCCGCCGGTTCGGTGACCGCCGGCAATCCCAAGGATTACGAGGACCCGGAGCCCGACGCCCCCAAGCGCCCGACCATCGCCGCCGCCAAGCCCTACGCCATCGGCAAGTACGAGGTCACCCAGGCCGAGTGGGAAGCGGTGATGGGCTCGAACCCCAGCGAGAACAAGGGACCCAACAATCCGGTCGAGCATGTGGACTGGAAGATCATCCAGGAGTTCATCGCCAAGCTGAACGCCAAGTCGGGCCAGACCTACCGCCTGCCCACGGAAGTGGAGTGGGAATACGCCGCCCGCGCCGGGTCGTCGGCCTCCTATTCCCATGGCGAGGACGAGAAGACGC
This sequence comes from Magnetospirillum sp. XM-1, assembly GCF_001511835.1. Classification (NCBI taxonomy): domain Bacteria; kingdom Pseudomonadati; phylum Pseudomonadota; class Alphaproteobacteria; order Rhodospirillales; family Rhodospirillaceae; genus Magnetospirillum; species Magnetospirillum sp. XM-1. The sequence goes on from NZ_LN997848.1 coordinate 3,360,155, forward strand.
TGGGCGAATACGCCTGGTACGCCGCCAATTCCGGCAACGTCACCCACCCGGTGGGCAGCCGCAAGCCCAACGCCTTCGGCCTTTACGACATGCACGGCAATGTCTGGGAATGGACGGCCGACTGCTATCTGGAAAAGTTCATCGCCGGACTGAAGGACCAGAAGTTCTCCAAGGACTGGGAGACCGGCTGCTACCGCGTGACGCGGGGCGGTTCGGCGCTGAACCTGCCCATGGCGGTGACCAGCTGGTACCGTGCCTCGCTGAAGCAGCCGCTCCACAACGCCAATCTCGGCTTCCGGCTGGCCAAGACCCTGCCGGAGAAGTGATCAGAACGGCGGCGGCGCGTCGGGCGACAGGATCTCGATGCCGCCGAAGGCCTGCCCGCTTTCCTTGGGCAGGCAGGCCATGTTGAGCGAGGCGGTGTTGCCGAACACGTTCTCGGCGTTGCCGCGCGGATTGTGGGGCGAGTAAAGCGGCACCACGTGCCACCACAGCCGATAGCCCAGGTCGAGGATGCGCTTGATCAGCGCCGCCGACTTGTCCCGGCGGTCGTTCTCCACGTAAAGCAGCGGGCGGGTGCGCAGAATGGTGTCGCGGGCGCCGTCGATCACCTCGGATTCGGCGCCTTCCACGTCGACCTTGATCAGCTTCACGGCCGCCAGGTTATAGGAATCCAGGGTGCGGACGGGGCAATCCTCCCCCTCCTCTCCGCCCAACGACAGGCCGCCGAAATTCTCGACCCGCGAGATATCCAGTTCGGGAACCTTGATACTCCCCGCCTCGGCGCCGAGCGCCACCCGCTCGGCATGGGCGTGCCGAAAGCCGTTGAGCAGCAGGTTGGTGGTGAGGATGGCGTGAATGGCGCGCTGCGCCTCGAAGGCCAGCACCCGCCCATTCGCCCCCACCAGCCCGGCCAGGGGCAGGGTCAGGCCGCCGATATTGGCGCCCGCCTCCACCACGGTATCGCCGGCAGTGACGAAGTGGCGGAACAGGGCGGTCTCGCCCTCGGAATACTCGCCATAGGTGGCGATGGAGCGCCCCACCCAGATGTCGCCGGCGGGAAACAGCATGGTGCCGTAGCGCGTGGGCGCCACCCCCAGATAGGGTGGCAGCGAGAGGGAAGACTGACTCATCTAGCTCACCTTTTCCGACCGCAACCGCCATTCAGCCCAGAACGGCAGGATCATCACCGCCACCATGGCGGCCCAGACGCACATTTCCTGATTCTCCCACAGGGCGCGGACCAGCAGGGGAATGCGGTCCGACCATTGGGGATGAGAGGTGATGAAATCGTCGCCGCGCGACAGCGCCCAGGCCTCGGACAGCGGCGCCGCCAGGGCCGACAGGGCCAGCCCGACGGCAAAGCGCCTTGCCATGCCGAAGCCGTCGCCCCCGAACAGCCGCCCGGCGGCGAAGGCCTCTTTCCACGACTTGCCCAGGACCACCATGCGGCCGATGGCATAAAGGGTGAGGCCGATGCAAGGCGCCAGGAACTCGATGGGCGGAATATCGCGGTAACGGCCATGCAGCAGCAGGGTGGCCCCCACCACGATGGCGGCGAAGCCATAGAGCGGCACGATCTTTTCCGCCCACGGCCAGTTCAGCCTGGCCGGTTCGCGGCGGAATTGCTGGGCGGCGGCCCAGGCCAGGGTGATGGACAAGGCGGCGTGCAGGCCGATGCGGGCCCAGGCCCAGATGTCTTCCAGACGGTCATAGGCCATGGCCTGGGCGTTGACGGTCTGCCAGGTGATGAACAGCCCGGCCAGTTGGGCCAGGACCAGCACGAACAGGCCGCCCTTCACGTCATAGCGGTCCCAGCGCCGCCACAACAGCGCCAGCGACAGGGCCGAACCGATCAGCACGGCCGCCGCCGCGTGGCGCGGCCAGTCGGGGCTGGGTTCGACCGGGCCGGACATGGCGTACTTGACCCGGCGGTTCTCGTCCACCACGCCCCATTTGGCCCCCACGGTCCCTTCCAGGAAGGCCTTCCACGGCTGGTCGAAGGCCTCGACCACGTTGTAGTCGAAGCCGTTCTCCTTGGAGACCAGGGCCAGCGTGCGCACGAAGCGCGCCGCGTTCTCCATGTCGGCGACGGCGGGTCCGCGCGAACGGCCCCGGGTCGGCCAGCCGGCCTCGCCGATCAGGATGGGCTTGCCGAACTGCTCGGCCATGCGCTTGTAGATGGCGACGATATGCTTGGCGGCGCCGTCCACGCCGATGGGCTCGTCCTCCCAATAGGGCAGGATGTGGATGGTGAGGAAATCCACCTCCTTGGCCACTTCCGGGTATTTCAGCCAGAAGGCCCAGACGTCGGCATAGGACACCGGCTGCTTCACCGCCGCCTTGACCTTGCGGATGTAGCCGATCAGCTGCTCGGGCGGCAGATCCTGGCGCAGCAGCACCTCGTTGCCGACGATGACCCGCTTGATGACGTCGGGATAGGCGTTGGCCGCCTTGATCAGCGCGTCCACCTCGGCATCGTTGATGGCGAACTTCTTGCCCAGCCAGGCCGAGTGGGTGACCTCGATGCCGTATTTGCGGCCCAGCTCCGGCACCACGTCCAAGCCTTCCCGCGAGGTGTAGGTGCGCACCCCCTTGGCCACGCCCACCAGGCTCTTCATGTCGGCGGCGATCTGGTCCGAGCTGGGATAGATCTGGGTGATGGGCCCCTGGCCCCGGCGGAACGGCGCGAAGGACACCGAGGGAAACGGCTCGTTGAACGACAGCTCCACCGGCACCGGCCGGTTGAACCACCACCAGCCGGCGGCGTTGAGGACGGCCAGGACGAAGACGGCGAAAAGAACGGAAAAGCGGTTCATGGGGATCCCGAACGGCAGAAGCTATGGTTTTGTCTATTCCCCGGCACGGGAGGCGTCAATTCCTCTTGCCCGCGCCGCCCAGGGCGGAGGCGAAGTCGAAATCGCCCGACTGATCGAAGGCCGCCCGGCCGCCATGGGCCAGGAACAAGGAACCCGACAGCCGGTACTCCACGCCCTTGGCGTCGGGAACGCCCACCATCTGGCGCATCAGATCGGTGGTGGCGACATGGGCCACCCCCGCCACCTCGGTCTCGCCCAGGCGCGGCACGGTGACCGCCTTGTCGCTGGTGCCCTTGGCGAAGGTCTTGCCGTTGATGTCGATGGCGAAGCGCATGCCGTCAATGCTCATGGGCGCATTGTTGGGATTGCGCACCCGAAGGGTCACGGCCAGGCGCTGTTCCATCAGCGACACGTCCACCGGCACCATGGAGAGCAGCACCACTTCCGGAGGCTCGGCGAATTCCGAAGGCGTGCAGGCGGCAAGCCCCAGGAACACCACCAAAGCCGTCAGCCATTTGGACGCCATCAAATCTCCTCCACCTCGGTGATGCCGGCAATGCTGCGCAGCGTGCCCATGAATTTGGGCGAAAGCGTGATGGTGGATTTAAGGCCCAGTTCCACCTCGCGGTTGCCGGCCCGGGCCACGATGGCGACACGGTTGCGGCCCCGCGCCTCGCCGTTGATCAGCTCGGAAAGCTGCTTCAGGGCGCTGTCGTCAGAGATGATGACGCGGATGCCGGCGGCGGCCTTGGCGGCCTCTTGATCCAACGAGGCGATGCGCTGGCAGGTCATGCGCAGTTGATCCTCCTCCAGCTTGGCGTCCACGTCGATGAGCAACGGCCCGCCGGCGTCGAGCAAGTCCCGCGAGGTGGCGAGGATTTCCGAAAAGCACGTGACCTCGAACATGCCGGACGCGTCGGAGAACTGCAAAAAGGCGTAGCGCGAGCCCTTGGCCGAGACGCGCTCCTGCTTGGACAGAAGCGAGCCGGCCAGGCGCACCCTGCCCTTGCCGCCCGCCTGGAGGTGGCGGGGCAGCTCGGCGATCTTCAGCACGTTGAGGCGCTTCATGCTCTTGGAATAGGCGTCCAGCGGATGGGCGGACAGATAGAAGCCCACCGCCTCGAATTCCTGGTTGAGCTTCTCGTGCGGCGACCAGTCGGGGCCGTTCTCCAGCTTCAAGGTCGGCGCGTTGGAGCCGCCCAGCAGGCTCATCTGGCTGGAGTGGCGGTCCTCGGCGGCCTGGGCCGCGTAGCGGCACAGCGTGTCGGCGTTCTTGAACAGCCGCCCGCGATTCTTGTCGAGCGAATCGAAGACGCCGGCCTTGACCATGTTCTCCAGCTGGCGGCGGTTGAGCACCTTGGAATCCATGCGCGCCGCGAAGTCGCCGATATCCTTGAAGCGGCCGTCCCTCTCACGCTCGTCCACCAGGGACTGCATGGCCGCCTCGCCCACGTTCTTCAAGGCCGCCAGGGCGTAGCGCACCGCCGAGCCGCCGTCGGGCAGCACTTCCACCGAGAAGGTGGGCTGCGAGGCGTTGATGTCGGGGGGAAGCAGCTTGATGCCGAGACGGTCCAGCTCCTGCCTGAACGAATTGAGCTTGTCGGTGTTGCTCATTTCGTAGGTCATGGTCGCCGCCATGAACTCGGCCGGGTGGTTGGCCTTGAGCCAGGCCGTCTGGTAGGCGATCAGGGCGTAGGCCGCCGCGTGGCTCTTGTTGAAGCCGTATTCGGCGAACTTGGCCACCTTGTCGAAGATCATGGAGGCCTGGGCCCCGTCGACGCCCCTGGCGGTGGCGCCTTCGACGAAGGTCTTGCGCTGGGCCTCCATCTCCTCCTTGATCTTCTTGCCCATGGCACGGCGCAGCAGATCCGCGCCGCCGAGCGAATAGCCCGACAGCACCTGGGCGATCTGCATCACCTGCTCCTGGTAGACCATGATCCCGAAGGTCTCCTTCAGGATGGGCTCGAGGAGCGGATGCATGTAGTCCGGCTCTTCCTTGCCGTGCTTACAGGCGATGTAGCGCGGAATCTGGTCCATGGGACCGGGACGGTACAGCGCCACCACGGCGATCAGGTCTTCCAGGCGGTTGGGGCCCATCTTGCGCAGCACGTCGCGCATGCCCGAACTTTCCAGCTGGAACACGCCGGCCGCATCGCCCCGCGACAGCAATTCGTAGGATTTGGCGTCGTCCAATGGGATGGCCGACAGGTCGATATCGATTCCCTTGGTCTTCTTGACGTGCTTCACCGCCGTGACCATCACGGTCAGGGTCTTGAGGCCCAGGAAGTCGAACTTCACCAGACCGGCCGATTCCACCCATTTCATGTTGAACTGGGTGACCGGCATGTCGGAGCGCGGGTCTCGATAGAGCGGCACCAGCTCGTCGAGAGAGCGGTCGCCGATCACCACGCCGGCGGCATGGGTCGAGGCGTGGCGGTAAAGCCCCTCCAGCTTCATGGCCAGATCGATCAGGTGGGAGACGGTCTCGTCCCTGTCCTTCTGCTCCTTCAGCAGCGGCTCGCTCTCCAGCGCCTGTTCCAGCGTCATGGGATTGGCGGGATTGTTGGGCACCAGCTTGCAGATGCGGTCCACCTGGCCGTAGGGCATCTGCAGCACGCGGCCCACGTCGCGCAGCACCGCGCGGGCCTGCAGCTTTCCGAAGGTGATGATCTGCGCCACCTGGGCGTAGCCGTACTTGCCCTGGACGTAGCGGATGGTCTCTTCGCGGCGGTCCTGGCAGAAATCGATGTCGAAGTCCGGCATGGAGACCCGTTCGGGATTGAGGAAGCGCTCGAACAGCAGCCCCCAGCGCAGCGGGTCCAGGTCGGTGATGGTCAGCGCCCAGGCCACCGCCGAGCCGGCGCCCGATCCGCGGCCCGGCCCAACGGGAATGTCGTGGGCCTTGGACCACTGGATGAAGTCGGACACGATCAGGAAGTAGCCGGGAAAGCCCATCTGCTCGATGACGTTCAGCTCGAATTCGACGCGCTCGCGATAGGGCTTGGCGGCGTGCTCCTTCTCGTCGTCGGTCATGCCGGGCTGGAAGACGTGCTTGTCCAGCCGCAGATCGAGGCCTTCCAGGGTGACCTTGCGCAGCACCTCGGCCTCGGTCAGGCCGTCCATGCGGTAGGGAGGCAGGATCGGCTTGCGCTTGGAAACGCCGAAGGCACAGCGCTTGGCGATCACCAGGGTGTTGTCGCATGCCTCGGGCAGGTCGGCGAACAATTCGCGCATCTCTTCCGGCGATTTGAAGTAATGCTCGGGCGTCAGCCTGCGGCGCTCATCCTGGGAGATGTAGGCGCCCTCGGCGATGCAGATCAGGGCGTCGTGGGCCTCGTACATGCCCCGGTCGGCGAAGAACGGCTCGTTGGTGGCGACCAGGGGCAAATCGTGCTTGTAGGCCATGGCCACCAGGGCCGGCTCGATGCGGTCCTCCACCTCCAGGCCGTGGCGCTGCAGTTCCACGTAACAGCGCCCGGCGAAGGCGCGGGCCAGCCGGACCAGCACGATCTCGGCCTTTTCCGCCTGGCCGTCGGCCAGCAGGCGGCCCACCGGCCCGGCGGGACCGCCGGTCAGCACGATCAGCCCCTCGGAGCGGGTCTCGAGATCGTGCAGGGTAACCTGGGGCGTCTCGCCCGATTCGGTCTCCAGGAAGGCCTTGGACACCAGTTTCAAGAGGTTGAGGTAGCCGGGTTCGTTCTGGCACAGCAGCACCAGGGTGTCGGGCTCGGGCTTGCGTCCATCCTTGGACGGGCCACCATCCTCGCGACGGATGGCGATCTGGGCGCCGACCACGGGCTGGATGCCCGCATCCGAGCACGAGGTCGAGAATTCCAGGGCGCCGAACAGGTTGCCGGTATCGGCGATGCCGATGGCGGGCATGGCCATCTTCTCGCACAGCTTGATCAGCTGCTTGAGCTTGATGGCCCCTTCCGCCAGGGAATAGGCGGTGTGGACGCGCAGATGGACGAAGTCGGCATGGGCTGGCATGGCGGCGAGATTACCCTAGTCGGGCCGCCCCGTCACCCGCCTGTCGCCGCCGCCCAGCATTCGTCCAGATGCTCCTTGCAGACGGCCACCACTTGCGCGTCCAGCTTGCCTGCGAACACCATGCCGTCCATCAGGGCGGCGATCTCGTCGGGGATCAGCGGCGCGCGGTAGGGACGGTGCTGGGCCAGGGCCTGGAACACGTCGGCCACCGCCACGATGCGGGCCTCCGGGCACAGCTCGGCCTCCTTCAGATGGAAGGGATAACCGTTGCCTGACAGGCATTCGTGGTGGAACCCCGCCCAATCGGCGATGGCGCCGGGGCCGAAGGCGTGGGTGAGGATCACCCTGGTGTCGAAGGCGTGCCGGGCCATGCGCAGGCGGTCGGCGGCGTCCAGCGCCCCCTGGCGGTCCAGCAGTTCGTCGGGGATGCGCAGCTTGCCGATGTCGTGCAGATAGCCGGCGATCTCGAGCCCGCGGCGGGTCGCCTCGCCCAGGCCCATGGCCTGACCCAGCAGCACGGAAACCTTCGCCACCCCGCCGCTGTGACACTCGGTATAGGGGCTCTTGCGGTCGATGATGCCGCCCACCACCGCCGCAAGACGCAGCACGGCGCAGGAATCGAGCAGCTCGGGCGGCCCCAGGGCGGTCCGGCGGGCCAGGGCTTCCGACAGGACCGGCTCCTCCAGGGCGAACCAGAAGGCCTCGCAGCGGGCCAGACGGTCGAGCGCCGCCAGTCCTTGCGGCGCGAAATATCCGCCATGACCTTTAAGCGCCGCCACCAGATCGCGCCCGGGGGTGACCCCGCCCTGAAGCAGCGCGTCGGTGCGGTCGGCCAGGCAGATCAGGTTGGCGGCGAGCGCCACGCCCTCGGTAACGCCCCGGTTGCACAGATTGGTCCAGGCGGTGTGATGCTCGGCCACCATTGGGGCCAGCGCCGCCAGTTCGGGAATGGAAGCGAGATAGCCGGCGCCCCGCTGGCAATGCTCCACCGAATCCGCCCAGCGCAGCGCCCCCATCAGGTCGTGGTGCTCACCGGTGGTGGAGACGCCGCAATCGTGCAGCAGGGCGGCGCGGAGCAGCGAGCGGATCTCGCCGTTCTCCCATCCCAGTTCCTCGGCCACATGCGCCGCGATCAGCCCGACGCGGCGCGAATGCCCGGTCTTGTCCACCCCCACCAGATCGAAGGCGTCGGACAGGGCCAGAACCAGACGGTCGAGATCGAAAACGCTCGGAATCGCACCCATCGGCGCCCCCCCCTTCACCATCCGGGTGTAGTCTACTCCCCAGTGGCGACGGACTCCAGCCGCACCGGCGGTCTGCGGGCGGGACGCCCGCGCTCCAACACATTCACGGAGCGCCGGTATCTTGACCGCATCCCCCCTATTGCTCGACCAGCAGGCCCTCGCTCATCTTCACCACCCGGTCCATGCGGGCGGCCAGCTCGGGGTTGTGGGTGGCGATCAGGGCGGCGACGCCGGAGCCCTTGACCAGACGGATCAGTTCGTCGAACACGCCGTCGGCGGTGTGGGGATCAAGGTTGCCGGTGGGTTCGTCGGCCAGCAGGACACGGGGGGCGTTGGCCAGCGCCCGGCAGATGGCAACGCGCTGCTGCTCGCCGCCCGACAGCTGGCCGGGGCGGTGCTCGGCCCGTTCGGCCAGCTTCATGCGGCCCAGCAGTTCCATGGCCCGCGCGCGGGCCTGATCCTGGGGAACGCCGGCGATCATCTGGGGCAGGATGACGTTCTCGGCGGCCGAGAATTCCGGCAGCAGGTGGTGGTACTGGTAGACGAAGCCCAGGTGCAGGCGGCGCAGCCCCGTGCGTTCCTTCTCGCCCAGGGCGCCGGCCGGATTGCCGGCCAGATGGACCTCGCCGGAATCGGGACGCTCCAACAGGCCGGCGATGTGCAGCAGGGTCGACTTGCCCGCGCCCGAGGGGCCGACCAGGGCGACGATCTCGCCGGCTCGGATCTCCAGGTTGGCGCCCTTCAACACCTCCAACTCCTCCTTGCCCTGGTGGAAGACGCGGCGGATGTTCTCCAGCTTCAGACCGGGATCACTCATAGCGAAGGGCCTCCACCGGATCGAGCTTGGCGGCGCGCCACGCCGGGTAGATGGTGGCGGCGAACGACAGGCCCAGCGCCATCAGCACCACGGTGACCACTTCGCGCGTCTCGACCCGGGCGGGCAGCTGGGTCAGGAAGTAGATCTCGGCGGCGAACAGCTCGCGACCGATGATGGACTGGATGAACTGGCGGATGTTCTCGATGTTGGTGGCGAAGGCCACCCCCAGGATGGTGCCCGCCACCGTCCCCACCACGCCGACCGAGGCGCCGGCCAGGAAGAAGATGCGCAAGATCATGCCCCTGGTCGCCCCCATGGTGCGCAGGATGGCGATGTCGCGCCCCTTGTCCTTCACCAGCATGATCAGGCTGGAGATGATGTTGAAGGCCGCCACCAGGATGATCAGGGTGAGGATCAGGAACATGACGTTCCGTTCCACCTGGATGGCGTTGAAGAAGTTGGCGTTGGCCTGCTGCCAGTCGTAGATGTTGGCGGTGTTGCCGGTGATGTCCCAGATGGCCTTGCGGGTCTCGGGCACCATGTCGGGGTTCTCCAGGAACACCTCGATCTGGGTGACGGCGTCGGGCAGGCGGAAATAGGTCTGGGCGGCTTCCAGCGGCATGAAGACGAAGCCGGAATCGTATTCGAACATGCCCACGTCGAAGGTGCCGACCACTTTGTAGCCGCGCATGCGCGGCACGGTGCCGAACGCGGTGGCGTTGCCCTTGGGCGAGATCAGCGAGATGGGATCGCCGATGCGCACGCCCAACTTCTCGGCCAGGCGCTTGCCGATCACCACCGCGTCGTCGCCGGCGAAATCGGCGGGGTTGCCGCGATACTTCTTCTGGAAGATGGGCCGGGTCAGCAGGTCTTGCGCCCGCACGCCGCGCACGATGCCCCCCGTCCCCCCGCCGGCCGAGGTGATGAAGACCTGGCCCTCGGCAGTGGGGATCACCTTGGTGACGCCCGGCAGCTTACGGATGGTTTCGGCCAGGGGATCGAAGCCGGCCAGCGGCGCGCCGGCGCCGTAGACGCCGATATGGCCGTTGATGCCGAGGATGCGGCCCAGCAATTCGTGGCGGAAACCGTTCATCACCGCCATCACCACGATCAGGGTGGCGACGCCAAGGCCGATTCCGGCCAGCGAGAACCCGGCGATGACCGAGATGAAGCCTTCCTTGCGCCGGGCCCGCAGATAGCGGAACGCCACCATGCGCTCGAACGAGTTGAAGATCATGAAACCCCGCGGATCAATCCTGGACCGGGACAATAGGCAATGGCGGCCACCTTGGCAATTCATTGCCCTCAGTCTGCCTAAGCGCTCGCGGCATAAGCCGCGGCGCGCTTTGCGCTTGCCGTCTTGTCCCTGACCCGAACAGGTCAGGGACAAGACGGTGTTTAGCGCACGCCCCGCTTGGCGCAGGCCTCGGCCAGGGCGCGCTGGTCCTCGCTCATCAGCGGCTCGTCGTTGAAGGTGAAGATGTTGCGCGCGATGTCGTACTTCACCGTGCCGACCTTCATGGTGGTGGAATCCAGCCCCTTGGCGGAAAGGTCGGCCAGGGTGCCCTCGGTCGCCATGTTGGTGTCGGTGTATTTGTTCCTGAGCGTGGTGTCGTTGGATTGCAGCGTGGCGATGCTGGCGTTGTTGGCGGTGATGGCCGTATTCACCGAGGCGATCTTGGAATTGATGGAGGTAAGATTGCTGTTGTAGGTGCTGTCGATGGTCGCCTGGCGGGCCGCCCGCACCTTCAAGAGGCCGGGATCGGTGGCGCCCGCGCCCCCGGTAATGGCGACGATCGCCGCCGTATCCGTGTTGTACTGGGTGGTCAGCGCCGTCTTCTGGCTGTTCAGGGTGGAAAGCTGGCTGGAAAGCGTCGTGCCCTGGGCCTGGGCGGTGGCGATGGCACTGGTGTTCGACGCCACGGCCGAGGCGGCCGCCGCCTTGTTCTTGTTGGCCGTCTTCGCCTTGTTGTAAGTCAGCGGATTGATGGTGAGGGGGATTTCCAGCACCTCGGGCAGCACCTTCTTGGCGAATTCGGCCTGCTTGGGGTCGGCGTCGGCCGGCACCACCGGCCTGCCCCGCACGTCTACGCCGGGCTTGTAGGCCACGTCGGCGGAGGGGGTGTGGCTGACCAGCCGCGAACAATCGGGCTTGGAAATGGTGATGACCATCGGCCCAGACGACGTGGACGCCGATTGCGCCATGGCGACGGGGGTGGCAAGCGAGAGAATTGCGGGCAGTATCAGGAAACGGCGCATGGCCTGGCTCCGAACGGCGGGACGGCGACACCACCACGATGCGCGCCTCGAAGCCCGGCATCAACACTTTCGCACCTCGCGACATTTACGTAATGTTCACAAAGAAATGGGGTGACGGCGGTCAGATTATTGCGTACACTGGCTTCAAGCTCGGAGAACGGGCAAGACATCCGATAACGGTTGCGCCAAAGCGGCTTGAGTGTCGGGAGGAACGTGTCCCAGGTCCGCCGAAAGGCCGAGGCCAGGAACGTAGGATGCGGCAGGATCGCCAAGGCGGTCCTGCCGTTTCCGTTTTTGGGCCGCCTTTGCCGGATCAGACCGACAGACGCATCCGCAATTGCGCCAGTTCCGCCAGCAGCGGACCGAACACCGAATCCGGCGTCACCTGCCAGCGTGACAGGAAGTCGTTGCGCGCCCCCTCGTCCATGGCCTGGAGATCGCAGGACGCGAACAGGGCCTCGAAGATCTTCAGGAACTTGGCCGCGTCGAAATCGTCGGAGCACCGCTTGCCCGGCTTGGCCGCCACGAAGGCGCCGCCGCCCAGGGAGCGACTGCCCGGCGACGAGTTCATGACGATCAGCAGCCAGTCCATCCGCGCCTCGAACCGCCGGAAGGTCCGGGCGATGGACACCAGAATCCGCTCCCGGATCAGCAAGGCCTCGGAATGGCGGTAGAAGGCCTCCCAACGGGTGACGCCACCGTTTCCCGACGACACTTCGCCGGCGATGACGGCGCAGCGCTCCTGTATCTCGTCGAAGGCCTCCTCGCCCAGGATCATGCGCAGCGCCGCGAACAGCCGGCCGAGATGGGACCGGGTGATCCCCGAGGCGCGGTCGTCAAGCACATGGGCAAAGGTCTTGGTGACGATCCGGCCGATGTAATTGACGCGCTGGGAATCCACCTGGCGCAGAGCGAACAGATCCTGGCAGGTTCGTTCGGCGCCGGCGTAAAGGTCATCGAGCAAGTCGCCGGCCCCGCCGACCGCATTGCAGGTCCGCCGGATGGCGTCCACGGACACCTGACCGCCGACCGCCTGTTCCTCCAGCAAGCCGGCAAAAGCCCTGACGACGATTCCGGCCGTGCTGCGGCATCGCGCCCCTGGGTCGTTCTCAGACATCGTCTATCCCACCAGAAAAGCGCCTATCCCCGGTAGAACTATAAGCGATGCAAAGAAGCAACTCAATATCGAACAATGTTCATATTACCTTGGCAACCCGATCAGAAACAGATCTCGGCTCCAGACTCACACTGCACACAATCAATGAACACCGTTTATCTTCAATAACAATCGGGATACATTTCATTAACAATCTGTTTGCTTCTATTTTGAATAGAAATCAGCCCCCACCCTCACCCATGGAACTTCGAGCGCATTCAGGCGAAGCCGCACCGGGCAATCCTCTCGATGGGAATTCGGCAGATAGCCGATGCTCATCAGGAATTCACCCACCACCTCTGCGCCCATGAAGACGAAATTCGCCTTGAACAGCTTGACCCAGCCATCCTTGATCAACGGATGGTGGCGTTCGATCCAGGCGGCGAAGCTGCCTTCGCGCGCCCGCAGGGCCTGGAGGCGCCGCGCGTTCTCGATGATGGCCTCGAGCTTGCGGCGGTTGCGGATGATGCCGGGATCGGCCAGCAGGCGCTCCATTTCGGCCTCGCCGTAGGCCGCCACCTTGTCCACGTCGAAGCCGTCGAAGGCGGCGACCATGGCCGGACGCTTCTTCAGAACGATCAGCCAGGACAGGCCCGCCTGGAAGATTTCCAGGCACAGGCGTTCGAACAGCGCCCGCTCGTCGGTGAGCGGGAAGCCGTATTCCTGATCATGATAGGGACCGTGGACCGGATGGCCCGGCGCGACGTCGCAATACCAAGACATTCGTTTCTCCTCGGCCACGCGGCCGCCCCGCCAACCCCGCGTGGCCGAGGAGGGTTGGAGCCTGGATCAGGCCTGTTCCAGCTCGACCAGGGTGCCGTTGAAATCCTTGGGGTGCAGGAACAGAACCGGCTTGTCGTGGGCGCCGATCTTGGGCTCGCCATCGCCCAGCACGCGGGCGCCGGTGGCCCTCAGCTTGTCGCGGGCCGCCAGGATGTCCTCGACCTCGTAGCAGATGTGGTGGATGCCGCCCGAGGGGTTCTTGTCGAGGAAGCCGGCGATGGGCGACTTCTCCCCCAGGGGATGGAGCAGTTCCACCTTGGTGTTGGGCAGTTCCACGAAGACCACCGTCACGCCGTGGGCCGGCTGCGGCACCGGGGCGGACACCTTGGCGCCCAGCGTGTCGCGGTAGAGCGCGGTGGCGGCGGCCAGATCGGGCACGGCGATGGCGACATGGTTCAACTTACCGATCATCGGAATCCTCGTCCTTGATGAAGAATGCGTGTCAGCCACCTATAGCACGCTCCGCCGCGCCCTCCAAAGGCGATGCGGCCTTTGACTTGCCGCCCGCAGCGGGTTACGAAGAGGCAAGAGCGTTCGAAACGGAAAAGCGGGGGCGAAGCGCCTTGCCGGAACACGCCGCGAAGACCAAGCCCGTGGCCGGAAACAAATCCGGCGACCAGGACTATGCGCATATCGGCGACGTCATGTCCGGCTGGTCCAAACTGGTCAACGGCATCGCCCTGGTCCTGATCCTCGGCGTGTCGGCCCTGTTCGTGGTGGTGATGGGCTCGCTGCCGCGCATCGACGGACGCCACCCGGTCAACGGCATCCAGCTGAAGACCACCATCACCCGCGATAGCGTCGGCATCCCCAAGATCGTCGCCGAAACGCGCCACGACGCCTATTTCGCCATGGGCTGGGTGCATGCCCAGGACCGCATGTGGCAGTTGGAGGCGCAGCGGCGCCTGGGCGCCGGCCGCCTGGCCGAGGTGGTGGGCGAGGCCGGGTTGGCCAGCGACCGCTACATGCGCACGCTGGGCCTCTACCAGGCCGCCGAGCGCTCCCTGGGGGCGCTGTCCGAGCCCACCCGCTCGGCGCTGCAATCCTATGCCGACGGCATCAACGCCTGGATGGGCCACAACATCCATCGCCTGCCCCCCGAATTCACCATCCTCGGCTTCCGGCCGGAACCGTGGACCCCTGCCGATTCCATGGTCTGGCAGAAGATCATGGCCATGACGCTGACCGGCAACTGGCATGACGACATCCTGCGCGCCCAGCTGGCGCGGACCATGGAGCCTAAGCGCCTGGCCGAGCTGTTCCCCGCCTATCCCGCCGACGCGCCGGTGACCCTGTCGGCCGAGGGCGGCAAGGCGCTGCTCGACGCCTTCCCCGAAACCATGCGCCCCACCCCGGCCTCCAATGTCTGGGTGGTGGGCGGTTCGCGCACCCGGTCGGGCAAGCCGCTGCTGGCCGGCGACCCCCATCTGGCCTTCCGCGCCCCCATCCTGTGGTATCTGGCCGAACTGGAGGCCCCCGACCTCAAGCTGGCCGGCGCCACGGTGCCGGGCCTGCCCTTCCATCTGATCGGCCATAACGGCCGCATCGCCTGGAGCTTCACCGCCACCCAGGCCGACACCGTCGACCTGTTCGTCGAGAAGCTGGCCGGCGAGACCCACTACCGTGCCCCCGAAGGCAACCGCCCCTTCCTCACCCGCACCGAGACCATCAAGGTCAAGGGTATGGCGGACGTGGTGATGAATGTGCGCGAGACCCGCCACGGCCCGGTGGTGTCCGACCTGCTGGGCCAGGGCGTCGCCGGCAAGGACGAGGTGCTCGCCCTGGCCGCCACCGCGCTCAGCCACGGCGACACCAGCGTCCAGGCGCTCCACCTGCTCAATCAGGCCGGCGACTGGGCCGCCTTCAACAAGGCCGTCCGGGACGTGCAGGCGCCAGTGCTGAACATCGCCTATGCCGACACCACCGGCAATATCGGCTTCTTCACCGCCGGACGCATTCCCATCCGCAAGTCGGGCAACGGCACCGTGCCGGCGCGGGGCTGGACCAACGAGGGCGACTGGACCGGCTGGGTGCCGGTGGCCAAGCTGCCCCAGAGCTTCAACCCCAAGTCCGGCGTGCTGGTCAACGCCAACAACAAGGTGGTGGGCGACAAGTACCCCTACCTGATTTCCGCCACCTGGTCCGAGGGCTACCGCGCCTCGCGCATCCGCGACCTGCTGGGCGAGCGCCGCGGCCTGGGCATAGAGGACATGATGGCCATCCAGGCCGATTCCGTGTCGCTGCAGGCCGTCGAGCTCAAGGAATTGCTGACCGGAATCGAGTTCAAGGCCCTGCGTTCCCGCGACGTCGCCCACCGGCTGGCCGAGTGGGACGGCAAGGCCGACCGCGACAGGTCCGAGCCGCTGATCTTCGCCGCCTGGATCAACCGCCTGAACCGCGCCATCCTGGCCGACGAGTTGAAGGACTCGTTTGCGGCCTTCGAACGGGTTCGCCCCCAGGTACTGATGGATATCCTGACCCGGCGGCGCCACTGGTGCGACGACGTCAACACCCCCGAGGCGGAAAGCTGCGACGAGCTGATCGAACGCAGCCTGGACCAGGCGCTCGCCGACCTGGAAGCCACCTGGGGCAAGGACATGAAGACCTGGCGCTGGGGCGCGGCCCACCCCGCCCGCTTCGAGCATCCCTTCCTGGGCAAGGTTCCCCTGCTGGGCGGCATGGCCGACCTGTCCGTCCCCGCCGACGGCGACGATTTCACCGTGTCGCGCGCCGCCTACCGCGTCGAGCCGGGCGCCACCCGCTTTCCCCAGATCCACGGCGCCGGCCTGCGGGCGGTGTTCGACCTTTCCGACCTTGCCGACAGCCGCTTCGTCATCGCCACCGGCCAGTCGGGCAACCCGCTGTCGCGCCACTACGCCGACATGCTGCCGGCATGGAGCGTCAACCGCCTCTACCGCCTGGGACTGGACAGCAAGCGTTCGGTGCTGGTGCTGGAACGGGGACGGTAGGGCCTTACACCACGTCGGTGAGCGAGGACGCGGCCGGATCCATGTAGCTGCCGCGGAAGTAGACCAGCGGGTTGCCCCCTTCCTGGTGCTTCAGCTTCTCGACCTTGCCGATGAAGATCTGATGGTCGCCACCGTCGACGACGTTGACCAGCGAGCATTCCAGGCTGGCCAGGCACCCCGACAGAATGGGCACGCCGCTGTTCCAGGTGGTGGTGGGCACGCCCTGCCACTTGTCCTCGGAACGGCTGGCGAAGCGGATGGACAGGTCGCGCTGGCGCTCGGACAGGATGTTGATGGCGAAGTGGCCGAAGCCCTTGAACGCCTCGATGCTGGAGGTGGAATTGCCCAGGCAGAACAGCACCAGCGGCGGGTCCAGCGACAGGGACGAGAACGCGCTGACCGTGACCCCCACCGGCTCCCGAGATTGGGGGGTCAGGGTGGTGACCACCGTGACGCCGGAGGCGAAGCAGCCCAAAGTCTTGCGAAAGGAACGGGGGTCAAGGGACATGAACGGCTCGGTATCACTGGGGGCGGGATTCGAATTTAAAAGCCTTCCACCGCCCAGGTCAAATGCGCCATTACCCTTCTCGCGGAAAAAGAGACGCTTTTGATCACGAGAAGGCAGTTGACTCAAGACATGGAGGAGGAATTATAGCATTCTCCGTGGTAAGGAGATGATCTGCCCATCCCCCCTCGGGATGGCGTCCAGGGGAAGTGAATGTTCGCAATCATCGGCATCGTCGTGACATTCGTCAGCGTCATCGGCGGTTATGCTGCACCCGGCGGCCATCTGGGCGTTCTGTTCCAGCCCTTCGAATGGCTGATCATCATCGGCGCGGCGGTCGGCTCGCTGCTGCTCGGCAACCCCAAATCCACCATCGTCGGCATCGGCAAGAATATCGGCCTGGTGTTCAAGGGCGCCCATCACGGCAAGGACGATTACATCGAATTGCTGTCGGTTCTGTACGCGGTGTTCAAGCTGGCCAAGACCAAGGGCGACCTGGCGCTGGAAAGCCACGTGGAAAAGCCCGATGAAAGCCCGCTGTTCGGCAAGTTCCCCAAGTTCAGCTCCGACCACCACACGCGGACGTTCTTCTGCGACTACCTGCGTCTGCTGACTCTCGGCACCAGCAACGCCCACGAGTTGGAATCCATCATCGACGGCGAGCTGGAAGCCCACCACAAGCACTATCACGAGATCGCCCACGCGGTGAACCTGATGGGCGACGCCATGCCGGCTCTGGGCATCGTGGCGGCGGTGCTGGGCGTCATTCACACCATGGGCTCCATCACCGAGCCGCCGGAAGTGCTGGGCCATCTGATCGGCGCGGCGCTGGTGGGCACCTTCTCGGGCGTGCTGATCTCCTACGCCTTCATCGCGCCCATCGCCCGCAACATGCAGATGTGCTTCGATTCCGACCATTATTATTTCCTGGCCATCAAGGCCGGGCTGCTGGGACACATGCAGGGCTACGCGCCGCAGGTGTCCATCGAATTCGCCCGCAAGATCCTGCCCGACGAGCTGCGCCCGACCTTCCAGGAACTGGAAGAGACCGTCACCAACCTGCCGCCCGACTGATCCATAGGAGCAGCTGGACATGGCGGAAGGCGGTCAGCAGATCATCATCAAACGGGTCAAGAAGGTGGCCGGCGGCGCCCATGGCGGCGCCTGGAAGGTGGCCTATGCCGACTTCGTGACCGCCATGATGGCCTTCTTCCTGCTGCTGTGGCTGCTCAACGCCGTCACCGAGGAGCAGCTGACCGGCGTGTCCAACTATTTCGCCCCCACCATGGCGTCGAAGAGCGCGTCCGGCGCCGGCGGCCTGCTGGGCGGCAAGGTGATCGGCGAAGGCGCCCAGGTCTCCAACACCTCCTCGCCCACCCTGGTGCAGCATCTGCCCCCCGCCTCCATCGGCCCGGGCGGCGAGGACCTGACCGGGTCCAAGGAATTCGAGCCCGAGAATCCCGGCGAAAGCAATCAGGGGCCCGGCCAGGGCGCCGGACAGGGCGAAGGACAGGGGGCGGGCCAGGGCAAGGACCGCGCCGGCATGTCCGAGCAGGAATTCAAGGAAGCCCAGGCCCAGCGCGAGCAGCAGAAGTTCGACAAGGCCAAGGAAGTGCTGGAAGGCGCCATGAAGGGCATTCCCGAGATGAAGCAGTTCCAGGGCTCCATGCTGGTGGACAACACGCCCGAGGGCCTGCGCATCCAGATCACCGATCAGGAAGGCCTGGCCATGTTCCCGTCGGGCTCGAGCGCGCCTTACGGCCACACCCGGGCCATGCTCGACCTGGTGTCGCGCGTGGTGCGCCAGTTGCCCGACAACCGCATCGCCATTTCCGGCCACACCGATTCCGTTCCGTTCCGCGATCCCTCCGGCTACACCAATTGGGAATTGTCCGCCGACCGTGCCCTGGCGGCCCGGCGCGCCCTGATCAATTCCGGCGTGCCGGAAAGCCGCATCGACCGCATCGTCGGCCGCGCCGATCAGGAGCCGCTGGAAAAGAACGATCCCAAGGGACTGCGCAACCGCCGCATCAGTATCATCTTGCTGCGCGAGAACGACCTGGGGCCGGTGGATTCCCAGTCGCTGTCGGTTCCCATGAAGGGCGCCGCGCCGCCGGCCCGACGCTAGGTGGCCGCCATGGCCAACCCGCCCACTCCATTCTCGCGCATCATCGACCACGCCCCGGAATGGAACGACCCCTGGGGCCAGCCCCGCTACTACATGGGCATCACCATCCGGCGCATCTACGCCTATTGCATCGATCTGGTGGTGGTCGCCCTGCTGATCGGCATGATGTGGATGGCCGCCATCATCCTGGGCGCGCTGACGCTGGGCCTGTTGTGGCCGGTGATGATGCTGGCCATGGCGCTGACGCCCATCGCCTACCATACCCTGACCATCGGCGGAAAGCGGGCGGCCACGCTGGGCATGCGGGCGGCCAACATCCGGGTGATGTCGGTGGGCGCCAACGCCTTTGACGACAATGGGCGCCCCAGCCTGTTGCAGGCCGCCATCCAGACGGCGTGCTTCTACGGCTCGGTGGCGGTGACCGGCTCGCTGATTCTGCTGGTCGCCCTGTTCAATCCCCGGCGCCGGACCGTACACGACATGCTGGCCGGCACCGTGGTGGTCAACGATCCCGCCCAATGGGGCGGCTGAATCGGGGGGGCTGGTGACGGCGGTCGCCGCCTCCTATATGTGAGATGCCAATTTATGCAGGAAGCTGGGCGGTTCGCCCGGAAAGTGACGGATAGCGGATTTCCATGGATCATTTTCCTCTCAAGCGGCCACACTTCTTCTTCACCACGGCGCCCCTGCCCTGTCCGTACGTGTCCGGCCGCCTCGAGCGCAAGATCGTCACCGAGTTGAACGGCAGCGACGCCGACACCCTGCACGAGGCGCTGTCGCGCGCCGGCTTCCGCCGCAGCCATTCCATCGCCTACACCCCGGCCTGCCCCGGCTGCAGCGCCTGCGTCCCTGTGCGCATCGTGGCCAATGGCTTCAGCCCCGACCGCACCATGCGCAAGGTGGTCCGCGCCAATGGCGGGCTGGTGGCGCGCATCGTTCCGGCCCGCGCCACCGCCGACCAGTTCCGCCTGTTCGCCCGCTACCAGGAATCCCGGCATTCGGGCGGCGACATGGCGCTGATGGGCTTTTACGACTACCGCTCCATGGTCGAGGACAGCCCCATCGACACCTTCATCGTCGAATTCCGCGATTCCGAGGGCAATCTGGCGGCCGCCTGCCTGGCCGACCGCATGAGCGACGGCCTGTCGGCGGTCTATTCCTTCTTCGATCCCGATCTCGCGGCCCGCAGCCTGGGCACCTACATGGTGCTGTGGCTGGTGGAGGAAGCGCGCCGCCTCGGTCTGCCCTACGTCTATCTCGGCTACTGGATCGCCGAAAGCCGCAAGATGTCCTACAAGACCCGCTACCAGCCGCTGGAGGCCTTCGGCCCCGACGGATGGAAGCTGCTGGACGTGGAAGACTGAGTTCGGAAGTCCACAATTGGCCCCTTCCTGCAGGCATGCCATCATTTTAGGGGGAATCGGCGCGATAAGCCGGGCTTCCGGAAGAAACGACAGGAATATCGGGAGGATTCCGCGTTGAAACCACTATTGGCACTCAGCTCGTTCATTGACGGAATCAATGAGCGGGTCGGGCGGAGCGTCTACTGGCTGATCCTCGTCATGGTGATCGTCAGTTCCGGCAACGCCACCTACCGCTACATCTTCTCCAACAGCTCCAATGCCTGGCTCGAGGTCCAGTGGTACCTGTTCGCCACGGTGTTCCTACTGTGCTCCGGCTACACCCTGTTGAAGAACGAGCATATCCGCATCGACGTCATCTGCGGCCGCCTGCCGCGCCGGACCCAGATCTGGATCGACATTCTGGGAACCCTGTTCTTCCTGTTCCCCATGGTCTTGCTGATCCTGGTCCTGTCCTGGCCCATGTTCATGAAGTCCTTCACCATGATGGAGATGTCGTCCGATGCCGGCGGCCTGATCCGCTGGCCGGTGAAGCTGATGATTCCCCTGGGTTTCTCGCTGCTGATGCTGCAAGGCGTGTCGGAGCTGATCAAGAAGATCGGCATCCTGACCGGTGATGTCGCCGACCCCGGCGACCACGGCCACCACCACCACACCTCGGCGGACGGAGAAGCGGTATGACCCAATTCCTGATCGCCAACATGGCGCCGCTGATGTTCGCGGCGCTGGTGTTCTTCCTGCTGATCGGCTACCCGGTGGCCTTCGCCCTGGCGGCCAACGGCATCGTCTTCGGGCTGCTCGGCGTCGAACTGGGGCTGCTGCATGTCAGCCTGTTCCAGGCCCTGCCCGAGCGCGTGTTCGGCATCATGCGCAACGACACCCTGCTGGCCATTCCGTTCTTCACCTTCATGGGTCTGATCCTCGAACGATCAGGCATGGCCGAGGACCTGCTGGACACCATCGGCCAGCTGTTCGGCCCCATCCGCGGCGGCCTGGCCTATGCGGTAGTCTTCGTCGGCGCCCTGCTGGCGGCGACCACCGGCGTGGTGGCGGCGTCGGTGATTTCCATGGGCCTGATCTCGCTGCCCATCATGCTGCGCTACGGCTATGACCGCCGGGTGGCGTCCGGCGTCATCGCCGCCTCGGGCACATTGGCCCAGATCATCCCGCCATCCCTGGTCCTCATCATCATGGCCGACCAGTTGGGCCGTTCGGTGGGCGACATGTACCAGGGCGCCTTCCTCCCCGGCTTCGTGCTGACCGGCCTTTATGCCGGCTTCATCTTCCTGGTCACCATGATCAAGCCGGACTTCGCCCCGGCCCTGCCGCCCGAGGCCCGCTCCTTACGCGGCATGGCCCTGCTGGTGCGCACCGTGACCTGCCTGGTGCCCCCGCTGATCCTGATCTTCCTGGTGCTGGGCACCATCTTCATCGGCGTCGCCACTCCCACGGAAGGCGGCGCCATGGGCGCGGCCGGCGCCATGATCCTGGCGCTGATGAAGCGCAAGCTGGACTGGGCCCTGATGCGCCAGGCCATGGACACCACCGCCAAGCTGTCGTGCTTCGTGGTGTTCATCCTGGTGGGCTCCACCGTGTTCGGCCTGGTGTTCCGCGGCGTCAACGGCGATTTGTGGGTCGAGCACCTGCTGACCGGCCTGCCGGGCGGCAAGCTGGGATTCCTGATCGTCGTCAACGTCTTGATGTTCGTGCTGGCCTTCTTCCTCGATTTCTTCGAGTTGGCCTTCATCCTGGTTCCCCTGCTGGGACCGGTGGCCGAAAAGCTGGGCATCGACCTGATCTGGTTCGGCGTGCTGCTGGGCGTCAACATGCAGACCTCGTTCATGCACCCGCCCTTCGGCTTCGCGCTGTTCTACCTGCGCAGCGTGGCGCCCAAGACCGATTACGTGGACAAGATCACCGGCAAGCTGACGCCCAAGATCACCACCGGCCAGATCTACTGGGGCGCCGTTCCGTTCGTGATCATCCAGATCATCATGGTCGGCCTGGTCATCGCCTTTCCCGACCTGGTCACCGGCGGCATCGACAAGGCCGCCGACATCGACACCTCGAAAATCCAGATCGAGGTGCCGCAGGGCGAGTTCGGCGGCGGCATGTATGGCGGCCCCGACAGCAAGTAACGGAGCAACGAAAAAGCCCCGCACCTTCCGGTGCGGGGCTTTCCTTTTGCGGTTTCCCGAGACTACTTCTTGGGGACGCCGTAGAGCATGAAGTTGTCGAAGCCGGCCTCGGCGACGCTGAACCAGGAGCGCTGCTCGGCCAGATAGGCGCTCCAATGGTCGAAGACCTTCTTGAAGTTGGGATTGGTCGCGCATTCCTCGGCATAGGTTTCCTGGGCCGCCTTGTAGCAGGCCAGCATGATGTCCTTGGAGAACGGACGCAGCTGGGTGCCGTTGGCGATCAGGCGCTTGAGCGCCGGCGGGTTGAGCACGTCGTACTTGGCGCTCATGTCCAGATTGGCCTCGGCCGCCGCCGCCTCGAACACCGCCTTGTAGTGCTTGGGCAGCTTTTCCCACTCGTTCTTGTTGACCAGGGCCGAGACGCAGGGGCCGCCTTCCCACCAGCCGGGGTAGTAGTAGTAGGGAGCCACCTTGTTGAAGCCCAGCTTCTCGTCGTCATAGGGGCCGACCCATTCGGCGGCGTCGATGGTGCCCTTTTCCAGGGCGGGGTAGAGATCGCCGCCGGCGATCTGCTGCGGCACCACGCCCAGCTTGGTCAGCACCTTGCCGGCATAGCCGCCGATGCGGAACTTGAGGCCCTTCAGGTCCTCGACGGTCTTGATCTCCTTGCGGAACCAGCCGCCCATCTGGGTGCCGGTGTTGCCGCAGGGAAAGTTCAGCATGTTGTACTTGGCGAAGAACTCGCGCATCAGCGCCATGCCGCCGCCATGGTACAGCCAGGAATTCTGCTGGCGGGTATTGGCGCCGAAGGGCATGGAGGCGTCGAAGCCGAAGGTGGCGTCCTTGCCGACGTAATAGTAGCTGACGGTATGGCCGCATTCGACGGTGCCGTTCTGCACGGCGTCCAGCACCTGCAGGCCGGGGACGATCTCGCCGCCGGCAAAGACGCGGATCTGGAACTTGCCGTCGGTGGCCTCGGCGACCCTTTTCGCCAGCACCTCGCCGGCGCCGTAGATGGTGTCCAGGCTCTTGGGGAAGCTGGACGCCAGGCGCCACTTGATCTCGGGCATGCTCTGCGCGATGGCCGGAGCGGCAATCGTGGTCGAGGCCGCGGCCGCGCCCACGGCGGCGCCGGTCAGAAATTTACGTCGCTGCATTAAAGTCTCCTCCCAGAAAACTTTTTACCGGTTGATCCGGATCAGGTGGAAATTATCCTACACCAATGCAAGGGGGACGCAACGCGACGGCCATTACGGAAAACCGTAATATCCCATCCAGGGACACCCGTTCCACCGTCGTCATCGCCGGACTTGATCCGGCGATCCACGCGGTGCCGCCTAAAAAGGCGTGGATGGGCGGGACAAGCCCGGCCATGACGTCTTGGATATTCAGGAGAACCGGTTATTCCTGGGGAATCCGGTGGGCGGCAGGCGGCCGACCGAGGCGCGCTTGCCCAGCCAGGGGGTAAGGTCGGCTTCGGTGCGGGTGCGCTCGCCCAGCGGCCAACTCAGGCCCTCGGCCAGGGTGAAGACCTTGATGTCGGCCATGCCGCCGTCGCGGTACTTCTGCAAGATGACGCCCCTGCCCCGGCTCATCACCGGAATCTCGTCCGCCATGAACACCAGCAGCTTGCGGTTCTCGCCGATGACGGCGACGGCGTCGCCCTCGAAGGGAAGGCAGAACTTGGCCTTTTCACCGTCGGCGCAGTTGAGGACCATCTTGCCCGCCCGCGTCTGGGCCAGGACTTCGTTCTCCTCGACCACGAAGCCGCGATCGGAATTGGTGGCCAGCAGCAGCTTGCGCCCGGGCTTGTGGACCAGCACGGCGGCGATGTCCACGTCACCAGCCAGATCGATCATCAGGCGCAAGGGCTCGCCATGGCCGCGGCCCGACGGCAGCTTATCGCCGCCGATGGTGTAGAAGCGCCCGTCGGTGGCGAAGATCAGGATCTTGTCGGTGGTCCAGGCCTTGAGCAGGAATCCCAGCTGGTCGCCTTCCTTGAACTTGAGCGCGTCGGGATTGTCGGAATGACCCTTGAGCGCCCTGATCCAGCCCTTCTCGGACAGCACCATGGTGATGGCTTCGCGCTCCACATAGGCCTCGATGGGCACCACCACGGCGGAAGGGGCGTCGCCCAGCTCCGTGCGGCGCTTGCCCAGCTGGGTGTGGCCGCCGAAGGCCTTGCGGGTCTCGGCCACCTGGGCAGCGATGGCGGCCCAACGGCGGGATTCGTCGGCCAGCAGCGCCTCGAGATCGGCCTTCTCCGCCGACAATTCGGCGTGCTCGGTCTTGATCTCCAGCTCCTGCAGCTTGTTCAAGGAGCGCAGCCGCATATTGAGGATGGCCTCGGCCTGCACCTCGGACAGCTTGAAGGTCTTGATCAGCTCGGCCTTGGGCTCGTCGGCGAAGCGGATGATCTTGATGACCTTGTCGAGGTCGGCATAGACCTTGAGGAATCCTTCCAGCACCTCCAGGCGCTTGGCGATCTTTTCCAGCCGGTGCCGGGCGCGGCGTTCCAGCACCACCATGCGGTGGTCGAGGAAGGCGCGCAGCACCTCCTTGAGGTTCATGACGCGCGGCACCGCCTGCGCGTCAAGCACGTTCATGTTGAGCGAGAAGCGCGATTCCAGATCGGTCTGGCGGAACAGCTGCTCCATCACCAGTTCGGCCTCGACGGTGCGGTTGCGGGGCTCCAGCACGAGGCGGATGTCCTCGGCGGATTCGTCACGGATGTCGGCCAGCAGCGGCAGCTTCTTCTCGGACAGAAGCTCGGCGATCTTCTCGATCAGCTTGGCCTTCTGCACCTGATAGGGAATCTCGGTGATGACGATCTGGTACAGCCCGTGGGACAGCTTCTCCACCGCCCACTTGGCCCGCACGCGGAAGGCGCCCTTGCCGGTGCGGTAGGCCTCGGTGATGGCCGCGCTGGTCTCCACCAGCACGCCGCCGGTGGGGAAATCGGGGCCGGGCATGTGGGCGATCAGCTCGTCCACGTCGCATTCCGGCTTGGCGATCAGATGGTCGAGCGCGTCGCAGATCTCGCCCAGATTATGGGGCGGAATGCTGGTCGCCATGCCCACCGCGATGCCCGCCGAGCCATTGGCCAGCAGGTTGGGGATGGCCGACGGCATGACCACCGGCTCTTCCTCGGTGCCGTCATAGGTGGGGCGGAAATCGACGCAATCCTCGTCGAGCCCTTCCATCAGGGCGGCGGCCACCTCGGTCAGCTTGGCCTCGGTGTAACGCATGGCGGCCGCGTTATCGCCGTCGATATTGCCGAAATTGCCCTGGCCTTCCACCAGGGGATAGCGCACGGCGAAATCCTGGGCCAGACGCACCAGGGTGTCGTAGACCGCCACGTCGCCGTGGGGATGGTACTTACCGATGACGTCGCCGACCACGCGGGCGCACTTCTTGAAGCCGCCGCTGGGGTCCAGCTTCAACTGGCGCATGGCGAACAGCAGGCGGCGATGCACCGGCTTCAACCCGTCGCGCACATCGGGCAGCGAGCGCGACACGATGGTGGACATGGCATAGGCGAGATAGCGCTCGCCCAAGGCCTCGGCAAGCGGCGTCTCGCGGATTTCGCCGGTCACGGCGGGTTGGGTCATTACAGTCCTCTGGCTTTTGAAGCCAGATATAGTACCCGATGGGCCGCCAACGTCAACCGGTCGTGGCGTCCGCCATCTTCTTCCACTGGCGCCAACCCTTGGGGGTCAGCAGGGCATGGGCGAAGAAATCCAGGCCCTCGGCCACATATTCCTCCAACCCGCACTGCTCCTTGAGCCGCCAGTGCTTTAGCGCCCAGGAATGGGCGAAGGTCACCAGCTGGTAGGTCACCAGCTCCACATTCACTTCGCGCATCAGCCCCGCCTTGATGCAATCGGCAAGGCAGGCGGCGATCATGCCGTTGGTCTCGATCTCGCAATCCTTGATCAGGCGGCGGCGGTCGTCGGGCAGCGACTTGGTGGAGCGATAGGCCAGGACGGTGGCCTCGCGCCGCTGGTCCACCACCCGGCAATAGGCGCGGATCGCCGCCTGAAAGCGCTCCAGCGGGTCGGAAAGTCCTTCCAGCGCCGCCGGAATTTCGTGCTTGTAGGATTCCAGCACCGACAGAAGGGCGAGCAGCAGCACGTCCTCCTTGTCGCTGACATACTGGTAGATCAGACCGGCCGAAACGCCCGCCTTCTTGGCCACGTCCTGAATGGTGGTGCGGTAGAAGCCCTGGTGCGAGAACAGCTCCACCGCCGCGGCGATGATCTGGCCGCGCCGCCTGGCGACCAGGGTTTCGTCAGCGACCTGCGCCTTGACGTCGTGAACCGCAGCCGGCTTGTTGTCCATTCAGCGTCCCGCCCTGGTTGGAGGAATTTAAAAGTCCGACTACCCCGCCCCTGGCCAGAGGTCAACCTCTACATCAGCTCTCCACCCGCCACGGCGATGCTCTGGCCGGTGATGGAGCCCGAGCCCGGCAGGCACAGCCAAGCCACCGCCTCGGCCACCTCTTCCGGCTTGATCAGGCGCTTCTGCGGGTTGGAGGCGACCAGTCCGGCCAGGGCCTCGTCCCGCGTCCGCCCGGTCTTGGCCACGATGTTGGCGATCGTCTCCTCGACGATGTCCGTCTCGGTATAGCCTGGGCAGACGGCGTTGACCGTTACCGGCTTGGCGGCCAGTTCCACCGCCAGGGCGCGGGTCATGCCCACCAGACCATGCTTGGCGGCGCAATAGGCGGCGCAATAGGCCATGCCGGTCAGTCCGGCGGTCGAGGCCACGTTGACCACCCTGCCCCATCCGGCCTTCAGCATGTCGGGCAGCGCCGCCTGGGTGCACAGGAAGGCGCCGGTCAGGTCGGTGCGCAGGATGTCGTCCCACAGGGCGAGATCGGTCCGGGCGAAAGGCGCCGCCTTGGCGATGCCGGCATTGTTGACCAGGATGGCGATGGGGCCGAGCTGGGCCGATGCGCGAGCGAAGCCGGTCTGGATGGCCGCCGGATCGGTGACGTCCACGGCCAGCCCCTGGCAGCCCATGGCGGCGGCCGCCTCGTCCAGGCGCTTTTGGTCGCGGCCGGTGATGGTCACCGCGGCGCCCAACACCAGCAGCTGGCGGGCGATGGCGGCGCCGATGCCGCGACCGCCGCCGGTGACCAGGGCATGACGGCCGACAAGCGGCCTGGAATCACCCATCATAGGGTCAACCCTTCGTAAACCTTGGAGGCGATGACCAGCTTCTGAATCTCGCTGGTGCCTTCATAGATACGCAAGGCGCGGATTTCGCGATAGAGCTGTTCCACCATCATGCCGCTGATCACCCCCAGGCCGCCGAAGATCTGCACCGCCTGATCGATGACCATCTGGGCCTGTTCGGTAGCCCACAGCTTGGCCATGGAGGCCTCGCGGGTTACCCGTCCGCCGTGCGTGTCCTTGGTCCAGGCCGAGCGGTAGATCAGCAGGGCCGAGGTGTCGACGGCCACCGCCATGTCGGCGATCTTGGCCTGGATCAGCTGGAAATCGGCAAGGCGCGAGCCGAAGGCCTTGCGCTTGACCGAACGGGCCAGGGCCTCGTCCATGGCGCGGCGTGCAAAGCCCAGGGCGGCGGCGCCCACCGTGGTGCGGAACACGTCCAGCACGCTCATGGCCACCTTGAAGCCGTCGCCGGGCTTGCCCAGCATGTTGGCGGCGGGCACCCGCATGTTCTCGAACTTGAGCGAGCCCAGCGGATGGGGCGCGATGACGTCGATGCGCTCGGACACCGACAGGCCCGGCGTGGAGGCGTCCACCACGAAGGCCGCCAGGGTCTTGGCCCCCGGCTCGTCGCCGATGCGGGCGAAGACGGTATAGAAATCGGCCAGACCTGCATTGGAAATCCAGGTCTTGGCGCCGTCGATGACGTAATGGTCGCCGTCCAGGACCGCCTTGGTGGTCATGGCGCCCACGTCGGAACCGGCGTCGGCCTCGGAGATGGCGAAGGCGGCGATCATCTCGCCGGTGCCCACCTTGGGCAGATAGCGGGCCTGCTGCTGCTCGTTGCCGAACAAGGTGATGGCAGCAGAGCCCAGACCCTGCATGGCGAAGGCGAAATCGGCAAGACCGGCATGGCGGGCCAGGATCTCGCGGCCCAGGCAGAGCGCCCGGACATCGAAATCCTTTGCCCGCCCGCCGTGGGCGGCCGGAATGGCCGCCCGAAGGAACCCCGCCTGTCCCAGAGCCGTTACCAGGCGTCGGGCGGTCTGGTCCATGGCGGGGCCGTGCGCCTCGTCCTCGGGACACACCTCTGGGAGGGTGGTGTTGGCCCAGACCTCGAGCGACGCGGCGAACGCGCGGTGGGACTCGTCGAGAAAGGGCCAGTCGAGGAACGTGGCATCGCTCATTTTATTTTCCTTAGGTATCCCCTCTCCTGCAGGCGGGAGAGGGGGGATAAGCCGGGATCAGTTACCTTCGAACACCGGCGCCTGCTTGTTGGCGAAGGCGATGTAGGCGCGCTCGAAGTCCTTGGTCTGCATGCAGATGGCCTGGGCCTGGGCCTCTGCCTCGATGCACTCGCCCAGACCGTGGTTCCACTCCTGCCACAGCATCTTCTTGGTCATGGCGTGACCGAAGGTCGGGCCGTTGGCCAGCGAATGGGCCAGCTTGTTGGCGGCGTCCAGCAGCTCTTCCGGGGCGTGCAGCGAGTTGTAGTAGCCGACGCGCTCGGATTCCTCGCCGCCCATGGCGCGGCCGGTGTAGAGCAACTCGGCGGCACGGCTCAACCCGATCAGGCGGGGCAGCAGGGTGCAGGCGCCCATGTCGGCGCCGGCCAGGCCGACGCGCACGAACAGGAAGGCCACCTTGGACCGCGCGGTACCCAGACGGATGTCGGCGGCGCAGCCCAGCATGGTGCCGGCGCCGGCGCACACGCCGTCGATGGCGGCGATGATCGGCTGGGGCGCGTTGCGCATGGCGCGCACCGCGTCACCGGTCATGCGGGTGAATTCCAGCAGTTCCGGCATGTCCATCTTGGTCAGCGGGCCGATGATCTCGTGCACGTCGCCGCCCGAGCAGAAATTGCCGCCCGAACCGGTGACGACCACCGCCTTGACGTCGTCGGCATAAACCAGGTTCTCGAACAGGTCACGCAGCTCGCCATAGGAGTCGAAGGTCAGCGGGTTCTTCTTGTCGGGACGGTTCAGGGTGAGTGTCGCCACCTTGCCGTCCACCTTCCAGTCGAAATGAACGGCCTTGTACTCGGCAGCCTTGAACTTGCGCATGGGATTGTCCTCTTGTCTCGATGTTGCGAAGGGGGCCCTTAGCCCACCATGGTGATGCCGCCGTTGACCGACAGAACCTGGCCGGTGATGTAGTCGGCGCGGTTCGACGCCATGAAGACGATGGAATCGGCCACTTCCTGCGGCTGACCGAAGCGGCGCATGGGAATGACCTTCAAGAAGGCCTCCAGGAATTTCTCCGGCTCGGACTTCAACAGCGGGGTGTCGGTCGGGCCGGGGCAGATGGCGTTGACGTTGATGTTGAAGCGCGCACCCTCGCGGGCCAGGGCCTTGGAGAAGGCGATCAGACCGCCCTTGGCCGCCGAGTAGACGCTTTCGCCCAGGGAACCGACGCGGCCGGCGTCCGAGGCGACGTTGACGATCTTGCCGGTCTTCTTCTCGATCATCATGGGGAAGAAGGCGCGGATCAGCTCGATGGGGCCAGTGAGGTTCAGGCTCATCACACGCGCGATGAAGGCGTCGTCATTGTCCACGAACGGCTGGATGTGGCCCCAGCCCGCCACGTTGCACAGGATGTCGAGGCGGCCGCGGGTGGCCAGCACGTGCTCCTTGACCTTGGCGATGTTCGCCTTGTCGGTGACGTCGAGGCGCACGAATTCGGCCTTGAAGCCCTTGGCCTTCAGTTCGGCCGCCGCCTTCTCGCCGGCTTCGACGTTGATGTCGGCGATCAGGACGTCGGCGCCCAGCTCGGCCATGGACTTCACGGTGCAATAGCCGATACCCGACGCTCCGCCGGTGATCAGGGCGACTTTATCCTCGAACTTCATTTCCTTGGCTCCTTGGATGGAAGACTCACTTGGACAGGAAGGCCTCGACCCGGTGGCGGGTCTCGGGCTCGTGCAACAGCAGGTCGCGGGTGGCGAGAAGCTCTTCCTCGTAGCCGTCGCGGCTGGGGTCGAGGGAAGCCTCGATGCAGGACTTCGACGCCGCCACGGCGGCACGTGGCAGGGTGGCGATGCGGTCGGCCAGCGTCGCGGCCTTGTCGGCCAACTCGGCGCGCGGCGCCGACCAGTGGACGATGCCCATCTCGGCAGCGCTCTGGCCGTCCAGAATCTCGGCACCCAGGATCAGGCGCTTGGCGATGGCCGGGCCGCACAGCCGGGTCAGGCGCTGGGTGCCGCCCGCGCCGGGGATCAGGCCCAGATTGACCTCGGGCAGGGCCAGCTTGGCCTCGTTCGCGGCGATGCGGAAATCACAGGCCAGCGCCAGTTCCAGCCCGCCGCCCATGGCGGCGCCCCCCACCTCGGCGATGGTGGCGAGCGGCAGCCGCTCGATGCGCTTCAACACGTTCTGCAGATCGCGGACGAAGGCGATCTGGGCATCCACCAGATTAGGATTGGCGAGGTTTTCGCGCATCTCGGCCAGATCGGCGCCGGCACAGAACGCCTTTTGCTCGGAGCGCACGTGCAGGACCCGGACGGACTTGTCCTCCTCCACCATGTCCATGGCGGCGTGCAGGTCCTTGATCAGGGCGCGGCTGAGCGCGTTGACCGGCGGGCTGGCCAGGGTGACCACGAAGACGGCGCCCCGGCGGGCGGTATTCAGCACGGAAAAGGACATTCACGCCTCGAACTGACTGACCATTCAATCTGACTGAATGTTCATTCATTTGACGGTGCGAGTCAAGCTGCTTGAATGGTCGTTCAATAAATCAGGACAGGACCGAACTCCACGCCCGGCACGCCTCGGCCAGCACAGCCTTGCCCGAACTCACATAGCCCGCCAGCCCCAGACAGCCATGGATGGAGCCTTCAAGACGGACATGGCGCACCGGCACCCCCGCCCTTTTCAGGGCCTCGGCATAGGCATCGCCCTCGTCCACCAGGGGATCGAAGCCGCAGGTCAGCACCAGGGCCGGGGCCAGCCCGGCATGGGAGGCGGCGCGCAGCGGCGAGGCGTCGGGCTCCAGCACCGGGCTGTGGCATTGGCCGAAATACTGGGCGGTGAACCAGTCGATATCGGCCTGGGTGAGCAGATAGCCCTCGGCGAGGCGAGCACGGGAGGGAAAGTCGCCCTTCTGGTCCACCGCCGGATAGATCAGCATCTGCAACGCCAGCCCGATGCCCAGGTCGCGGGCATGCAGCGCCACCACCGCCGACAGGGTGCCGCCGGCGCTGTCGCCGGCGAGCCCAAGTTTCCAGCCGGGATACTCGGCCGCCGCCCATTTCAGCGCGGCAAGGCCATCCTGGATGGCGGCGGGATAGGGATGCTCGGGCGCCAGGCGGTAGTGAACCGCCACCACCACCGAGCCGCTTTCGGCGGCCAGGGCGCGGCAATGGGGATCGTGGGTCTCGAGATCGCCGACCACGAAGCCGCCGCCGTGGAAATAGAGCAGCAGCGCCTTGGCCCTGGGCCCGCCCACCGGCTGGTAGCGCCGGGCCGGAATGCCCGCGATGGCGAAGTCCTCGGCCAGGACGCCTTCGGGAGCGGGCGGATTGGTGCGCGACAGCCGCCGGGCGAATTCCGCCCGTCCCGCCACCGGCCCCAACTCGCCCAGCTTGGGCAGGTTCAGCTCGGCGGCCTTGGCCAGCACGAAGGCGATGTCGTCGTCCAACCGCCCCGGCATGCCGAGGGAGTAGAAGCCGGTCTCAAGCATGATTGCCCCCTTTACAACGTCATCGCCGGACTTGATCCGGCGATCCACGTGGTGCCGCCTAAACAGGCGTGGATGGCCGGATCGAGCCCGGCCATGACGACTATGCTTACTCCTTGGGCTCGGAGCCGAACAGCGTCTTGGATTCCAGGAATTCCTCGAACCCCGCCTCGCCCCATTCGCGCCCCACTCCCGACTGACGGATGCCGCCGAACGGGCCGCCGGGATGGGACAGCGCGCCGTTCAAATGCACCATGCCGGTGCGCAAGCGGCGCGCCACCGACCGCGCCTCGGCCAGGTCGCCGGCGGTGACATAGCCCGACAGGCCGTAGACGCAATCGTTGGCGCCCGCCACCGCGTCGTCCAGATCCTTGTAGCCGCGCATGGACAGCACCGGGCCGAAGATTTCCTCGCGCATGATGGTCATGGAATCCGTGACCCGGCTGAACACGGTGGGACGGACGAAAAAGCCCCTGTCCAGGCCTTCGGGGCGCTCGGGCCCGCCGCAGACCAGCTTGGCGCCTTCCTCCATACCGGTGCGGATCATGCGCCGCACCTTGTCGAACTGCCGCGCGTTGGCGATGGGGCCCATCACCGTTTCCGGATCGGCGGGATCGCCCACCTTGATCTGGGCGCACAATTCGGCGGCCAGCGCCTCGGCCTCCTCCAACCGATGGGCGGGAACGAACAGCCGGGACGGCGCGTTGCAGCTTTGGCCCGAATTGCCCATCATGGCCTTGACCGCGTGGCCCATGGCCCTGTGGAAATCGGCGCTGTCGCAGATGATGTTGGCCGACTTGCCGCCGAGCTCCAACGACACCTTCTTGATGGTGGCCGCCCCTTCACGCATCACCGACGAGCCGGCGGCGTTGGAGCCGGTCAGCGACACCATGTCCACCAGCGGGTGCGACGACAGCACCGGCCCGATCTCGGCCCCGTCGCCGAACACCATGTTGAACACGCCGGCCGGCACCCCGGCCTCGTGGACGATCTCGGCCAGGATGCGGGCGGAATAGGGCGCGAACTCGCTGGGCTTCAACACCATGGCGCAGCCCGCCGCCAAGGCGGGCGCCACCTTGCAGGCGATCTGGTTCATGGGCCAGTTCCACGGCGTGATCAGCGAGACCACCCCCACCGGTTCCTTGACCACCAGGGTGGTGCCCTGGCGGCGCTCGAAGGCGTAGGTCTTGGCGATGCTAAGCGCCGTCTTGAAATGCCCCAGCCCGGCGCGGGCCTGGGCCGGCTTGGCCAGACGCTCCAAGGGCGCGCCCATCTCCAGGCTGATGGCCTGGGCGATCTCGTCGATGCGGGCCTCGTAGAGCGCGGTCACCTTGGCCAGGATTTCCAGGCGTTCGGCCAACGGCGTCGCCGCCCAGGCGGGAAAGGCCCTGGCCGCCGCCTGGATGGCCAGGACAGCGTCGGCGGCGGAGCCCAGCGCCACCCGGCCCGAAACCTGCTCGGTGGCGGGGTTGATCACGTCGAGATTGCGCGAGCCCTTGGCGGGCTTCACCCAGGCGCCGTCGATGTAGAAATCCAGGCAATCACGCATAGCCAGTCTCCAAGCAAAAAGGGGGCGGCGGATTGTTGCCCCATCCGCCGCCCCCCGTCGAATGAAACATCCTCAATGTGAGAGCAGCACCGGTACGGTCATGTGGTCGAGGATGTGCCGCGTGGCCCCGCCCAGCACCTTCTCGCGCAAAGGCGAATGGCCGAACGCCCCCATGACCAGCAGGTCGGCCCCCTGGTCGGCGGCCCGCGACAGCAAGGCGTTGCCGGCGTCGATATCGCCCAGCGTCGAATGCACCACGTCCACCTTGATGCCGTGCCGCGCCAGGGTCAGGCCGATATCGGCGCCGGGCACCCGGTCCCCGTCCTCGGCGTCCATGGTCATCACCGTGACATTGACGGCACCCGCCAGCAGCGGCAGGGAATCGAACACCGCCCGCGTCGCCTCGCGCGACGCGTTCCAGGCCACCAGCACCCGCTGGCCGACCCGGGGATAACGCCCGTGGCGCGGCACCGCCAGAATGGGGCGGCCGACCCGCATCAGCGTCTCGGTGACGTGGTCGGAGGTGCCGGGCGAGGCCTGGCCGACGATGGTCAAATCGGCATAGCGGGCGTGGAGCGCCAGATCCTTCAGTCCATTGATGGGCCGCCACTCGTCGACGCCCTCGGGGGCCTCGTCGCCCTTGCCTACCCCCACCAGCCGGGCCTTGTGTTCATCCGCCAGGGCGCGGGCGAGGTCGAGACGCCCGGCGCCTGCGGCATCGGGCTCCACATGGACCAGGATTTCCCGGATGGCCATGGCTCAGACCCTTTCGATCACGGCGGCCAGCCCGTGGCCGACGCCGATACAGAGCGAGACCACGGCATAGCGCCCGCCGGTCCGCTGCAGCTGCCGGGCGGCGGTGAGCGCCAGACGGGCGCCCGAACAGCCCAGCGGATGGCCGATGGCGATGGCCCCGCCATTGGGGTTGAGCCGCGAATCGTCGGCCGCCACGCCCAGCTGGGTGACGCAGCCCAGCACCTGCACGGCGAAAGCCTCGTTGATCTCGATGAGATCGAGGTCCTTCAAGGACAGCTTGGCCCGCGCCAGGGCCTTGGTGATGGCCGGAACCGGCCCCAGGCCCATGACACGGGGCGGCACGCCGGCCGCAGCACCGGCGACGATGCGGGCGATGGGCGCAACACCCGCCTTCTCGCCCGCCGCGCGCGAGCCGATGAACAGGGCCGCCGCGCCGTCATTGATGCCGGACGCATTGCCGGCGGTGACCACGCCGCCCTCGAACAGAGGCTTCAGCTTGGTCAGCGCCGCCAGATCGGTCTGGGGACGCGGATGCTCGTCCTCGGCCACCACAATGTCGCCCTTGCGGCCCACTATGGTGATGGGATGGATCTCGCCCTCGTAGAAGCCGTCGGCCTTGGCGCGCGCATACTTGGCCTGGGAGGCGGCGGCGAAGGCATCCGAGGCCTCACGCGTGAGATTCAGGTCGTGGGCGATGTTGTCGGCGGTCTCGGGCATGGAATGGTTGCCAAAGCCCTTGATCACCCTGGGATTGGCGAAGCGCGCCCCGATGGTGGTGTCGAAGATCTTGGCGTCCCTGGACCAGGCGCTTTCGGCCTTGGCCAGCACGAAGGGGGCGCGGCTCATGCTTTCCACGCCGCCGGCGATGAACAGGTCGCCCTCATTGCAGGTCACCGAGCGAGCCGCGTCCAGCACGGCCGCCAGGCCCGAGGCGCACAGCCGGTTGACGGTCTGGCCCGCCACCTCGACGGGCAGGCCGGACAACAGCGCGGCGTGGCGGGCCACGTTGCGGCTGTCCTCACCCGCCTGGTTGGTACAGCCGAGGATGACGTCCTCGACATCTTCCGGCTTGAAGGACGAGCGGGCCACCAGGGCGCGAATCACCTCGGCGGCGAGATCGTCGGGGCGCACCGGGGCGAGGCCGCCGGCATGGCGGCCGATGGGAGAACGCAGGCCGTCATAGATGTAGGCGTCGAGCATGGATCAGGACTCCGAAGTCAAAAGGGAAACGCCCAGGGCGGCACGGCGCTTCAGCCAGAGCGAGGCGCGGTAGCGGGGATCGCCGGTGATGGCCAGCATGGTGTCGAGGATGGCCACCACCTTGTCGGCGCCGATGCGGTCGCCCCAGGACAGCGGCCCGGCGGGATAGCCGAGGCCCAGCGTCACCGCCTTGTCGATGTCCTCGGGGCTGGCGATGCGCTGCTGGGCGATGTCGCAGCCGATGTTGACGATGGTCGCCACCACCCGCTGCGCCACCAGACCGGGACTGTCCGAGACCACCGAGACGGCGACATTGTCGCTGGCCAGCAGGCCAAAGGCGCCGTCGCGGGTCGCCTGCGCCGTCACCGGGTTGGTCATGATGGTGCGGTGGCTGTCCAGCCCGAACAGCGGGTCGATGGCGACAGTACGGGTGGCGTCCAGGCCGAGACGGACACAGGCACTGGTGCAGTCCTCGCCCAGCACGGGGATGAGGATCAGGGCCGACTTGGTCGGCTTCTTGCCCTTCTCCAGCTTGGCGCCCAGCCGGGTGACCAGGGCGGCGACGGCCAGCGAACCTTCACCGGGGGCCACCCAGACCGGGCCGTCCCAGGCGGCGGGAACAGGCGGCGCCGGCGGCACCACCTGCTTGTCCGCCTCGTAGGCGTAGAAGCCGCGCCCCACCTTGCGGCCCAGCAGCCCGGCGGCGAGGCGCGAGCGGGTGATGGGCGACGGCCGGTAGCGCGGCTCCTGGTAATACTGGTCGTAGATGCTTTCCATCACCGGGTGGGAGACGTCCAGCGCGGTGAGGTCCAGCAGCTCGAACGGCCCCATGCGGAAGCCGGCAGCGCCCTTCAGGATGCGGTCGGCGGCAAACACGTCGGTCACCCCCTCGCCCACCAGCTTCAGCGCCTCGGTGCCATAGCCGCGCCCGGCGTGGTTGACGATGAAGCCGGGCGTGTCCTTGGCCTTGACGGGCGCATGCCCCATGCGCCTGGCCAGAGTGGTCAACGCCTCGACCACCCAGGGCGCCGTCATGACGCCATCGATGACCTCCACCACTTTCATCAGTGGAACGGGATTGAAGAAATGGAAGCCGCCCACCCGCTCAGGGTGCTTGCAGGCGGCCGCGATGGAGGTCACCGACAGCGACGAGGTATTGCTGGCGATCAGGCAGTCGGCGGAGACGATGGCCTCCAGCTCGTTCATCAGCGACTGCTTGACCTTGATGTCTTCGATGATGGCCTCGACCACCACATGGGCAGGGGCCAGATCGGCGAGGCTTTCACCCAGCTTCAAACGACCGGTGGCGGCGGCGCAGGCATCCGGCGTCAGCTTGCCCTTTTCGGCCAGCTTGGCCAGCATGGCGGCGACGGCGTCGCGGGCCTTGGCGGCGGCGCCGGGCTGCGCGTCAACCAGGATGACGGTCACGCCGGAAGCCACGGCGATCTGGGCGATGCCCCGGCCCATGGTGCCGGTGCCGACTAGGCCGAGGATGAGGTCGGAACGGTTGGCGTCGAGGCTCATGGTCACTTCCCCTCATAGGTGGGCTTGCGCTTCTCGATGAAGGCCTTCATGCCTTCCTTCTGATCGGCGCTGGCGAACAGCAGCTGGAAGGCCTTGCGCTCCAGCATCAGGGCGGTGTCGAGCGAGGCGTCCTGGCCGGCCAGCAGCACTTCCTTGATCTGGGCGATGGCGACGGGCGGCATGCGCGAGATGGTCTTGGCGATCTCCAAGGCCTTGTCCAGAACCTCGGAATCGGGCACCACCAGGCTGGCCAGGCCCATCTGCCCGGCCTCCACGCCGCTGATGGCCTGACCGGTCATCACCATCAGCATGGCCTTGAACTTGCCCACCGCGCGGGTCAGGCGCTGGGTGCCGCCGGCGCCCGGCATGATGCCCACCTTGACCTCGGGCTGGGAGAAGCTGGCGTTCTCGCCCGCCACGATGATGTCGGCATGCATCACCAGCTCGCAGCCGCCGCCCCAGGCATAGCCATTCACGGCGGCGATCACCGGCTTGGGGCAACTGGCGATGGCCCGCCACAGCAGGTGGTTGTTGCGCTGCATCAGCTCGATGGCGCCTACCTCGGCCATGTCCTTGATGTCGGCCCCGGCGGCGAAGGCCTCCTGGTTGCCGGTCATGACGATGGCGCGAATGGCGGGGTCGGCACCCAGTTCCGTCAGGTGCCCGGCCAACTGACGCCGCACTTCGCCGTTGAGCGCGTTCTTGGCCTCGGGCCGGTTGATTCGCAGCAAGGCCACGGAATCAAAGGGTTTTTCCAGGAGCACTTCGGTCATGACGTTCCTCAATTTCGCTGTGCGGAATTCGATTTCACATTTTGTTGACGCCAGAGCCTAAGTCGTGATTTGGTCCCTTGGCAAACAAAATCATGCCCCCCAATCGCAATGGAGGGGTCCGGGAGATGAAGCCTTGACGGAATCCGAGGAAAGCGGCGGCGAGGAAACCCATGACCGCCAGTTCGTGGTGGCGCTGTCGCGCGGCCTGGACGTTCTGCGCTGCTTTCGCGCCAACGACGCCATGCTGGGCAACCAGGAGATCGCGTCGCGCACCGGACTGCCCAAGCCGACGGTGTCGCGGCTGACCTATACGCTGACCAAGCTGGGCTACCTCAGCTATATCGAGCGCTACGCCAAGTACCAGTTGGGCACCGCCGTCCTGTCGCTGGGCTACACCGCGCTGGCCAGCATGGACATCCGCCACGTGGCCCGCCCGCTGATGCAGGAACTGGCCGATTATTCCGACGTGGCGGTGTCGCTGGGCAGCGGCGACCAGACCAGCATGATCTACATCGAATCCTGCCGGGGCAAAGGGGCGCTGACCATCAGGCTGTCGGTGGGCTCGCGCATTCCGGTGGCGACCACCGCCATGGGCCGCGCCTATCTGGCCGCATTGCCCGAGGCCGAGCGCAACGCCGTCCTCGATCAGGTCCGGAAGCGCCACCCCGACGACTGGCCGCGCATCAAGCTGGGCCTTGAGCGGGCGTTGCGCGAATACACCCAACGCGGCTTCACCATGTCGGTGGGCGACTGGCAGTCGGACGTCCACGCCGTGGGCGTGGCGCTGACCAATCCCGCCACCGGCGCGGTGATGGCGCTGAACTGCGGCGGCGCGGCCTTTCTGCTGTCGCGCGAGCGCCTGGAAGACGACCTCGGCCCCCGCCTGG
The DNA here is from genome assembly GCF_001511835.1 of Magnetospirillum sp. XM-1. Lineage (NCBI taxonomy): Bacteria > Pseudomonadati > Pseudomonadota > Alphaproteobacteria > Rhodospirillales > Rhodospirillaceae > Magnetospirillum > Magnetospirillum sp. XM-1. Next base: position 3,398,864 of record NZ_LN997848.1, read on the forward strand.
TGGCGGTGGCCCGCAAGATCGAGGCGGCGCTGGGACGCCGCTGACCCTTTACCCTTATCTGACGGGACGAGACCGACATGATCCGTGACCAGGAAATCCTGAACCAGCTGCTCGATACCCTTTCGCGCTTCGTGCGCGAGCGTCTGGTGCCCAACGAGGAGCGCATCGCCGAGGACGACGCCCTCCCCCCCGAGATCATCGCCGAGATGAAGGAGCTGGGCCTGTTCGGCCTGTCCATCCCCGAGGAATACGGCGGCCTGGGCCTGACCATGGAGGAAGAGGTGCTGTGCGCCTTCGAGATCGGCCAGACCAGCCCGGCCTTCCGCTCCATCTTCGGCACCAATAACGGCATCGGCTCCCAGGGCATCATCATCGACGGCACCGAGGAGCAGAAGCGGAAGTACCTGCCCCGCCTGGCCACCGGCGAGCTGATCGCCTCGTTTGCGCTGACCGAGCCCAATGCCGGATCGGACGCCGCCTCGCTTCGCACCACGGCCCGCAAGGACGGCGACCATTACGTCATCAACGGGACCAAGCGCTTCATCACCAATGCGCCGGAAGCCTCGATCTTCACCCTGATGGCCCGGACCAATCCGTCCGACAAGGGCGCCGGCGGCATCACCGCCTTCATCGTCGACGCCGATTCCCCCGGCCTGTCCTTGGGCAAGATCGACAAGAAGATGGGCCAGAAGGGCGCGCATACCTGCGACGTGATCCTGGAAGACGTCCGCGTGCCCGCCGCCAACATCATCGGAGGCAAGGAGGGCCAGGGCTTCAAGACCGCCATGAAGGTGCTCGACCGTGGCCGGCTGCACATCTCGGCCACCTGCGTCGGCGTGTCGGAACGCCTGATCCGTGACACCGTCAAATACGCCGCCGAGCGCGTCCAGTTCGGCAAGCCCATCGGCGAGTTCCAGCTGGTCCAGGCCATGCTGGCCGATTCGAAGACCGAGGCCTACGCCGCGCGCTGCATGGTGCTGGACGCGGCCCGTAAGAAGGACGAGGGCCTGAACGTCTCGACGGAAGCCGCCTGCTGCAAGATGTTCGCGTCCGAGGCGGTGGGCCGCATCGCCGACCGCGCCGTGCAGGTCCATGGCGGGGCCGGATACATCGCCGATTACGGCATCGAGCGGTTCTACCGCGACGTCCGCCTGTTCCGCATCTACGAGGGCACCACCCAGATCCAGCAGCTGGTCATCGCGCGCAACATGCTGAAGGACATCGCCTGATGCGGGCTGTCGCCGACATCCTGGCCGACCTGCCGCCGCGCCTGTCGCAACTGGCACGGCAATGGCAGCGGCGGACCCCCGACGCCCCCGCCATGCTCCAGGGCGACATCCGCTGGACCTATGCCCAGCTGGGCGAGGCCATGGACGAGGCCGTGGCCCTGTTGAAGGAGCTGGAGGTGCGTCCCGGCGACCGGCTGATGCTGGTGGGCGAGAACAGCCTGCTGCTGGTCGCCCTGATCCTGGCGGCGGGCGAAATGGATGCCTGGGCGGCGATCATCAACGCCCGGCTGTCCGAGCGCGAGATCGACACCATCCGTGACCATTGCGGTGCGCGCCGGGTGATCTACACCACCGACGTCTCGGCCGAGGCCACCTTGCACGCAAGGCGGCACGGGGCGGGGCTGCGCTCGCTTCCCCGGCTCGGCAGCTTCGCCGTGGGACCGCTCAACCACAGCTGTAGTTCAGAGCCCGTCGAGCCCGGCAACGGCCAGGTGGCGGCGCTGATCTACACCTCGGGCACCACCGGCACGCCCAAGGGCGTCATGCTCACCCACCGCAACATCATGTTCATCGGCGCGGTGTCGGGGGGGCTGCGCGACATCGGCCCCGGTGACGTGGCCTATGGCGTGCTGCCCATGTCCCACGTGTTCGGACTGGCCTCGGTGCTGGTGGGTACGCTTTATGGCGGCGCCTGCCTGCATGTGGCGCCCCGTTTCGCCCCCGCCCAGGTGCTGGCCGACCTGAAGGCCGGGCTGACCATGTGGAACGGCGTGCCGGCCATGTTCGCCAAGTTCCTCGAGCATATCCGCCTCACCGGCGCATCGGTCGAAGCCCCCGCCTTACGCTTCCTGTCGGCGGGCGGCTCGCCGCTGGACCCCGCCATCAAGGCGGAGACCGAAGCGGTGTTCGGCCGCGTGCTGAACAACGGCTACGGCTTGACCGAATCGGCGCCCACCATCTGCCAGACCCGCCTGGACGCGCCGAGGAGCGATTGCTCGGTGGGTCATGCCCTGCCGGGCGTCGAGGTGCGCATCGTCGGGCCTGACGGCAAGGACGTCCCCGACGGCCAGGTGGGCGAGCTGTGGTGCCGGGGCCCCGGCACCATGAAGGGCTATTACCGCGCCCCCGAAATGACCGCCGAGGTGATCGACGGCCAAGGCTGGCTCAATACCGGCGACTTCGCCCGGCGCGATCCGGACGGGGCGCTGTTCATCGTCGGACGCGCCAAGGAGCTGATCATCCGCTCGGGCTTCAACGTCTATCCGGCGGAAGTGGAGGCGGTGTTCAACGCCCATCCCCTGGTCACCCATTCCGCCGTGGTCGGCCGCCCGGCCGCCGACGGCAACGAGGAGGTGGTGGCCTTCGTCCAGGTGGCGCCGGGCACCGACCTTGCCGTCGCTGAATTGACCGAGTGGGCCGCCGCCCGCCTGGCGCCCTACAAGCGCCCCGGCGAAGTGGTGGTGGTCGGCCACCTGCCCGCCGGAGCGACGGGAAAAATTCTGAAAAACCGCCTCGCCGAGGCGGCAAGAAACCACGCCTACGACAATCTTTAAAAACGTTGGGAGGAAGCAAAATGTCCAAGAGCAAGCTCTGTGTTTCGGCCCTGGCCCTGTCCGTGATGCTGGGCTTTGCCCCGGCCAAGGCGGCCGAGTTCAAGATCGGCGCCGAGATCCCGCTGTCGGGCAATCTTGCCCGCGTCGGCACCGCCATGAACGAGGGCATCCAGGTGGCCGCCGAGATGTTCAACAAAAAGAACGGCAAGCATACGGTGAAGATCCTCACCGTGGACGACGAATCCTCGCCGGCCAAGGCGGTGGGCGCCGTCGAGAAGCTGGCCGCCGACGGGGTGGTGGCCTATACCGGCGGCTACGGCTCCAACATCATCGGCCCGGCCTCGGAAGCCGCCGAGAAGCTGGGCAAGGTCTACATCACCTCGGGCGGCGTCGCCACCGAGCTGACCAAGCGCAACCTCAAGACCTTCTTCCGCATCAACAGCTCGGAAGGCTATGCCCGCGCCCTGATGGGCATGTTCAACGAGGTGGGCGTGAAATCGGTGGCGGTGGTCTATTCCACCAAGGAAGCCACCGAGGAAGTGGCCAAGATGCTGCAGACCGGCCTCTCGCCCAAGGGCGTCAAGGTCACCATGCACGCCTTCGACCCGGCCACCAACGACTTCAAGCCGATCGTCCACAAGATCAAGCTGCAGGACCGCCCCGACGCCATCGCCATGATCGGCTACGAGAACGACTATGTGGGCATCCTGCGCGCCGCCAAGGTGTTGAAGCCCGAGATCAAGACCATCGCCGGCGTGTGGTCCCTCGCCACCTCCAAGATGGCCGCCGAGTTCCCCGATCTGATGGAGAACGTGTCGGGCACCTCGACGCTGTCCTATCCGGCCGAGTTCACCACGCCGGAAGCCAAGGAATTCGCCGAGACCTACCAGAAGATGTTCAACAAGGCACCCGATTACCTGGGCATCTTCGGCTATGTGCAGTCCAAGCTGCTGTTCGAGGCGGTGGCGCGCGCCGCCGACGCCGGCACGGTGGACAAGGGCGGCATCGCCACGGAGATGCGCAAGACCCAGGCCGACACGGTGATCGGCAAGGTCCGCTTCGACGAGGCCGGCGACAACCCGGAATTCACCCACCGCATGGGCCAGCACCAGGGCGGCAAGGTGGTTCTGGTCTGGCCCGCCGACGCCGCCACCGGCAAGGTCAAGTATCCGGCCGTGCCGTGGTGACACCCGTTGTGACCTCCCCGTCATGCCCGGACTTGTTCCGGGCATCCACGCCGGGCCGCTCCCGATACCATGGGAAAAACGGCCCCTCGTGGATCACCGGGTCAAGCCCGGTGATGACGGGAACAGGATTGCCTCTCTTCCGTTCCAGGGCCGAACTCCATGCTTGAGCTAACCCTTCAATCCCTGTTCTCCGGACTGCTGTCGGGGGCGTATTACGCCCTGATCGCGCTGGGGCTGGCGCTGGTGTTCGGCACCATGCGGGTCATCAACCTCGCCCATGGCGAGCTGGTGCTGCTGGGCGCCTATATCAGCTACACCGCCGAGGAGAAGCTGGGACTCGATCCCCTGGCCTCGCTGCCCCTGGCACTGGCCGTGGTGGTGGCCACCGCCATGGCGGTCTATTACCTGGTCAGCCTGATAAGCAAGGACCGCGAGCTGAACTCGCTGATCCTCACCTTCGGCATCGGGGTGATCCTCACCAACGCGGTGCTGATGATCTGGTCGGCGGACATCCATTCCGCCACCACGCCCTGGTACCACGACGCCGTCATTCCCTTCGACATCCTGTTCGCCATGCAGGCCGAACTGGTGTTCGCCGGAATCGGCATCGCCCTGGTGGGCGCGGTATGGTGGTGGCTGGAAAAAAGCTGGTATGGCAGGGCGTTACGCGCCGTTGCTTCCAACCGCGACGCCGCCAAGCTGATGGGTGTCAACCCGCAATTGACGGAGGTGCTGTCCTTCGCGGTGTCGGGCCTGCTGGCCACGGTGGCGGGCATCGCCATCTACACCGCCAAGGTGATCCAGCCGTCGCTGGGCCATCACCTGACGGTGAAGGCCTTCATCATCACCGTGCTGGCCGGCATGGGCTCGGTGCCCGGCGTGCTGCTGGGCGCGGTGCTGCTGGGCGTGGTGGAAAGCCTGACCGTCACCATGGCGTCGTCGGCATTGCAGGAACTGGCCGGCATGGTGCTGTTCCTGGTGGTGCTGCTGTTGATGCCGTCCGGCCTGTTCGGCCGCGCCAAGCGGAGGGGCTGAGACCATGGGCAACACCATCAGGATCGGCCTGTTCCTGGCCTTCGCCTACATCGCCGTGCCGCTGGCCTTGGGCTCCAACGCCTATGTCATCGGCCTGATCGTCGCCGCACTCACCATCGGCGGCATCGCCATCGCCTGGGCGCTCTTGGGCAATCTGGGCGGCATGGTGAGTTTCGGCCACGCCGCCTTCTTCGGAGTGGGCGGCTATGTCTCGGCCCTGCTGACGCTGAAAGGCGGCTGGCCGGTGTTTCCCGCCATGCTGATGGCCGGCATCGGCGCGGCCATCGCCTCGGTGGCGACCATGCCGGCGCTGCGGCTGCGCGGCCCCTATTTCGCCCTGGCCATCCTGGCCTATGCCGAGATCTTCCGCATCCTGGCCACCGAATTGAAGCCCATCACCGGCGGCGCGGCGGGATTGCTGTCCATTCCCCGCCTGCCCACCCTGCTGGGGGTGGATTTCGGCTCCAAGCTGGGCGGCTATTTCGTCATCCTCACCATCGTGGTGGCCTCCATGGCGGCCTATCACCTGATCCGCCGCTCGACCTACGGCCTGGCGCTGAAGGCCATGCATGACAGCGAGGACGCCACCCGCGTGGTCGGCGTCAACTCGACGCTGCTGAAGGCCTGGATGCTGGTGGTGTCCGCCTTCATCACCGGCATGGTGGGCGCCTTCAACGCCCATTACATCAACTTCCTCGAGCCCGACTACGCCTTCGCCGGGCAGTGGACGACGCTGGCCATCGTCTCGGCCATCTTCGGCGGCTACCGCACGGTGAGCGGCCCCTTGGTGGGCGCGCTGGCGGTCTATCTGGTGGACCAGTTGGTGTTCAAGCCCATCCTGCCCCAGGGCCACCAGATCGTGCTGGGCGCGCTGCTGGGCGCCATGATCCTGTTCAGCCCCGGCGGCCTGATCCCCATGCTGATGGCCAAACTGTCGCGCAAGGAGGGCCACGCCCATGCTGCTTGAGCTTGACGGAGTCACCGTGGCCTTCGGCGGCCTGATCGCCGTGGGAGACGTGTCGTTTTCCATGGCCGAGGGCGACGTGCTGGGGCTGGTCGGCCCCAACGGGGCGGGCAAGACCACCTTGTTCAACGCCGTGTCGGGGCTGGTGCGCCCCACCCGGGGCAAGGCCCGCTTCCTGGGCCGCGATCTGGTGGCCATGCCCATCCACACAAGGGCGCGGGCCGGCATCGGCCGCGCCTTCCAGGTGCCCCAGCCCATGCACGAGCTGACGGTGCGCGAGAACCTGATGGTGGCGTCGCGCTTCGCCACCGGCCGGGTGGACAAGCAGCGCATCGACGAGATTCTCGATCTGCTGAAGCTGGGCCACAAGGCCGATTCCGACGCCGCCACCTCGTTGGCGCTAACCGAACAGAAGGCGCTGGAGGTGGGCAAGGCGCTGGCCACCAACCCCAAGCTCCTGATGCTCGACGAGGTGCTGGCCGGGCTGGAGACGGCGGGCAAGCGCGCCTTCATGCATACGCTGTCGGAAGTGCGGAGCCGCTATGGCCTCGCCTTGCTGATCATCGAGCATGACATCGAGACCATCACCCGGCTGTGTCCCCGCGTTGTGGTGCTGAATTTCGGCCGACTGATCGCCGAGGGCAGCCCCGAGCACGTGTTCAACGACCCCGAAGTCATCAGGAGCTATACCGGTGGCGAAGCTGCTTGAAATCGAAGCCTTGCGGGCCGGCTACGGCTCCATCAACGTGCTGTGGGACCTGTCGCTCGCCATCGAGGAAGGCAAGCTGACCTGCATCCTCGGCCCCAACGGCGGCGGCAAGACCACGCTTCTGCGCGCCATCATGGGACTGGTCAAGACCGAGGCGGGCCGCGTCCTCTACCAGGGCGCCGACCGCACCAACGCGCCCACCTGGGACATGGTGGCGGACGGCATCGCCATGATTCCGGAAGGCCGCATGGTGTTCCGCGACATGAGCGTGGCCGACAACCTGATGATGGGGGCCTTCCCCAAAAAGTGCCGGGCCAACGCGCCGAAAAATCTTCAGATGGTCTACGACATGTTCCCCAGGCTGTACGAGCGCCGCGACCAGCTGGCCGGCGCGCTGTCGGGCGGCGAGGCGCAGATGCTGGCCATGGGGCGCGGCCTGATGGAGGAGCCCAAGCTGATCTTAGTGGACGAGCCGTCGCTGGGCCTTGCCCCCGTGGTGGTGGACGAGGTGATGGGCATCCTCGACCGCCTGAAGCAGGACGGCCGCACCATCGTGCTGGTGGAGCAGAACACCAACAAGGCCTTGAAGATCGCCGACCACGTCTATCTGGTCAGGGGCGGCAAGGTTGTGCTGTCGGAGGCCGCCGATTCGGTGGATCTTAGCCGTCTCCACGACCTCTATTTCGCCAGGGACACCCTTCATGAGCACTGACCTGCTGGACGGCGAGCCCACATCGGGCTTCCAGGACCTGTTGGGCTATCATCTGGCCGAGTGGGACGAGAACCACGCGGTGCTGGAGCTGACCATCGAGCCCAAGCACTGCAACCGCGCCGGACTGGTGCATGGCGGCGTGCTGGCCACCCTGATCGACACGTCGTGCGGCTTCGCCGCCACCTTCTGCCCCCATCCCGGACGGGTGCGGCGCTGCGTCACCCTGCAGTTGACCACCAGCTTCACCGGCCAGGTCCGCCACGGCCTGATCCGCGCCGTCGGCCGCAAGAAGGCGGGCGGCAGCCGCATCGTGTTCTGCTCGTCGGAAATCCTCGACGAGAACGGCAAGCTGATCGCCATGGGCGAAGGCACCTTCCGCTACCGCACGGGCAGCGAATCGCCGGAAGGGGTGGCGCTGTGATCGGCGGGCGGGACGCCCGCGCTCCGGACACCGGCGGAACAGGGAGCGCGGGCGTCCCGCCCGCCCTCTTCACCACCCGCGTCACCGAATTGTTCGGCATTCGCCTGCCGGTGCTGGCCGGCGGGCTGCAATGGCTGGCCACCCCCGATTATGTCGCCGCCGCGGCCCATGCCGGCATCTGCGGCTTCATCACCGCCGCCAGCTACGAGGACATCGCCGACCTCAAATCCGCCATCCGCCGGTGCCGCGAGCTCTCGGAGGGCAAGCCCTTCGGCGTCAACGTCTCCATGCTGCCCAAGCTGGTCCAGGGCGAACGCACCCAAGCCGTCTTCGACCTGATCGTCGAGGAGAACGTGCCCTTCGTCGAGACCTCGGGCCGCAATCCGGCTCCCTACCTTCCTGCGCTGAAGGCGGCCGGGATCAAGGTGGTCCACAAGGTCCCGGCGGTGAAATACGCGCTCAAGGCCCAGGCCGAAGGCGTCGACGCCGTCGCCGTGGTGGGCGCCGAATGCGGCGGCCATCCCGGCATGGAGATGGTGGGCACCTTTGTCCAGGCCAACGTGGCGGCGGCCAAGCTGTCCATCCCCCTGCTGGTGGGCGGCGGCATCGGCACCGGCGCCCATCTGGTGGCCGCCCTGGCCCTGGGCGCCGACGGCGTGGTGGTCGGCACCCGCTTCCTGGTGGCCGAGGAAATCTGGGCCCACGCCGATTACAAGCAGCGCCTGATCGCGGCCGACGAGACCGAGACCACCCTGATCCTGTCGTCCTTGCGCAACACGGCGCGCGTGCTGCGCAACGAGGCCACCGCCACGGTGCAAAGCCTGGAGAAGGAGGGTGCCGGCATCGAGGCGCTGATGCCTCACATCTCCGGCAAGGTGGGGCGCGAGGCCTACCGCACCGGCGACTGGACCAAGGCGGCGCTGTCGGTGGGCCAGTCGGTGGCCTTCGCCGACCGCATCGAGCCCCTGGCCGCCATCATCCGCCGCTTCGAGGACGAGGCGCGGGCGGCACTGGCCCGGTTGAAGGGATTGTCGCCATCATGAACGGCGGACGCCCGGCCGCACTTCTGCTGCTCGGCATGATCGCCTGCGTGCTGGCCGATGTGATCGCGCCCGCCGAAATGCTGCGCATGGGGGCGCGCATCCTGCTGGTGGCCTTCCTGGCGGCGGAATGGCGGCGCATGGCCGTCAACGCCAAGGTGATGATCGGCCTGGCGCTGGGCCTGACCATGGGCGCGGCGGTGACGGGAACCGCCGAACCGGGGCGGGTCATCGCCAGTTCGCTCGACACCGGCGCCTTCTTCGCCACCTTCTTCGCCAACCAGTTCTTCCTGCGGGAAGCGGCGCGCACCTCGCCCCTGGTCAGCCGCTGTTCCACCTTCTTCGTCAACCAGACGCCGGGACGGCGCTACGCCCTGCTGACGCTCGGCGGCTATCTGTTCGGCATCATCCTCAACATCGGGGTGCTGAGCCTCTTGGGCATCATGATCAAGAGCCGCAACTCGCTGGAGGCGGCAGGCGGCAATGAGCAGATCAGGGACATCCGCGAACGCCGCATGATCCTGGCGCTGTTGCGCGGCTTTTCCATCACGCCCCTGGCCTCCCCGCTTTCCATCTCGCTGGCGGTGCTGCTGACCGCGCTGCCCAGCCTGCACTGGAGCTCCATGCTGCCGCTGGGCATGGCGACGGGGGCCATGGTGCTGGGGCTGGGCTGGGTGCAGGACCGCATCCAGGCCCCCGCCCATCTCCGGCACCTGCTGCCGCCCACCGAGTCCACCCGCGACGTCGCCGCCCTGATGGGCGTGGCCGGGCTGGTGCTGCTGGTCTTCGTCATGGCGCTGGCCTTCGAGTTCCTGCTGGGCGTTCCCTTGAGCCGCGCCATGCTGGTCTCCACCCCGCTGGTGGGCCTGGGCTGGCTGGCCCGCCAGTATATGGAGGGCGGCATCGCCAAGGGCTGCGCCGAAACCGGACGCCGGGTGGTGACCCAGGCCGCCATCACCTTCCCCGCCTACCGCACCGAGATCGCCATCCTGTCCTCGGCCGGCTTCATCGGCACCCTGTTCTCGGCCATGATCCCGCCCGAGACCCTGGGCACGCTGATCGCCTCGCCGCTGCTGCCGCCCGCCGCCCTGCCGGCGCTGGCCATCCTGGCGGTGATGGGCCCGGCGCTGATCGGCATCAATCCCATCGTCAGCGTCACCATCATCGCCTCGGCGCTGAGCGCCGCGCCCTCGCTGCCGCTGTCCACCGAATCCCTGGCGCTGGGCCTGATCGGCGGCTGGTGCCTGGCCATCAATTCCTCGGCCATGACCGCCTCGGCCATGCTGCTGGGCGAACTGGTGGGCAAGCCGTCCAAGACCATCGTGCTGGGCTGGAACGGGTTGTTCACCCTGGCGGCCTTCGCGGCGCTGACCCTGTGGCTGACCGTCCTGTCGCGTTTGACACAATAAGGAATGACGAGATGCGGGCCCTTGACGACATCCTGGTCCTCGACCTTTCGCGCGTGCTGGCCGGTCCCTTCTGCACCCAGATGCTGGCCGACCTGGGCGCCCGGGTGATCAAGGTGGAAAAGCCCGGTTCCGGCGACGACACCAGGGGCTGGGGCCCGCCCTTCCTGACCGATCCCGAGACGGGGGAGAAGGGCGACGCCGCCTATTACCTGGCGGCCAACCGGGGCAAGCATTCGGTGACCATCGACATGGCGACGCCCGAGGGCCAGGATCTGGTCCGCCGGCTGGCCGCCCGGGCCGACGTGCTGGTGGAGAACTACAAGCTGGGCGGCCTGAAGAAATACGGCCTGGACTACGAGTCCCTGAAAGAGATCAATCCCCGGCTGGTCTATTGCTCCATCACCGGCTTCGGCCAGGACGGCCCCTATGCGCCCAGGGCCGGCTACGACTTCATGATCCAGGCCATGGGCGGGCTGATGAGCGTGACCGGCGAGAAGGATGCGCTGCCCGGCGGCGGGCCGCAGAAGGCCGGCATCGCCATCGCCGACCTGTCCACCGGCCTGCACGCGGTGATCGCCGTGCTGGCGGCGCTCAACCAGCGCCACCGCACCGGGCGCGGCCAGCATATCGATCTGGGCCTGCTGGACGTACAGGTCGCCATGATGACCAACCAGGCCATGACCTATCTGGTCAGCGGCGACGCCCCGGCACGGGCCGGCAACGGCCACGCGGCCATCGTGCCCTATCAGGCCTTCCCCACCGCCGACGGCCACCTGATCATCGCGGTGGGCAATGACGGCCAGTTCGCCAAGCTGGCCGACGAGCTGGGCCATCCCGAATGGGCGGCGGACGAGCGCTTCACGCTCAACCGCGCCAGGGTCGAGCACCGCGATATCCTGATCCCGCTGATCGAAGCCGAGACCCGGCGCTATGGCTCGGCCCAGTTGCTGGACGCCCTGGAACGCCGCCAGATTCCCTCGGGCCCCATCAACACCATGGACAAGGTGTTCGCCGACCCCCAGGCCCAGGCGCGGGACCTGCGCCGCGAGGTTCCCCACGCCACGGCCGGGACCATTCCCACCGTGGCCAGCCCGCTGCGCCTGTCGGATTCGCCGGTGGCCTATGACCGGGGGCCGCCGCTCCTGGGCGAGCATACCGATTCGGTGCTGATCGAGCTGCTGGGGCTGGACGCGGCGGCGCTGGACGCCTTGCGCGCCAAGGGCGTGGTGTAGCCTTGACGGGGCAGCGGCCGCCCCCGATAAATCGGAGATGACCTCCGATCCCGCCCAATTGCTCCGACAGGCCGAATCGCTGCACAACCAGGGCCGCCTGGACGAGGCGGAGGCCCTTTACCAACGCATTGTCGCGCCCCCGCCCCTGGCCGCCAAGGCGCTGACCAACCGGGGCGTCATCGCCCAGCAGCGCGGCCAGACCGACGACGCCCTGGCCCTTCACCGGCACGCCCTGGACCTGGCCCCCGATCTGGCCGAAGCCTGGTGCAACCGGGGCGACCTTTTCTCCGATCTCGGACGGCTCGACGAGGCGGAGGCCGATTTCGCCCGCGCCGCCAGCCTTTCCCCCGGCCTCGCCCCGGCCTGGTTCAACCTGGGCAACACCCGGATGCGCCTGGGGCAAGCGGCGGAGGCCGAGCCCTGCTACCGCCGCGCCGCCGATATGCTGCCCCATCTGCCGGTGGTCCACGCCCAGCTGGCCCGCTGCCTGGACGCACTGGGCCGGGCACCCGAGGCGGCCGATGCCATGGAAGCCGCCGCCCGCCTCGCCCCCGGCGACTGGCGGATGCTGACCGATCTCGGCGCGCTGCAGCAGCAGGCGGGACGCATGCGGGCGGCCCAGGACAGCTTGCGCACCGCCATCTCGCTGCGCCCCAGCCATTCCGCCGCCCATTACAACCTGGGCAACGCCTTCTATGGCGAGGGGCGCGCCGCCGAGGCCGCCGCCTGCTACCACGCCGCCTGGACCATGGATCCCCGCCTGACCATGGCGGCCTCCAACCACCTCAACTGCCTGCACTACCTCCCCGATTTGAGCGGCAAGGACATCGGGCTGGCCCATCGGCGGATCATGGAGCGCCGCCGCACCCCCGTTCCGGCCCGTTACGCCAACGTGCCCGAGCCCGAGCGGGTGCTGCGCGTCGGCTACGTCTCCGCCGATTTCCGCCGCCATCCCCTGGGCCTGCTGATGCGCCCGGTGCTGAAAGGCCACGACCGCACGAAGGTTTTCGCCGTCTGCTACGCCACCAGGCCGGGCGACGACGACATCGCCCGCCAATTGCGCCACAACGCCGATCTCTGGCGCGAGGCCGAAAGCCTGGATGACGAAGCCCTGGCCCGGCTGATCGGAGAGGATGGAATCGACATCCTGGTGGACCTGGACGGCCACACGGCGGGCAACCGGCTGGGCCTGTTCGCCGCCAAGCCCGCTCCGGTGCAGGTGGGCTGGCTGGGCTATCCCTTCACCACCGGGCTGGCCGCCATGGACTACGCCCTGATGGACCGCGCCACGGTCCCGCCCGAGGCGGAAGGCTGGTTCCGCGAGAAGGTGGCGTTCCTGCCCGGCTCGCGCCTGTGCTACCAGGGGCCGGAAACGCCGGAACCCGCGCCGCCGCCCGTGCTGGCACGCGGCCACGTCACCTTCGGCAGCTTCAACAACATCGCCAAGCTGAACGACCGGGTGATCGAATCCTGGTCGCGCATCCTGGCCCGCACGCCCGGATCGCGCCTGCTGCTCAAATGGCCCCACCTCGCCCATGCGGAAGTGGCCGGACGCCTGCGCGACGCTTTCGCCGCCTGTGGCATCGCGCCCGAGCGGCTGGAGATGCGCGGCAATTCGCCGCCGGCGCAATTGCTGGCCGAGTATGCCGACGTGGATATCGGCCTCGACCCCTTCCCCTATTGCGGCGCCTTCACCTCGTGCGAGGCGCTGTGGATGGGGGTGCCGGTGGTCACGCAGCCGGGACCGCGCCCCTTCTCGCGCCAGACCCTGGCCCTGCTTGCCGCCATGGGGATGGAGGGCGAACTGGCCCGCCCGAACCTCGAGGGCTACGAGGATCTGGCCGTCGCCCTGGCCGCCGATCCCGCCCGCCTGTCGGATTTGCGACGCCGCCTGCGCCCGGCCATGCGCCAAGGGCCGGGCGACGAGGCCGCTCATGTGGCGGCGGTGGAGGACTTCTTCCGGACGGCCTGGAAAGGCTGGTGCGCAAAGATAAAGGGGGAGGCCTGAAATCGGGCCTCCCCCTTTACCGCTCTCCCCTACCCCCCCGGGTCGGAAAGCGCGTCGATGGCGATCGCGTCGCAAAAAAAATGACCCGGCCCAATGGGCTCAGGTCCTTGCGGGTTTCTACTTACCACCGTTTGCCGACATCGCCAAGCGCAAAAGGTTAGAAATCCCCCATACTAAAGCTCAGGCGTGACAATTGGTGCGGAATCATTCCGTCCTGTCGTACTTCCGACACTCGGAGCGGATCGGCGGACACGGAATTTTTTCTGCTGCCTAAAGGCCATAGCGGTCTTGTTACACCCCGGCATTTTGCCCCGTATCGCTTAAAATTCGGCTCATTTCCGCCGTTTTTAAAAATTGGTATTGCAATGCGTATTTCAAAACACGCACTCTTGATGTGGGCGTTGTCCTCGCATACCATCTATGTGACGTTTTTTTGAGCAATTATACTTTTGTGGCGCGGGTCTTGCTAAGAGAGTTCGGCAGGACCACGGGAACAGGCCCAAGACGGGACTGGCCCTTGGGTGCCCGGAAGTTTCACCCGAAGGAGGGCTCAGGCTCGATGACCGTTCGTATCACCCGCCGTCGCGCCATCACCATTCTGGCCGCCGCCGCCGGACTGCCGCTACTGATGAAGGCCAATGCCGCCCAGGCCCACCTGGTGCGCTGGGAAGGGACGACGCTGGGTGCGCCGTCCTCCATTCAGCTCTACGCCGCCGACGAGGCCAAGGCCAAGGCGGCCCTGGCCGCCGCGCAAGGAGAGCTGGCCCGTCTGGAAGCCATGTTCAGCGTCTATCGCGCCGATTCGGCCCTGTCGGCCCTGAACCGCGACGGCAAGCTGGACAACGCGCCGGCCGAATTCATCGAACTGGTCGCCCACGCCAAGTCCCTGGCCGAGATCAGCGGCGGCGCCTTCGACCCGACCATCCAGCCGGTGTGGCAGCTGTATTTCAGCCACTTCACCGCCGCCTCCCCCGATGCCGCCGGCCCGGCGGCCAAGGACATCGAGGCCGCCCTGGCCCTGGTGGACTGGAAGGGCATCGAGATCGACGCCGCCGGCCGCAGCGTCCGGCTGGCCCGGCCCGGCATGGCGCTGACGCTCAACGCCCGCGCCCAAGGCTACATCACCGACAAGGTGTCGGACGTGCTGCGCTCCCACGGCTTCAGCCAGATGCTGGTGGACATGGGCGAGCCCCGCGCCCTGGACGCCAAGCCGGACGGCTCGGCCTGGCGCATCGGTATCGCCAACCCGGCCGACAACACCAGGGCCGTCACCTCGGTGGACGTGGTCAACAAGTGCGTCTCCACCTCAGGCGGCTATGGCACCATCTTCGACGAGGCCGGCAAGTTCACCCACATCATCGACCCCAAGACCGGCAGGACCGCGCCCGCCGATCTGGGCGTCACGGTGATCGCCGACAACGCCACCATCGCCGACGGCCTGGCCACCGCCCTGATCCTGGCCCCGGAAGCCGAGCGCCAGCGGATTTTGCGGGCGGGCGGCGCCTTGCAGGCGTTCTTCGTCACGCCCCAGGGCGTCGTCGCGACGGTGACGGCCTGATCTGGCGATGAGCAATCCGGAGTCCACTTTCCCCGATGCCCATGACCGCGACATGGTCGAAGGCTTCGCCCGCGTGGTCGCCATCAGCGGCGGCAAGACCTGGGCCGAGCCCGAGCCGGTCGCCGGCTGCGGCACCTGCCATTCGGCCGGGCTGTGCAGCATCGGCAAGCAGATGGGCGATCCTTCGGCGCGCCAGCTGGCCAAGCGCTTCGCCCTGCCGGGCGATCTCGGCCTGTCGGTCGGCGAGCGCGTGGTGGTCGGCGTGCGCGAGGACACGCTCACCAAGGGGGCTCTCACGGCCTATGGCCTGCCGCTGCTCACCTTGCTGGCGGGCGGCATCGCCGGACAGGAAGTGGGCCACAGCGATTCCATGGCGGCCATGGGCGCCGTCGGCGGATTGCTGCTCGGCCTGCTCGGGGCCCGGATCATCTCCGGCTATCTTTCGGCACGGGGGGTGCTGACCCCCCGCTACCTGCGCCGCGCCTTCGAGGCGCCGGTCGACGGGTCATGCCACACGGAACATGGGTAAAGGGGGAAGCACCCGATGGAACATTACCTTCTGCTGATCATCAGCGCCGCCCTGGTCAGCAACGTCGTTCTGATGCGGTTCCTGGGCCTGTGCTCCTTCATGGGCGTCACCACCCGGGTGGACACCGCCATCGGCATGGGCGCCGCCACCACCTTCTGCATCACGGTCTCGGCCATGATCGACTGGGGGGTGGAGAAGGCGCTGCTGGAGCCCTACGACCTGGGCTACCTGCGCACCGTCACCTTCATCCTGGTCATCGCGGCGGCCGTGCAGTTCACCGAAGCGGTGGTGCGCAAGGTCTCGCCCGCCATGTTCCAGATGCTGGGCATCTACCTGCCGCTGATCACCACCAACTGCGCCGTGCTGGGCGTCAACCTGCTGCTGGTCGAAGGCAAGATGAACTTCATCGAGAGCACCGTGTTCGCCCTGGCCTCGTCGCTGGGCTACTCGCTGGTCATGGTGCTGTTCGCCGGCCTGCGCGAACGCATCGCGCTCAACGCCGTGCCCCGCCTGTTCGCCGGCCCGCCCATCGGCTTCATCACCGCCAGCCTGCTGGCGCTCGCCTTCATGGGCTTTTCCGGTATGAGCACCAATTAGGAGGTTGCCTGTCATGTTGTTGGATGTCGGAAGTCTGGCGGTGATGGGTGTGACGCTGGGCGCGGTTCTGGGAACCGCCGCCAAGCTGTTGGCCGTGCCCACCAATCCCATCGAGGACGAGCTTCAGGCCCTGCTGCCCGGCTCGCAATGCGGCCAGTGCGGTTTCGTCGGCTGTTCGCAATACGCCGCCGCCCTGGCCAAGGGCGACACCCCCATCACGCTGTGCGCCCCCGGCGGCAAGGCCACCATCGAGGCGCTGGCCGCCAAGCTGGGCGTGCACGCCGACGCGGATGCCCATGAGGAAGTCGGCCCCCGCGTCGCCTTCATCAACGAGGATCTGTGCATCGGCTGCCTGCGCTGCATCGGCGAATGCGGCTCCGACGCCATCGTCGGCGCGCCCAAGCAGCTGCACACGGTGATCGCCGACGCCTGCCACGCCTGTTCCAAGTGCTTCAAGATCTGCCCCACCGAGGCCATCGAGATGCGCCCCATTCCGCAAACCATCGCAGGCTGGCACTGGCAAAAGCCGGGCGAGCATTCGGCGCATTGAGGAGAGACGGTCGATGAAACTGTTTCCCATCCTGGGCGGCATCCACCCGGAATACCGCAAGGAGCTGACGAGCGAGAAGGCCATCGTCGCCCTGCCCGTTCCGAAGACCCTTTATCTGCCCCTGCAGCAACACATGGGCGCGCCGGCCAACACCACGGTCAACGTCGGCGACATGGTCAAGAAGGGCCAGCTGCTGGCCAAGGCGCAAGGAGCGATCTCGGCCGCCGTGCATGCCCCCACCTCGGGCCGCGTCGCCGCCATCACCGAGATGACCGCGCCGCATCCGTCGGGCCTGCCGACCCTGACCATCATGCTGGACGCGGACGGCAAGGACGAATGGGCCGAGCCCATGCCCCCCATCGCCGACCCCTTCGCGGCTTCGGCCAATGAGATCAAGACCCGCGTCGCCGAGGCCGGCATCGTCGGCATGGGCGGCGCCACCTTCCCGTCGGCGGTGAAGCTGGGCCTGGGCGGCCAGCACAAGCTGGAAATCCTGCTGCTGAACGGCGCCGAGTGCGAGCCCTACCTCACCTGCGACGACCGCGTCATGCGCGAGTTCGCGGCGCAGGTGGTGGACGGCGCCCGCATCATGGCCCACGCTTTGGGCGCGCCCAAGGTGATCATCGCGGTCGAGGACAACAAGCCCCACGCCATCGCCTCGCTCAAGGACGAAGCGGCCAAGCAGCCAAACGTCGAGGTGGTGGGCGTGCCGGTGCAGTATCCCATGGGCGCCGAGCGCCACCTGACCCAGGCGGTGACGGGCCGCGAGACGCCGGCCCGCAAGCTGACCGCCGATGTGGGCGTGGTGGTGCACAACGTCGCCACGGCGCGGGCCGTGCATCAGGCGGTGCGCCTCGGCCGTCCGCTGGTGTCGCGCGTCGTCACGGTGAGCGGCGGGGCGGTGCCCGAGCCGAAGAATATCGAGGTGCCGCTGGGCACCCGGGTCTCGGAGCTGCTGGAGTTCTGCGGCGGCGTGTCCAAGGCGGCCAAGCGCATCATCTCGGGCGGTCCCATGATGGGCCAGCCCCTGCCCTCGCTCGACGTGGCGGTGGTCAAGGGCACGTCCGGCATCCTGGCGCTGACCCAGGCCGAAACCAACGAGCACGCCCCCAGCCCCTGCATCCGCTGCGGCTCCTGCGTCACCTACTGCCCCTGCGGCCTGGTGCCGGTGGAGATGGCCAGCTACATCCGAAACGACAAGCTGGAGCTGGCCGCCAAGATCGGCGTGCAGGATTGCGTGTCGTGCGGATCGTGCTCCTACATCTGCCCGTCGCACATTCCGCTGGTCCACTATTTCAACTACGCCAAGGGCAAGATCGCGGCGCTCGACCGCGAGCGGCGCAAGAACGAGCAGACCAAGGCGCTGGTCGAGGCCCATAACGCGCGTCTCGAACGCCAGGCCCAGGCCAAGCGGGAAGCCGCCGCCAAGGCCAAGGCCGCCAAGGAGGCCGCCGAGCTTGCGGCGGCTGCTCAGGCACAAACCAATTCCGCAGGCGGGGCCAACGCATGAGTATCGTGATCGACAAGAGCGGACCGTTCACCCACGGCCCCAACAACGTCTCCCGGACCATGTTCACGGTCCTGGCGGCCCTGGTGCCGGCGACGCTGTACAATCTGTGGCTGTTCGGCCTTCCCGCCATCTTCCTGTTCATCGTCACCATGCTGGCCTGCCTGGCCTGCGAGGCGTTGTGCGTGCGCATCAGCGGCGGCAATGCCGACCGGGCGCTGGGCGATGGATCGGTGGCCATCACCGGCTGGCTGCTGGCCCTGTCGCTGCCGCCGTGGGCGCCCTGGTGGGTGGCCGTGGTGGCCTCGGTCTTCGCCGTCTGCCTCGCCAAGCACGCCTTCGGCGGACTGGGCCAGAACGTCTTCAACCCGGCCATGGTCGGCCGCGTGGTGGTGCTGGTCTCCTTCCCGCTGCAGATGACCTCGTTCGTCACGCCCAAGCCGCTGTTCACCCCCGGCTCGCCCGGCCTGTCCGAGGCGCTGACCATCACCTTCGGGCGCGGCTTCACCCTGGACGGCATCAGCACCGCCTCGCCGCTGGGCTTCATCAAGACCGAGCTGTCCAAGGGCAATCCGGTCAGCCACTCGCTGGAATCGCTTCCCACCATCGGCGAGATGATGATCGGCTTCCACCCCGGCTCCATGGGCGAGACGGCGGTGCCGCTGATCTTAGTGGGCGGCCTGTTCCTCATGTGGCGCAAGATCATCTCCTGGCACATTCCGGTGTCCATGCTGGGCACCCTGTTCCTGATGGGCACCATCTTCAGCACCCTGGACCCGGCCCGACATGTGGGCGGCATGGTCCAGCTGCTGTCGGGCGCGTCGTTCCTGGGCGCCTTCTTCATCGCCACCGACTACGTCACCTCGCCGGTGTCCAAGTCGGCGCAGATCGCCTTCGGCATCGGCGTCGGGCTGCTCACCTGGATCATCCGCACCTATGCCGGCTATCCCGAGGGCGTGGCCTTCGCCGTGCTGCTGATGAACGCGCTGACGCCCATTCTCGATCAACATTTCCGGCCGCGCGTCTTCGGGCGCACCCGCAAGGGCGAGCCTCTGCCGGTCAGGGGGGACAAATGAGCCACGCCATTCGGCCCACTTGGGTCCACGCCACCATCCTGGGCGTCTTCTGCGCCGGGTTCGGCGTGGCGCTCGCGCTCACCGACGACATCACCAAGGCGCCCATCAAGGAGCGCGCCCTGGAAGACAAGATGAACTCGCTGGGGCAGGTGATCCCTCGCGCCATCCACGACAACAACCCGGTGACCGACACGGTCAAGGTCGCCAACCCCGCCGCCGGCGGCCACGGCGGCACGGCCGAGACCGAGGTCTACCGCGCCACCAAGGACGGCAAGGTCGTGGCGATCGCCTACGAATACAACGCGTCGGGCGGCTATGGCGGCCCGATCAAGCTGATGATGGGCATCGCGCCGGACGGCAAGCTGCTGGGCGTGCGGGTCATCTCGCACAAGGAAACCCCCGGCCTGGGCGACAAGATCGACGCCGCCAAGACTGACTGGATCACCCGCTTCAGCGGCCTCAGCTTAAGCAACCCGCCGGTGGACAAGTGGAAGGTCAAGAAGGACGGCGGCCAGTTCGACCAGTTCTCGGGCGCCACCATCACGCCGCGCGCCGTGGTGGGCGGCATCCGCCAGGGGCTTGAGTTCTTTGCCGCCAATTCGTCTCGCATGATGGAGAAGAAGTGATGTCTGCCAGCTACGGACGGATCGTCAAGGACGGATTGTGGGAAAACAACGGCGTGCTGTGCATGCTGCTCGGCATGTGCCCGACCATGGCCATGACCGGCACCGGCACCAACGGCTTCGGCATGGGCATCGCCACCGCGGCGGTGATGGCGGCGTCGAACCTGATGGTCGCCATGTTCCGCAATTACGTCACCCACGAGGTGCGCATCCCGGTCTACATCCTGATCGTGGCGGCCAACGTCACCTTCGTCGACCTGGCCATGAACGCCTGGATGCACGAGCTGTACAAGGTGCTGGGCCTGTTCATCCCGCTGATCGTCTCCAACTGCCTGCCGCTGGCCCGGCTGGAGGCCTTCGCCGCCAAGGAGCCGGTGCTGCCCTCGTTCCTCGACGGGTTGTTCATGGGCCTGGGCTTCACCTTCGCGCTGACCGCCATCGGCCTGGTGCGCGAAGCCATCGGCCAGGGCACCCTGTTCGCCGACGCCGCCCTGCTGCTCGGCCCCTGGGCCAAGGTGCTGGAGATGCGCATCATGCCCGCCGATTGGGGCATCCTGGTGCTGATCCTGCCGCCGGGCGGCTTCCTGATCGCCGGATTGATGGTGGTGGCCAAGCGCATGATCGACCTTGCCTCGGGCAAGGAGATCAAGATGGCCGGCGCCCACAGCGTGTAACGGAAAGGGCTTGAGATCATGAAAGTCGGAGTCGTCTACGCCCTGCCGTCCCGCCAGTCCTGGCTGTCCATCGACGTGCCGGAGGGAACCACGGTCCGGGCCGCCATCGAGAAGTCGGGCATCCTGCACCAGTTCCCCGAGATCGACCTGGAAACCCAGAAGGTCGGCATCTTCGGCAAGGCCACAACCCTGGAGACCGTGCTGGAGGAAGGGGCGCGCATCGAGATCTACCGCCCCATCACCGTCGATCCCAAGACCGTCAAGCGCCGCGCCGCCCCCGAGGCCCCGGCGGCGGGAGGAGCCGAGTCATGAGCACCGAGGATCTGACCGTCACCCAGGCGGTGGCCTATGCCGTCCTCTACGCCCTGGACATCGAGGCGGGCGCCCCCTGGAAGGCCTGGGCCCACATCTGGCTGAAGGGCGACGACCGCACCGCGGCGTCGGCCCAGATGGCCGCCGCGGGGGCTTCGACCCCGTCGGCCAAGTCCGCCTCCAACGCCGCCCGCCTGTTGGCCGAGGCCACCCAGTTGCAGACCGAGGCGGCGATGCTGATGAGCGAAAACCGCAACGCCAGCTGGCAGCTGGACCAGTACGAGCTGAGAAACGAGCAATGCCTGGGCGCGGTGGCCGAGTCCATCCGCATGGGCAGCAGCGACGGAACCCTGGACACCCAAAGCCCCCGCTCGGCCGAGCTGCGGGCCAAGGTGCAGAAGGAATTCTAGGACGTGAAATGCGGGGCTTTTGCCCCGCTTTTCTTTTCAGGGCCTGCCGCCCAGCGATGCCAGCGGCTTGGTCAGCATGGTGGCGAACAGGGCCATCAGTACCATGGCCCCGAACGTGGTGTCCGAGATCAGCCCGGCATCGGCCAGCAGGGTCAGGACCACCAGCTCCATCAGACCCTTGCAGGTCAGCAATCCGCCCAGCGTCCAGGCCTCGCGCCCCGTGCAGCCACCCATCCAGGCGGGCAGCGCCGAGACCAGCTTGCCGACCACCGCCGCCGCGCTCATCACCAGGAAGATGGTCACTGCCCCGGTGTTCAGGTCGATGCGGGTCTTTAAGCCCACCGAGATGAAGAAGAACGGCAACAGCACCACCTGCACGAAGGTCTCGAAACTGCCGACGATGGCCTGAGCCAGGGTGCGGGGCATCACCGCCCCGAAGACGAAGGCGCCGATCACCGCGTGCAGGCCCATGGACTCGGTGGCCAGCGCCGAGGCCGACAGGCCCATGGTCAGCAGCACCACGTCGCCGGGCGACACCTTACCGCAGGCCTCGACGCCAGCGAACACCCGCGACAGCAGCGGCCGGACCACGACCACCATGAAGCCGACGAACAGCTGGGCCCCGGCCGCAGCCCAGCCCGCCGACCAGGGGTCATTGCCCTGGGCCACGGCCAGGAGCAGGGCCACCGCCACCCACAGGGCGGCGTCGTTGAAGGCCGCAGCACCCAGCGCCATCACGCCCACCTTGTGCCGCTCGAGGCCCATCTCGCGCACCACCGCGCCCAGGACGGGCAGCGCCGTCACCCCCGCCGCGATGCCCATCGCGGCGGCGAAAACGGGGCGCGAGGCGAAAAAGCCGGAAGAATCGGGCACGGCGGCGAACAGCCACCAGCCGCCGAAGACGCCCGCCAGGGTGGGAATCGCCACGCTGGACAGGGCCACGACGGAAAAGCACCGCCCCTGCCCCCGGATCTGGGCCAGATCGAAATGCAGGCCAATGGAAAAGGCGAAGAACACCACGGCAAGCCGCACCAGCCCGTCCAGTGCCGCCAGCGAAGCCGGCGGAAACAGCCGCATGGACAGCTCGGGGGCAAGCCAGCCCAGCAGGCTGGGCCCCAGCGCGATGCCCGCCGCCATCTGCACGGCGGCCAGCGGCATCAGCCGGCCGACCAACCCCAGCCGCCACAGGGCGTAGGGCAGGCCGATGATCAGGGCGGTCTGGATAAGGAAAAGGCTCATGCCGGCAAACCTGATGCAATGCGGGCGGGACGCCCGCGCTCCAAGAAAATGACGCGATTTGGGAGCGCGGGCGTCCCGCCCGCCCCAGCCTTATCCGCTCCGGCTTTCCTTGCTCATCATCACCCGCCCGGCAATGGCGATGGCGATGCCGACCAGGGCCACCACGATGGTGGCCAGCGCGTTGATCTCCGGGCTGACGCCGAGGCGGACCTTGGAGAAGATGACGATGGGCAGCGGCGTGGCGCCCGGCCCCGAGACGAAGGCGGAGATCACCACGTCGTCCACCGACAAGGTGAAGGCCAGCAGCCAGCCCGCCGCCAAAGCGGGCGCGATGATGGGCAGGGTGATCTTCATGAACACGGTGAGCGGCCGGGCCCCCAGGTCCATGGCCGCCTCCTCCAGCGAGCGGTCCATCTGCGCCAGGCGCGAGCGCACCACCACGGTGACGAAGGACAGGCTGAAGGTGACGTGGGCGATGACGATGGTGGTCATGGACCGACCGTCGGGCCAACCCAGCATCTGCTCCATGCCCACGAACAGCAGCAGCAGGGCGAGGCCGGTGATGATCTCGGGCATCACCAGCGGCGCGGAGACCATGCCGGTGAACAGGGCGCGGCCGGGAAAGCGCTGGAAGCGCACCAGCACCACCGCCGCCAGGGTGCCCAGCCCGGTGGCAAGACAGGCGTTGAGGAAGGCGATTTTCAGCGACAGCCAGGCGGCGCCCAGCACCTGCTCGTCCTGCAGCAGCTCGCCGTACCACTTGGTGGAAAAGCCGCCCCACACCGTCACCAGCTTGGACGCGTTGAAGGAATAGATCACCAACAGCGCGATGGGCAGGTACAGGAAGGCGTAGACCAGCGCCAGGGCGGTATAAAGGGCGAAGCCGCGGTTGTTCATCCCTCGCGCTCCGCCCGCTTGGCCTCGAAGTGCTGGAAGATCATGATGGGCACCACGAGGAGCACCAGCATGGCTACCGCCACCGCCGAGGCCGTGGGCCAGTCGCGGTTGTCGAAGAACTCGGCCCACAGCACCTTGCCGATCACCAATGTGTCGGGGCCGCCCAGCAGGTCGGGAATGACGAACTCGCCCACCGCCGGAATGAACACCAGCATGCAGCCGGCGACCACGCCCGGCATGGACAGCGGAAGAGTGATGGAAAGGAAGGCCCGGAACGGCCGGCAGCCCAGGTCGGCGGCAGCCTCCAGCAGCGACAGGTCCATCTTCTCCAGCGTGGCGTAGAGCGGCAGGATCATGAACGGCAGGTAGGAATAGACCATGCCGATGGTCACCGCGATGTCGGTCTCGAGGATCTGCAGCGGCTCGGAAATGACGCCGATCGCCATCAGCGCCATGTTGAGCAGGCCCTCGGTCTTCAAGATACCAATCCAGGCGTAGACGCGGATCAGGAACGAGGTCCAGAACGGCAGCGCCACCAGCATCAGCAGCGCCTGCCGGCGGGCCTTGGGCGCGCGGGCGATGGCGTAGGCGGCGGGATAGCCCAGCAACAGACAGCCCAGCGTCGCCATGCCGGCCAGACGCAGCGACCCCAGATAGGCCAGCAGATAGAGATTGTCGCCCAGCAGCGTGTTGTAGCCGGCCAGCGTGCCCTTGAAGACACCGTCCACCCACAGCGGCATGTAGGGCGGAATGCCCATCTGCGGCTCGGACAGGCTGATCTTCAGGACGATCAGGAAGGGCACCAGGAAGAACAGCAGCAGCCAGGCATAGGGCGCCAGGCCCACCAGGAAGCGGCCGCCCCTGCCCTCTGCCAGGTTTTTCATTTGGTCAGCACCAGGGAATCGGCGGGATGCCAGGACAGGAACACCGGATCGTCCCAGGTCAGGCGGCTTTCCTCGCCGTGATGCAGGTTGGTGCGCAGCGCCTGGACCTTGCGGCCCGAGGCGAGGCGCACGTGGTAGACGGAGACGTCGCCCAGATAGGCGATGTCGCTGACCACGCCCTCGGCCCAGTTCAGGCCGGCCTGCGGTTTCTCGCGCCCGATGACCATCTTTTCCGGCCGCACCATGACGGTGACCGCCATACCGCCCGCCACCGAAGCGCCACCCGTCACCGACAGATCGTGCTCCAGCTCGGGGCAGGAAACGGCCAGCGTCCCCTCGCCGCCCTTGGCGGTGCCCTCGAACATGTTGGCGACGCCGATGAAGTCGGCCACGAAGCGGGTGCCGGGATATTCGTAGATCTCTACCGGGCGGCCCACCTGCTCGATGCGCCCGGCGTTCATCACGCCGATGCGGCTCGACATGGTCATGGCCTCGCCCTGGTCATGGGTGACCATGACGAAGGTGATTCCCACCCGGTCCTGAATGTTGACCAGCTCCAGCTGGGTGGCTTCCCGCAGTTTCTTGTCCAGGGCCGCCAGCGGCTCGTCCAGCAGCACCACCTTGGGCTCCTTGGCGAGACAGCGGGCGAGCGCCACGCGCTGGCGCTGGCCGCCGGACAGCTGGTGCGGCTTGCGGCCCGCGAACCGGCCCATCTGGACGAGCTCCAGGCTGGCCGCCACCTTGTCCTTGATCACCGCTTGCGCCAACCCGTCCTGCTTCAGGCCGAAGGCGATGTTGTCGGCGACGCTCATATGGGGGAACAGGGCGTAGGACTGGAACATCATGTTCACCGGCCGCTCATAGGGCGGCACATTGGTGACGTCCTGGCCGTCGATGAGAATGCGCCCGGTGGTTGGCGTCTCGAAACCGGCCAGCATGCGCAGCAGCGTGGTCTTGCCGCAGCCCGACGCGCCCAAAAGCGAGAAGAACTCGCCCTTGTGAATGGCCAGGTCCACGTGCTCGACGGCGGTGAAGTCGCCGAAAAGCTTGGAAATCCCCTCGAAGCGGATCAGCGGAACCGCCTGGGGGTCGTTCCAGGGAGCATCCGCCTCCCGCTTGACCGCCGCCTGCGCCATGCCCGTCAGCGACCCGTTTTGACCGTGGTCCACAGGCGGGTGCGCTCGCGCTCCTTGCCCATGTCGGCCGGGGGAACCTGGAACAGCTTGGAGGCCACCGCCTCGGGCGGGAACACCACCGGGTCGGCCTGGATATCCTTCTTGATCAGGCTCTTGGAATCCAAGACCGGATTGGCGTAGCCGGTCAGGTTGGTGAAGCCGGCCGCCACTTCGGGCTTCATCAGGAAGTCGATGAACTTGTGCGCGTTGTCGGGATGGGGGGCGTCGGCCGGGATCACCATGGAATCGATGTTGATCACCGCGCCTTCCCTAGGGATGACGATCTTGATGTTGACACCCTTGCCGGCCTCGGCGGCGCGGTTGCGCGACTGGACCAGATCGCCCACATAGCCGTGCGCCATGCAGATGTCGCCGTTGGCCAGGTCGTTGATGAACTTGGACGAGTGGAAATACTTGATGTTGGGCCGCACCTTGGTCACCACCTCGGCCGCCGCCTTCAAGTCGGCGGAGTCCAGCGAGGCGCCGTTCTTGCCCAGATAGGCCAGGGCGGCGGGGAACACCTCGGTGGGGGCGTCCAGCAGGCTGACGCCGCAGCCCTTCAGCTTGGACACTTGGGCCGGGTCGAGCAGCGCCGACCAGCCGGAAAGATCCATGCCGGGAGCGGCCTTGGCCACCTTGTCCACGTTGTAGGCGAAGCCGGTGGGCGAAATGGCGTAGGGGATGGCGTAGAGGTTGCCGGGATCGGCCGAGCGGTTCAGGGTCACCATCACCTGGGGGTCCAGGTTGCCGTAATTGGTGAGCTTGGAGCGGTCCAGCTTGCGGTAGATGCCGGCCTTGATCTGGTTGGCGAGGAAGGGCGATGCCGAGGGAAACACCACGTCATAGCCCGACTTGCCGGCCTGCAGCTTGGCTTGGAGCACCTCGTTGCTGTCGTAGACGTCGTAATTGACGCGGATGCCGGTCTGGGCGGTGAACTTCTCCAGCGTGTCTGGCGCGATGTAGTCCGACCAGTTGTAGACGTTCAGCACCTTGTCTTCCGCCGCCTGGGCGGCCGACACCATTGCAACCAGCGACACCGCGACAGCCGTCAAGGAAACGCGCATGACCTTACCCCCCAGCCAGAAAACCGGAACGCCGGGCCAAACGCCGCATGCCCGCGCGGGGCCGATATTTCCGGTCCTACGAGTGCCTTGTCAACGGGCAATGCTCAAAAAAAAGCCCGCCGGAGAAGAACCCCGGCGGGTCTCGCAGTTTGCGGGAGGAAAATCGCGCCAAACCCTTGCGGGGTTTGGCTAGGCCCAAGGGGCCGCGCGGCTTATGCCGCGGAAGCCAAGGGTCACGGAGGTGGCCCGCCCGGCGCCTGAGGGCGCCCGGTGACCGCGTGCGGTCACCGGGCATATGGATCAGTGATTGGAGGCCGAAGCCGCGCCGATTCCCGTCTGGGCGCGGACATACTGGTCGTCGAACAGGGCCTTCTCCGCCTTGGCCGTCTCGCTGCCGTCCAGCTTGGAAACCAGGATGGTGACGGCGAAGGCGAAGGTCATGGAGAACAGGGCAGGATGCTCGTAGGGGAAGATGGGCGCGGCATTGCCCAGCACCGCCACCCACACCGTCTTGGACAGCACCACGCAGGCCACCGCCGAGACGAGGCCGGCGATGCCGCCCCACAGGGCGCCCTTGGTGGTCAGGCCCTTCCAGTACATGGACAGGAACAGCACCGGGAAGTTGGCCGAGGCCGCGATGCCGAAGGTCAGGCCCACCAGGAAGGCGACGTTCTGCTTCTCGAACATGATGCCGAGGATGACGCCCAGCACGCCCAGCACCAGCGAGGCCAGCTTGGAGACGCGCATCTCCTCGGCTTCGGTGGCGTGGCCCTTGCGGATGACGCGGGCATAGATGTCATGGGCGATGGCCGAGGCGCCGGCGAGCGCCAGCCCCGACACCACCGCCAGGATGGTGGCGAAGGCCACCGCCGACAGGAAGCCCAGGAAGATGTCGCCGCCCAGCGCCTTGGCCAGGTGCATGACGGGCATGTTGCCGCCGCCCAGCAGCTTGCCGCCCACCTTGCCGCCCTCGAAGAACTGCGGATCGGTGCCGACGATGCTGATGGCCGCCATGCCCAGGATGCAGACGACGAGGAAGAAGAAGCCGATGAAGCCCGAGGCCACGAACACGCTCTTGCGCGCTTCCCTAGCGTTGGGAACGGTGAAGAAGCGCATCAGGATGTGCGGCAGCGCGGCGGTGCCGAACACCAGGCCGAGCGACAGCGACACCGCCGAGACCGGATCGGCCAGCAGGGTGCCGGGGCCCATGATCTTGACGCCCGCCTTGTGCGAGGAAACCGCCTTGGCGGCCAGGTTTTCCAGGCTGAAGCCGAACTTGGACAGCGCCAGGAAGCCCAGCAGGGTACCGCCGCCCAGCAGCAGCACCGCCTTGATGATCTGCACCCAGGTGGTGGCGATCATGCCGCCGAAGGTGACGTAGACCACCATCAGCACGCCCACCAGGATCACCGCCACGGCGTAATCCAGGCCGAACAGCAGCTTGATCAGCTGGCCGGCGCCGACCATCTGGACGATCAGGTAGAAGCACACCACGGTCAGCGAGCCCATGGCGGCGAAGGTGCGCACCTTGGTCTGGTCGAGACGGTAGGAGGCGATGTCGGCGAAGGTGTACTTGCCCAGATTCCGCAGGCGCTCGGCCAGCAGGAACAGGATGATCGGCCAGCCGACGAAGAAGCTGATGGTGTAGATGAAGCCGTCGAAGCCGGTGGCGAACACCATGGACGACAGGCCCAGCAGGGTGGCCGCCGACATGTAGTCGCCGGCGATGGCCAGGCCGTTCTGGAAGCCCGAGATGCCGCCGCCCGCGGTGTAGAAGTCGCTGGCCGACTTGGTGCGCTTGGACGCCCACCAGGTGATGCCCAGTGTGCTGGCGACGAAGACGAAGAACATGATGATGGCGGTCATGTTGATCGGCTGCTTCTCAGAGCCGCCGAGATCGCCGGGACCGGCCAAGGCGGGGCCCGCGACCAGCAGGGCCGCCAGGGCGAGGGGGATCATCCTATTCATTATTCCAGCACCTCGCGCACCACGTCCTTGTTCAGCTCCTCGAACTCGCCGTTGGCGAAGTGGGAGTAAAGGCCGGTCAGCAGCCAGGAGACCACGATGATGGCGGCGCCCACCGGCACGCCCACGGTCAGGGTCGAGCCCTGGGACAGCGGGGTGCGCAGGAATTCCGGCGCGAAGGCGACGATCATCATGAAGGTGTAATAGGACCCCAGAACGATCACCGACAGCGCGACCGCCAGACGCGAGCGCTTGCGGACCAGTTCGTGGAATTTCGGATTCTGGCGAACCCGTTCGTAGATGGATGAGTTGGACATGTCCCCTCCGGAGGATTTCTTTGGCCACCTCACCTATCAAAGGAGCGTGTCCGAATTTTTCCCCAATTGTTGCCAATTGTTGCCGGGACGCAGCCATGCGGGGACATCAGCGCGGTTGAGCCCGGGCTCCGGGTTTGAAATGATCGGAGAATGATCCGCTCGCGCCTGTTCTTCCGGCTGTTCTCGGCCATCCTCGCCGCCGTGGCCCTGTTCGCGGCGGCGATCTACGTCTTTTCCGTCCCGCTCATCGAGGAAAAGGCCTACGAGATCGAGCTGAACGCCAGCCGCACCATCCTCGACAACGTCTTCGCCATGGCCGGCAAGATCGACGGCAGCCTGGAAGACCGCCGCGCCATGACGGTGGAGTCCTACAAGACCCAGTTGAAGAACGTGGTGTCGCTGGCCGCCTCCTACCTGGACCATGTGCTGGCCCGCGCCGACCGGGGCGAGATCAGCGAGGCCGAGGCCAAGCGCCAGGCCTTCGACGGCCTTCGGGCTTTCAAATGGGGCAACAACGACTACATCTGGGTGACCGACTACAATTCGGTGATCCGCTCCCACCCCGACCCGGAATTCCAGGGCCGCGACGCTTCACGGCTGCAGGGCCCGGACGGCCGCGCCATCCTGCCCACCATCATCTCCACCGCCAGGGAAAAGGGAGAGGGCTTCCATACCTATCCCTGGCAGCGCCTGGGCGACACCAGGCCCAGCGAGAAGCTGTCCTATTTCATCGACCTGCCCCATCGCGGCCTGGTGATCGGCACCGGGGCCTATCTCGCCGACATCGACCGCGAGGTGGAACGCCGCAAGGAAGAGGCCATCGAGGATTTACGCCAGGCACTCAGAAACATCCGCATCGCGCGCACCGGCTACGTCTACATCTTCGACGCCGCCAAGAAGATGATCATCCACCCCAACCCCAACATCGAGGGCCAGGATTTCGGCACCCGCGCCGACCCCGCCACCGGCCGGCCCATCAGCGAGGAGCTGATGGAGGCCGCCGACAGCGACCGCCCGCTCTCCTATCTGTGGGACAAGCCGTCCGACCCCGGCAATTACGCCTACGAGAAGATTTCCTGGGTCCGGCATTTCAAGGGCTTCGACTGGTACATCGCCTCTTCGGTCTATGTGGACGAGCTGAAGCGCTCCTCCGAGGTGCTGGGCAACCGGCTGGTGACCATCGCGCTGGCCCTGATGGTGGTGGCCGGCGCGATGGGTTATTTGGCGGTGGACTGGCTGACCCGGCCCTTGAACCGTCTGGCCGAGACCGCCGAGCAGGTGCAGGCCGGCAACCTGGACGCCCAGAGCGGCATCCGCCGCGACGACGAGATCGGCCTGCTGGCCGAGGCGCTGGACGCCATGGTGCGCCGGGTCAAGGACGACATCTCGACGCTGGACACCCGCGTGCAGGAGCGCACCAATGAACTGGAGGAGGCCGAGACCCGCCGTAAGCTGATCCTCGACGCCATTCCGGCGGCCATCGCCTATCTGGGCCGTGACGAGATCATCCGCTTCGTCAACCGGGGCTGGGCCGAGCTGGTGCGCCAGGACGCCGCCGACCTGATCGGCCGCGACTTGAAATCGGCCATCGGCCGCTTCGCCCACAATTCCATCCAGCCCCACATGCAGCGCACCTGGGCGGGCGAGGAGGTGACCTTCACCTATTCCTTCCCCCATCCCGACGGCCATGTGGTCACCACCAGGAACACCCTGATTCCCCAGCTGGCCGCCAACGGCACGGTGGCCGCCATGTTCGTGCTGGCGCTGGACGTCTCGGCGGAAAAGGAGACCGAGGCCCGGCTGATGGAGGCCCAGCGCATGAAGGCGGTGGGCCAGCTGTCCGGCGGACTGGCCCACGACTTCAACAACCTGCTGTCGGTGATCCTGGGCAATCTGGCGGCGGCGCGGGACCGCTACGGCGAGGTGGACGGCCTGGACTCCTATCTCGAGCCGGCGGTGCGCGCCAGCCGGCGGGGCGCCGACATCACGTCCCGCCTGCTGGCCTTCTCGCGCCAGCAACCCCTGAAACCCCAGCCGGTGGACGTCTCGGCCCTGGTGCGCGAGGTCTCGGTGCTGCTGTCGCGCTCGCTGCCGTCCTCCATCACCATCACGATTCCCGACGAGGGCGGCGAATGCTGGGCCATCGCTGATGCCAACCAGCTGGAGAACGCCCTGATCAATCTGGCGCTCAACGCCCGTGACGCCATGCCCGACGGCGGCCGCCTGGAAATGGACGTACGCCTGCGGGCCGTCAGCGACCCGCTGACCTTCGACGAGCGGGTGGAGCCCGACGACTACCTGGAAATCCGCGTCTCGGACAACGGAACCGGCTTCGCGCCCGAGGCCATGAGCCGGGCGTTCGAGCCGTTCTATACCACCAAGCGCCTGGGCTCGGGCCTGGGCCTGTCCATGGTCTACGGCTTCGTCAAGCAGTCCCGGGGCTACATCACGCTCGACAGCCGCCTCGGGCTGGGCTCCACCGTCACCATCCTGCTGCCCCGCGCAGCACCCGTGGCGGTGGAAAGCGAGATGGACGACCCGCAGCCGTCGCAATCGCGCTGGCAGGGCCAGCTGGCCCTGATCGCCGAGGACGATTCGGATGTGCGCGCCGTGCTGCGCGGCCAGTTGGTGGATCTGGGTTTCTCGGTGGTCGAGGCGGAAAGCGGCGACGAGGCCGCCGAACTGGTGGGCCAGATCGAAGGCCTGTCCCTGGTGGTCTCGGACATCGTCATGCCCGGCATGAGCGGCATCGAACTGGCGTCACGCATCAAGGGCGAGCGCCCGACGCTCCCGGTAATTTTGATCAGCGGCTTCTCCTTCGACACTAGCCCCGAGGCCGATGATCTGGTCATATTGCGAAAGCCATGGGAGTTGTCCGACCTGGCCGCCGCCGTCGCCCGGACGACGGAGCCGTCGGACGCGGCATAGGGGCCTGGGAGTGGGCGGCAACAAGAAGCGCATCTATGTCATCGACGACGAGCCGGACATCCGCGCCCTGTTGCGTCAGGTGCTGGAAGGCTACGGCTATCACGTGACGCCGCTGGCCAGCGGTGCGCTGGCCCGCCAGGCCATCCGGCGCGACCCCCCCGATCTGTGCATCGTCGATCTCGGCCTGCCCGACATGGACGGCCTGACCTTGGTGCGTGAATTGTGGGAGGACGTGCGCTTCGGGGTGATCATCCTGACGGGACGCGGCGGCGTGTCCGACCGGGTGCTGGGCCTGGAGCTGGGCGCCGACGACTACATCGTCAAGCCGTTCGAGCCGCGCGAACTGGTGGCCCGGGTCAATTCCGTCATCCGCCGCCGCGAGCAACTGGCGGCCAGCAGCGGACCGGTGACCACGCGGGCGGCGTTCGGCGAGTGGGTCTTCGAATCGGGCGATCTCAGCCTGACCCACGCCGACGGACGCCACGAAACGCTGACCGCCGCCGAGGCCCATCTGCTGACCGCCCTGCTGAAGGCCCCCAAGCGGGTGCTGTCGCGCGAGCAGTTGCAGGGCGCCGAGCCGGAAAAGGACGACATCGCCTTCGACCGCGCCATCGACGTGCGCGTCTCGCGCATCAGGAAGAAGATCGAATCCGACCCCAAATCGCCCCGCCTGATCAAGACGGTCTATGGCGCCGGCTACCTGTTCGCCGCCGACGTGCGGTGGGAATAAGACAGGTTCCCCGTGGGCTCCGCCCACACCCGCAAAGGGCCCAAGGCCCTTTGATCCCATTGGGTTAAATGGAGCGGGGTCCAGGGACTAAGTCCCTGGCGGGTGCAGGGCAGAGCCCTGCCATATCCCCCCTACTCCAGCCCGCCGATATAGCTCGCCACCGCCTTCATCTCCAGCGTGGTCAGCTTGGTGGCCACGGCGTGCATGATCGACTTGTCGTTGGTGCGCGAGCCCGACACGAACTCCATCAGCTGGCCTTCCACGTAAGAAGGATGCTGCCCGGCCAGACGGGGCAATTGCTCGGTCCCGTGCCCGGACGCGCCGTGGCACGAGGCGCAGGGCGCGATGCCGGAATACTTGTTGCCGTTGTGGAAGATGTACTTGCCGACGGCGGCGAAGTCGCCGTCCAGGGGACGCTTGGACAGGGCCTTCTTGCCGCTGAAATAGGCGGCCAGCCCGGCGGCCTCCTCGTCGGTCAGGTCCTTGGCCATCTCGTTCATGGTGCCCTTGCGCCGCCCGTCGCGGAAATCCTTCAGCTGCTTGACCAGATAGGTCTCGTTCTGGGCGGCCAGGCGGGGATAGACCGAGGTCGCCGCCTCGCCGTCCACGCCGTGGCAGAGCGAACAGCGCTCGGTGACCAGTTCCTTGACCCGCGCCTTGATGTCGGCGGCCTGGGAGGGAAGCGCCAGCAGCAGGACGCATCCGGCCAGCATGGATCCAAAGCGCAACATTCCCATGGCCCTCTCCTTATCGCCCGTGTCGGACTTTCTGATTGCACCACGGCGCCCCGCCCGTCCAGCGGAAACAATTCGTTATAATCCGGAGACACTTGGGCAATGACGGAGCGCTAGAACCCTTGGCAAAATATTGGAAGGGAGTGTCCTAAAGATGTCCGTCAATCCGTATGAACTGGGTCTCGACAGGAATGCCGCCAATTTCGTCGCGCTGACGCCGCTCACCTTCCTCGAGCGCTCGGCCGCCGTGTGGCCCGACCGTCTGGCCGTCATCCACGGCCCCGTGCGCCGCACCTGGGCCGAGACCTATTCCCGCTGCCGCAAGCTGGCCGCCGCGCTGATCCAGCGCGGCATCGGCCGGGGCGACACCGTGGCCCTGATGGGCGCCAACACGCCCGAGACCTTCGAGGCCCATTTCGGCGTGCCGCTGACCGGCGCGGTCTTGAACGCCATCAACACCCGGCTCGACGCCGACGCCATCACCTTCATCCTCAACCATGCCGAGGCCAAGATCCTGATCACCGACCGCGAATTCTCGCCGGTGGTGAAGAAGGCCCTGGCCGGCTTGGGCCGCACCATCCCGGTGATCGACATCGACGATCCCCAGTTCAAGGGCGGCGAGCTCTTGGGCGAGAAGGATTACGAGGCGCTGCTGGCCGAGGCGGCGGAAGAAGCCCCCTGGACCATGCCCACCGACGAGTGGCAGGCCATCGCTCTGAACTACACTTCGGGCACCACCGGCAATCCCAAGGGCGTGGTCTACCACCATCGCGGCGCCCACCTGAACGCGGTGTCCAACGCGCTGTCCTGGCAGATGGGCGACGGCACGGTCTATCTGTGGACGCTGCCCATGTTCCACTGCAACGGCTGGTGCTTCCCCTGGACCATGGCCGTCGTGGCCGGCACCTCGGTCTGCCTGCGCCATGTGCGCGTCGATGCCATCATGGCGGCCATCCGCGACGAGAAGGTGACCAATTTCTGCGGCGCCCCCATCGTGCTCAACATGATCAACAACGCGCCCTCGACGCTCAAGGAGGACATCAGCCATCCGGTCAAGGTGATGACCGCCGGCGCCGCCCCGCCCGCCCCCGTCATCGCCGGCATGGAGCGCATGGGCTGGGAAGTGACCCATGTCTATGGGCTGACCGAGTGCTACGGCCCCACCGTCCAATGCGTCTGGCACGACAAGTGGAACGGCCTTTCCATCGAGGAGAAGGCCCAGATCAAGGCCCGCCAGGGCGTGCGCGGCCCCATGCTGGAAGGCCTGATGGTCGCCGATCCCATCTCGCTGGAACCCTGCCCTAAGGACGGCAAGACGGTGGGCGAGATCTTCATGCGCGGCAACAACGTCATGAAGGGCTACCTCAAGAACGAGAAGGCCACCGACGAGGCCTTCGCCGGCGGCTGGTTCCACACCGGCGACCTGGCGGTCTGCCACCCCGACGGCTATATCGAGATCAAGGACCGCTCCAAGGACATCATCATCTCAGGCGGCGAGAACATCTCGTCCATCGAGGTGGAGGACATCCTCTACGCCCACCCCGCCATTCTCGAAGCCGCCGTGGTGGCGCGTCCCGACGAGAAGTGGGGCGAGACGCCCTGCGCCTTCATCGCTCTGAAGGATGGCGCGGAAGCGTCGGAAGCCGATATCATCACCTTCTGCCGCGAGCGCATGGCCCACTTCAAGGTGCCCAAGACCATCGTGTTCGGCGGCCTGCCCAAAACCTCGACCGGCAAGGTCCAGAAGTTCATGCTGCGCCAGAAGGCCAAGGAGCTGTGATGACCAAGGTACTCGTCGCGATCAAGCGGGTGATCGACTACAACGTGAAGATCCGGGTGAAGTCGGATGGTTCGGGTGTCGAGACCCAGAACGTCAAGTTCTCCATGAATCCGTTCGACGAGATCGCGGTCGAGGAAGCCGTGCGCCTCAAGGAAGCCGGCAAGGCGACCGAGGTGGTGGTGGTGTCCGTCGGCCCGGCGGCGGCGTCGGAGACGCTGCGCACCGCGCTGGCCATGGGCGCCGACCGGGGCATCCTGGTCCAGACCGATGACGAGGTTCAGCCCCTGGGCGTCGCCAAGGTCCTGAAGGCCCTGGTGGACAAGGAGGCCCCCGGCCTGATCATCCTGGGCAAGCAGGCCATCGACGACGACAGCAATCAGGTGGGCCAGATGCTGGCCGCGCTCTTGGGCCGTCCCCAGGGTACCTTCGCCAGCAAGGTGGAGATCGTGGGCGAGTCCATCACGGTGACCCGCGAGATCGACGGCGGCCTGGAGACGGTGAGCCTGAAGCTGCCGGCGGTGGTGACCACCGACCTGCGCCTCAACGAGCCGCGCTACGCTTCGCTGCCCAACATCATGAAGGCCAAGAAGAAGCCCATCGACACGGTTTCCCCGGCCGACCTGGGCGTCGACGTGGCGCCCCGGCTGGTGACCCTTTCGGTGGCCGAGCCGCCCAAGCGCTCCGCCGGCATCAAGGTGGCCGACGTGGCCGCCCTGGTGGACAAGCTCAAGAACGAAGCCAAGGTGATCTGATCATGACCGTTCTCGTCATTGCCGAGCACGAGGGCGGCGCTCTCAAGGCCGCCACGCTGAACACCGTCTCCGCCGCGTCGAAGATCGGCGGCGACATCCATGTGCTGGTGGCCGGGTCGGGCATCGGCGCCGTGGCCGAGGCCGCGTCCAAGATCGCCGGAATCGCCAAGGTGCTGGCCGCCGACGCGCCGCTTTACGCCAACGCCCTGGCCGAGCCCCTGGCCGCCCTGGTGGTGAGCCTCGCCGGCGGTTACAGCCACATTCTGGCCCCCGCCACCACGGGCGGCAAGAACGTGGCGCCCCGCGTCGCGGCGCTGCTCGACGTGGCCCAGATCTCCGAGATCACCGGGGTGGTGTCGGCCGACACCTTCGTGCGTCCCATCTATGCCGGCAACGCGCTGGCCACCGTGCAGTCCAAGGATGCCGTCAAGGTGATCACCGTGCGCGGCACCGGCTTCGAGGCCGCCAAGGCCGAGGGCGGCTCCGCATCCGTCGAGGCGGTCGCCGCCGCCGCCGATCCGGCCCTGTCCGCCTATGTGGGCAGCCAGCTGTCCAAGTCCGAGCGGCCCGAGCTGACTGCGGCCCGCATCATCATCTCGGGCGGTCGCGGCATGCAGTCGGGCGACAACTTCCACCTGCTGGAAGCCGTGGCCGACCGCTTGGGCGCCGCGGTCGGTGCCAGCCGCGCCGCCGTGGACGCCGGGTTTGTCCCCAACGACTTCCAGGTGGGCCAGACCGGCAAGATCGTCGCCCCCGACCTCTACATCGCCGTCGGCATCTCGGGCGCCATCCAGCACCTGGCCGGCATGAAGGATTCCAAGGTCATCGTCGCCATCAACAAGGACGAAGAGGCCCCCATCTTCCAGGTCGCCGATTACGGCCTGGTCGCCGACCTCTTCAAGGTCCTGCCTGAACTGTCCAACGCCCTGGGAGGCTGATCCATGTCCACCTACATTCCGCCGCTCAGGGATATCCGCTTCACCATGGAAGAGGTGGTGGGCCTGGAGCCCATCACCGCCCTGCCCGGCTTCGAGGACGCCACCGCCGAGACCGCCGATTCCATCCTGACCGAGGCCGGCCATATCGCCGAGGGCGTGCTGTCGCCCCTGAACCGGGTGGGCGACCAGGACGGCGCCGCCCAAGAAAACGGCGTGGTGCGCACCTCGCCGGGCTGGAAGGAGGCCTGGACCACCATCGTCGATGGCGGCTGGAACGGCCTGCCCTTCTCGCCCGATTTCGGCGGCATGGGCCTGCCCAACCTGTTCAACCACGCCGTCCACGAGATGTGGCAGGCGGCCAACATGGCGTTCACCCTGAACCCCATGCTGACCCAGGGCGCCGTCAACGCGCTGTCCCTCTACGGCTCGGACGCGCAGAAGGCCTATTACCTGCCCAAGATGGTGACCGGCGAATGGACCGGCACCATGAACCTGACCGAGCCCCAGGCGGGCTCCGATCTCGCCGCCATCCGCACCAAGGCGGTGCCCGACGGGACCAAGTACCGCATCAGCGGCCAGAAGATCTTCATCACCTATGGCGACCACGACATGACGGACAACATCGTCCATCTGGTCCTGGCCCGGCTGCCCGACGCGCCCGCCGGCGTCAAGGGCATCTCGCTGTTCGTGGTGCCCAAGATCCTGGCCGACGGCTCGCGCAACGACCTCAAATGCGTGTCGCTGGAGCACAAGCTGGGCATCCACGGCAGCCCCACCGCCGTCATGAGCTTCGGCGACCACGAGGGCGCCCTGGGCGAACTGGTGGGCCAGCCCCATCGCGGCCTGGAATACATGTTCGTCATGATGAACCACGCCCGTCTGGCGGTGGGCCTGCAGGGCCTGGCCATCGCCGAGCGCGCCTACCAGCAGGCCCGCTCCTACGCCCGCGACCGGGTGCAGGGCAAGCCGGCGGGCTGGACCGGTTTGGGCCCGGCCGGCATCGTCCACCACCCCGACGTCCGTCGCCTGCTGATGACCATGAAGAGCGGAATCGAGGCCATGCGCGGCATCCACTACACGGCCGCCGCCCAGGCCGACATCGCCCACCACCACCCCGAGCCCAACGCCCGCTACGAGGCCAGCCAGCGCCTGGAATTCCTCACCCCCATCGCCAAGGGCTGGTGTACCGAGTTGGGCCAGCACATCGCCTCGCTGGGCGTGCAGGTCCACGGCGGCATGGGCTATATCGAGGAGACCGGCGCCGCCCAGCACCTGCGCGACGCCCGCATCACCACCATCTACGAAGGCACCACCGCCATCCAGGCCAACGACCTGATCGGCCGCAAGATCCTGCGCGACAAGGGCGCCTTCGCCCATACCATGCTGGCCGAGATCGCCTCCCTCGCCGCCGAATTGTCGGCCAGCCCGCTGCCCGCCCTTTCCGCCACGGGCTCGCGCCTGTCCGAGGCGGCCGCCGCCGCCGCCCGGGTGGTGGACTGGCTGGTGGGCCAGGGCTGCGCGGACCCGCGCCTCGCCGCCGCCGCCGCCGTCCCCACCCTGGAACTGATGGGCATCGTGGTGGGCGGACAGCAGGTGGCGCTGGCCGCCAAGGTCGCCAAGGCGGCCATGGATGCCGGGCGCGACCATGACGGCTTCTATGCCGCCAAGCTGGCCACCGCCCATTTCTACGCCGAGCACACCCTGCCCCACGCCAGCGCCCTGGAACACGCCGTCATCGGCGGTTCCGCCACCGTCATGGGGGTGGATGAAGCGATCCTATAGCCGTCGGCGGCTCTCGACGGCTTTCCGATTCCGTGGACCAGTCTCCTCTGCCGGAATCGCTCGAGTCTCCCTTCACGAGCCAGACTTCAAGGCCGGGTGGCAACACCCGGCCTCTCTTTTTAGCCCAACCAGGGACATCCACCGATCGACGCATTCTCAATCAGAAATACACCGACATGAAATAGCAAGAAATTCCAATTGCATCTTACACATTCATTCAACAATATT
This sequence comes from Magnetospirillum sp. XM-1, assembly GCF_001511835.1. Lineage (NCBI taxonomy): Bacteria > Pseudomonadati > Pseudomonadota > Alphaproteobacteria > Rhodospirillales > Rhodospirillaceae > Magnetospirillum > Magnetospirillum sp. XM-1. The sequence goes on from NZ_LN997848.1 coordinate 3,437,612, forward strand.
TTGGCATTGTAAGGAACTCCACCCATCAAATACGAATAGATTACAATTTTGCATACGACTCCACTAAAAGTTATTATCGTTGACGACTCGATCATCACAGTCAAAAAGCTGACCGTGCTGATGGAGGGATTGGGTCATCAGGTGGTCGCCACCGTGTCGAACGGCCTCGACGCCATCGAGGCCTATCGCCGGCATCAGCCCGACCTGATGACCATGGACATTTCCCTGCCGGACATGGACGGCATGACGGCCACCGCCCGGATCGTCGCCGAATTCCCCGCCGCCCGCATCATGATGGTCACCTCGCACGGCCAGGAGCGCATGGTGATCGATTCGCTGGACGCCGGGGCCAAAGGTTATGTGCTAAAGCCAGTGCGAATCGAGAAACTCTCCGATATGATCGCCAAGATCATGGAGCGCGCGCCCTAGACCGGCGCAGACGAGAAATCGATGTCGGCAGCTTTTCCCGGTGGCAATCCTGGCGATCCCGGTTATTGGGAAGTCATCTTCGACGTCATCCCTTTCCCGGTCTATGTGGCCGACAGCAAGACCTACGACATCATCTGCGCCAATCGCGCCATGATGCAGCGGGTCGCCGTCAAGCCCGGCGACAAGTGCCATGCCGCCATCTACCAGCAGCCCGAGCCCTGCACCTTCTGCCGGATGCAGGAGCTGGAGGGGATCGCGGCCTGCGGCACCAATTACCTGGAATTCGAGCTTTTCAACGACATCGACGACCGCTGGTACCAGCTGCGCGAGACCATGGTGGCGTGGTTCGACGGACGCCGCGCCAAGTATTCCATCGCCGTGGACATCAGCGCGCTGAAGGAGGTTCAGAACGCCCTGGCCGAGGCCCACGCCGAACTGGCCCTGAAGAACCGCCGGCTGAACGGCGCCCTTTTGTCCGAGCAGGAGGTCACCCTCAACCAGCGCAATTTCCTCGCCATGGTCTCCCACGAATTCCGCATGCCCCTGTCCATCATCGGCGGAGCGGCGCAGGTGCTCGAGCTTTATGCCGACGACAAGCCCGAGCCCAAGGAGGAGATCGCCAAGATCGACCGCGCCGTCCACCGCATGTCCGGCCTGATCGACGTCTGCCTTGCCGACGAACGCTTCACCTCGGCCGTCGCGGCCTTGCAGCCGAGGCCGCTGGCCCTGGCCCCGCTGCTCGAGGACATCTTGCGGGAAAAGGCCGAACTGGGCGGGCCGGAACGCCTTCGCCTGACCATCGGCGCCCCCGTTACGGTCGCCGCCGACCAGGCCCTGCTGCGGGTCGCGGTGTCCAATCTGGTGGACAACGCCCTCAAATATTCACCACCGGGCAGCGGCCCCGTCCAGGTCGTCCTGGAATGCGACCCGGCCGAGGCCCGCATCATCGTCACCGACAACGGCCCCGGCATTCCCGCCGACGAGGCCGAACGGATCTTCGAGAAGTTCTACCGCTCCCCCTCGGCCACCGGGACGCGGGGCGCCGGCCTCGGCCTCTACATCGTCAAGCGGATCGCCGAAAGCCACGGCGGCCAGATCCGGGTCGAACCCGGCTCATCCGGAGGCTCGGCCTTCACCATCACGCTGCCCGTCGAAACGGCCTGATCACCCGCGCCGGGAAGGGATCGCGCGGGTTGCAAATTCATGGCAATATCGCCGCCCGCCCGTCACGCGGATCTATTCAAGGATTGGCAAGGAATGACCTTCAACAAAACCATCATCCCCCGCGTCATGGCGTCGATCCTAGGGCAGACCAGGGAGGTGCTGGCCGCCGAGGCGGTGATCGCCGTCGATGGGGCGGAAACCTTTGATTGCGACGTCACCAAGCTTCACCTGCACGACATGACGGTGATCGCCGGACTGGGCGGCCCCATCAGCCTGCTGATCGCCTTCAGCTTCGAGAACTCGCTGGTCGAGGCCCTGTACACCCGGGTCACCGCCGACATCGAAGTGCCGCCCGGCGAGGAGGATCTGTACCGGCGGGAAACGGCGGGGGAAATCGTCAATACCATCCTTGGTCTCTGTACCATCGACTTTCAGAACATCGAGGAGAGTATCGCGCTTTCTCCACCGGTGATCATCGAGGATGCGCGTTGCATTCATCGACCAAAAAACGCAGTATTCGCCAACATGCGGATACGTACCGAAAGAGGTATCGTCAGCGTAAGTTTTGTCGGTCCGCGCGACCTGTTTGATGATCACCTGAACTATCAATCCTAGGGCCGAACCGATGTCAGCGCTTAAAGTCCTCATCGTCGACGATTCTCTTATCGCGGTTAAAAAGCTGACCCTGATGCTTGAAGGAATGGGCCATCAGGTGGTGGGAACCGCGGGAACCGGCGCCAAGGCCGTGGACGCCTATCGCGCAAGCAATCCCGATCTGGTCACCATGGACATCACCATGCCCGACATGAACGGGGTCGAGGCCACCGCCAGGATCATCGGCGAGTTTCCCGCCGCCCGCATCATCATGGTCACCTCGCACGGCCAGGAGCGGATGGTCATCGATTCGCTGGACGCCGGGGCGAAGGGCTACGTGCTCAAACCCGTTCGCACCGAGAAGCTCTCGGACATGATCGACAAGGTCATGGCCCGCTCCACCTGATCCGGGACGGCCACAGGCATGACATCCCCCTTCCCAGGCCTCAATCCCGGCGATCCCGGCTACTGGGAAGTGATCTTCGACGTCATTCCGTTTCCGGTCTACGTGGCCGACGCGGCAACCCATGACATCATCTGCACCAACCGCGCCATGCGCCAGAAGGTGGGCGTGGTGCAGGGGCGCAAGTGCTACGAGGCCATCTACCAGCAAACCCATCCCTGCCGCTTCTGCAAGATGCCGGAGATGATGGCCCAGGGTGTCGAGACCTCGCTGGAATTCGAGCATTTCAACGACCGCGACGACCGTTGGTACCAGCTGCGGGAAAGCATGCTCACCTGGTTCGACGGCCGCCGGGCCAAGCATTCCATCGCGGTGGACATCAGCGCTCTCAAGGGCTTTCAGAACGCCCTGGCCGAGGCCCATGCCGAACTGGCCCTGAAGAACCGCGATCTGGAGAAGGCGGTCACCCAGGCCCGCGACGCCGAACGCGCCAAGAGCGAGTTCCTGGCGGTGATGAGCCACGAGATCCGCACGCCCATGAACAGCATCCTGGGCATGGTCCATCTGCTGATGGACCGTCCCCTGGCCGCCGAGGACCGCGAGAAGCTGGCGGTGGTGCATGATTCCGGCGCCGCCCTGCTGGGCATCATCAACGACATCCTGGATTTCTCGCGCCTGGAGGCCGATGGCGTCCAGTTCGAGAACGCGCCCTTCAACCTGGGCGCCACCGTCCAGGGCGTCGTGTCGCTGCTGCACGGCCGCGCCTCGGAAAAGGGTCTCAGCCTGTCCCTGGACGCCCCCTCGCCCCTGCCCGGCTGGGTGAGCGGCGATGGCGCCCGCCTGCGCCAGGTGCTGATCAACCTGATCGGCAATGCCGTCAAGTTCACCGCCCAGGGCGGCATCGTGCTCCGCCTCGCCCGCGTGGCCGAAGCAAACGGCTACGAATTCTCGGTGATCGACACCGGAATCGGGCTGGATGCCGACCAGGCTGCCTCGCTGTTCCAGCCCTTCCATCAGGCCGACGCCTCCATCAGCCGGCGGTTCGGCGGCTCGGGCCTGGGGCTGGCCATCTGCAAGAAGCTGGTCGAGGCCCAGGGCGGAACGATCGGCGTCGACAGCGCCAAGGGCCTGGGCAGCCGCTTCTGGGTCCACCTCGACTATCCCCCGGCCGCCGCTCCGACCGCCGAAACGGTGCGACACGACGCCCCGGCCCTTCGCCCGCTTTCGATCCTGCTGGCCGAGGACAACGCCTTCAACCAGAAGGTGGCCGCCGGCCTGCTCAGCCGCGAGGGACACCATGTCACCGTGGCCTGCAATGGCCTGGAGGCCCTCGACAAACTGCGCCAGGAGAATTTCGACCTGATCCTGATGGACATGCAGATGCCCGAAATGGACGGTCCCGAAGCGACCCGGCGCATCCGCGCCATGCCCGGACCGGTGGCCGACATGCCCATCATCGCGCTGACCGCCAACGCCATGATCGAGGATGTCGCCCGCTGCCGGGCGGCCGGCATGGACGCCCATGTGGCCAAGCCCATCGATCCGCAGCTGCTGCGCTCGACCATCGCCGAGGTGCTGATCCGCCAGTCGCCCGCGTCCGGCAAAGGCCGTGGCGAAGGCGGCTACTCGCTGGCCCGCATGGCCGAGCAGCTGGGAACCGAGAATGCCGCCATCCTGGCCCGGACCTTCATGGACAGCGGCGAGGAGGTCTGCTCCCGGCTGGAAGCCGCCGACGGCGATCCCAGGCTTGTCGGTGCGGCCCTCCACGAATTGAAGGGGCTGGCCGCCTATTCGGGTACCCCCTGGCTGGAGAATCTGGCCGTCGCTATCGGCAAGGCCCTGCAGGACGGGAACGCCGAGGAGGTCTCGCGGATGATCGGCCGCCTGCGCCGGCAATGGGACGAGACCAAGGCGGAACTGACCCGGCACTTCGACCTGTAGCCGGATCTAAGATCCGCCGCCTGCGCCCCCCATATAGCGATAATTCCCATTGATCGAGACCGCCCCCATCATGAGCCACTGCCTGGTCATCGACGATTCCAAGCTGATCCGCACCATCCATTGCAGCATGCTGACCCAGCTCGGCCTGACGGTGAGCGAAGCAGAGAACGGCGAAGAGGCCCTGAGCAACTGCACCGCCCGGATGCCGGACCTTGTCCTGGTGGACTGGAACATGCCGGTGATGGACGGCTTCACCTTCCTCAAGGCCCTACGGGCCATGCCGGCGGGAAAGACGCCGAAGGTGGTGCTGTGTACCATCGAGAGCGACCTGGAGCACATCTCCCAGGCCCTGGCCGAAGGGGCGGACGAATACATCATGAAGCCCTTCGACGTGGAGATTTTGGCGACCAAGCTGATGGCCGCCGGCATCGCCCTGTCGCCGCGCGCCCGGCGTCCCGACCCCCTGGCCGACGGCCGATGACGGCCAGCCTGCTGATCCTGGGCGGCACCGCCGAGGCGGCCGACCTGGCCCGCGTCCTGGCCGGGACCCGGGGATTGCGGGTCGTCTCCTCGCTGGCCGGGCGCACCGCCACACCACGCCTCCCCCCTGGAGAATGCCGCGTCGGCGGCTTTGGCGGCGAAAGCGGACTGGCCGATTATCTGCGCCGCGAAGCCGTCACCATGGTGGTCGACGCCACCCATCCCTTCGCCGACCGCATGGGCTGGAACGCCGCCCGCGCCTGCGCCGGCCTGGGCCTGCCGCTGCTGCGCCTGCAACGCCCCGCCTGGGTGGCGGGGCCCAAGGATCGCTGGACCGAGGTGGAAAGCTGGGACGAGGCGATCCCGATCCTGCGCCGCATGTCCAGGCGGGTCTTCCTGGCGGTGGGGCGTCAGGAACTGGACGCCTTCGCCGGGCTGGACGATCGGTGGTTCCTGCTGCGCTTCGCCGAGGAGGCCGCGCCCAATCCGGCGCCGGCCCGCTTCGCCCTGGTCGCCGATCGCGGTCCTTTCACCCCGGAAGGCGAGCGGGATTTGCTGCTGGCCCACGACATCGGCGCCATCGTCTGCCGCAACAGCGGCGGAACCGCCGCCCACGCCAAGCTGGCCGCCGCCGCCCAATTGAACCTGCCGGTGATCATGCGCCGCCGCCCCCCCCGCCCCGAAGGCCTGAGCGTCGGATCGGCCGAAGAGGCCGCCCGCTGGGTCGAAACGCTACTCCTTGCCTGAGCGGCTACTGTCGCCGATCACCTTGCCCTGGCGGTCCACCACCAGCACGTCCAGGCCGACCTCTCCATTGTCGAGCACCGCCCGCGCCGCCGCTTCGGCCTGCCGGGCGATGGACTGGCCGAGCGGCAGGGCGCCCGCCAGTTCCAGAACCTGCAGCGCGGTATTGGCGCGGGCGGCGGCGGCGGCCAGCGCCTCGTCCGCCCCCAATTGCCTCAACTGCCCGGCCAGCCAGTCCATGTCCACCTGCGAGCGGCTGGAATGCAGGTCCATCTCCCCCTTGGCCAGCTTGCACATCTTGGCGAAGCCGCCGGCGATGGTGACGCGGGGCATGGGATGGCGGCGCAGGTATTTCAGCATACCGCCGGCGAAATCGCCCATGTCGATGATCGCCTCCTCGCCCAGGCCGCGCGCCCGGCGCACCGCCTTTTCCGAAGTGGAGCCGACGCAGCCCGCCACGTGGGTGACGCCGCAGGCCCGCGCCACGTCGATGCCGCGCTGGATGGAGTGTATCCAGGCGGAACAGGAATAGGGAACCACCACGCCGGTGGTCCCCAGGATGGAGATGCCGCCCAGGATGCCCAGGCGGGGATTCCAGGTGCGTAGCGCCAGATCCTCGCCGCCGGGAACCGCGATCTCCACCTCGAAATCGCAGGCCACGCCGTGGCTGTCGGCCAGGGCGGCCAGCGCCTCGCCCATCAGCCGGCGGGGCACCGGGTTGATGGCCGGCTCTCCCACCTCCAGGGGCAGGCCCGGTTTGGTGACAATCCCCACCCCCGGCCCGGCCCGGAACACCAATCCCGTGCCGGCCCGCCCATGCCGCAAGGTGGCGATGATCATGGCCCCATGGGTGACGTCGGGATCGTCGCCGGCATCCTTGACCACTCCGGCCCGCGCCCAGCCGGGGCCGGTCTCGGCCAGGGCCAGGGGGAAAGCGGGCTTCTGGCCGCCGGGCAGCGCGATCTCCACCGGATCGGGAAAGCCGTCCCCCAGCAAGGCCGAGCAGGCGGCCTTGGCCGCCGCCGTGGCGCACGCCCCGGTGGTCCAGCCCGGCCGCAAAACCTTTCCCTTGTCGTCCTCGGCCATCACTGTCCGCCAGCCAATCATCCTTGGCTGGTCTTATACCAGATTGTGCGGATCGAAATCGCCGAAGGAAGCGGTCAGGCGGCGCCGTTGAGGCTGGGCTTGCGCACCACGCCGAACCAGTAATCCTGAATCCCGTGGATGGCGCTGAACAGCTGTTCGATGTCCACCGGCTTGGTGACGAAGCCGGACGCCCCCAGATCATAGGCCTGCAACACGTCGCGCTCCACGTCCGAAGTGGTCAGAACCACCACGGGAATGCGCGACAGATGGTCGGTGGACTGCATGGCGGCCAGAACCTCGCGGCCGGTCATGCGGGGCATGTTGAGATCAAGCAGCACCAGGTCGGGCGTCACCGCCGCGCTGTAGGCCGGCGCTTCCTTGCGCATGAAGGCCATGGCCTCGACACCGTCCTGGGCGACATGGGTGCGACAGATGAAGCGGCCCTCGACGATGGCAGAGCGGATCAGCTCCACATCGCCTGGCTCGTCATCGACGATCAGAACCTCGAAAGGTGCGACCTGATTTTGCTGCATATGCCGGCCCCATTCCTGCATTAATCAAAACCCGACGCCCACACAACCATTCATGGCGACACAAAAAAACGCCGCCCTAACGGGATGCGGCGTTCAGGAGTAAGCCTATCTCCGACGCGGGCAGATTGCAACCATGCCTTGAAGACGAATTGTTGCAAGCAAACATGTCACCCTGTATCGGATAATGAACTCAACACGGGTCAGGCCACCGTGACATTCGGACCGCCGACCGGCAAGGCGACCCGGAAAACCGAGCCTTCCCCCGGCACGGATTCCACCCAGATCCGCCCGCCATGGTGTTCGGCGATCTTGCGGCACGAGGCCAGGCCGATCCCGGTTCCGGGATACTGCTCCTGGCCGACCAGTCGCTGGAAGATCTGGAACAGGCGCGCCTGCCCCGATTCATCGATGCCGATGCCGTTGTCGCGGACCGAGACGACCCATTCCTCGCCAACCGCCTCGCAGGTGATGTCCACGTGGGGCGGGCGATCCTCGGCCCTGAACTTGATGGCGTTGGCGATAAGGTTCTGGAACAGGCGCTCCAGTTCGACGGCGTTGCCATGAACCGCCGGCAAGCCCTTGGCCACCACGACTTCGGCGCCGCTTTCCTGGATCAACGCCCCCAGACTGGTCACGGCCAATTCGAGGATTTCGTCCAGGGCAACGTTCTCGTCGTCATGGCCGCTGCGCCCGATGCGCGAATATTCGAGCAGGTCGGTGATCAGGCGGTCCATGCGCTTGGCCCCGTCCACCGCGAATCCGATGAATTCACGGCAATCGTGGTCGAGACCGTCGCCCAGGCGGCGCTGCAGCAGGGTGATGTAGGAGCTGATCATGCGCAACGGCTGGCGCAGGTCGTGGGACGCCACATAGGCGAAGTGCTCCAGCTCGGCGTTGGAGCGCTTCAGTTCCTTCTCGATCGACAAACGGGCGGAGATGTCCTGGGCCACGCCCAGGAAACCGCTGAGTTCGCCGGAATCGTCGTACAGCGCGGTCACGGTCAGCAGGACGCGGAACCGGCCGCCATCCTTCCTGATATAGGTCCATTCGCCGCTGTCGGGCTTGCCGGTGGCCAGGATCCTGGCGACGAAGCATTCGAACCCCGCCTCGACCGGCCGGCCAAGCTCTTCGCCGAGCTGAGCGGCGCGGCGCCTGACCTCGCCCGGATCATGGAAGACGGCCGGCGAGGTCTTGCCGATCATCTCGTCGGCGCCATAGCCCAGCCAGCGCTCGGCGGTGGGATTGAACAGCAAGATGGTCCCGTCGACGCTGGTGGCGATGATGGAGGACCCCGCCCCATCCAGCACGGCGCGGCGAAAGGCCAGCAGCGAGCGGACCTCACGCTCGGCCTGCCGCCGGGCGGTCACGTCATGGACGATGGAATAGAGCAAATGGCGGCCGGTCACCTCGACCGGGCCAGACCACACCTCCACGTCGCGTATCTCGCCCGAGGCCAGGCGATGACGGAAGTCGAAATGATCGCGAAGCTCGGCCTTGGCCTTGCGCATCTCCTCGGCGACCGCCGCCTTGTCCAGGGTGTTGATCTCCGAGACGCGCATGGAGACCAGTTGTTCGTGGGACCAGCCGTAATAGGCCTCGGCGGCGCGGTTGGCGTCGATGATCCGCCCGTCGGCGGGATCGATCAGCATCTCCACCGCCCTGCAGCCGCGGAACAGCGCGTGGTAAAGCGCCTCGCGCTCCCTGAGCGCCGTTTCGGCGGCCGCCACCTTGGCCTGCAGCGCGTTGAAGGCGCCGATCATCCGACCGACCTCGTCGATGCGGGTCACCTCCAGCGCTTCCAAAGGGAGGCTGCCGTCGACCATGGCCTGGATGCGGCCGGTGGCGCGATGCAACGGCGACAGGGCGGTGCGCAGCACCAGCCACAGCAGCCCGAGCGACACCAGCCCCAACCCGGCCAGGGCCGCCACCAGACGGCTCTTGATGTCCGCCACCGGCTCGAAGGCCTCGGTCGTGGGGAGCCTCGCCACCAGCACCCACCCGGTCGAGCCGATCCGACGCGCCGCGGTCAGCTCCTCGGTCCCGGCAGAGCTTACGGTGACCCCAGCCCCCTCGTAGCCGTCAATATAGCGGTCCAGCATTCGGTTGACGCCACGCGGCGGCAGGGGCGTGAATATGCGTTCCTTGTTGGTGGAAACGACGATGAGCCCCGATTTCGGGGACACCATGTAAAGTCCGCCGGTGGCGCCCACTTGCTGCTCCACCAGACGGCCGAGGAAGTTGCTCTGGGTCAGGGTGGCGGTTCCCACCAGCGCGCCGACGATCTTCTGGCCATCTCTGACGGCCACGGCCATGGCGACGGCCGGTTGCCCGAGGGCGGGGTCGAAATAGGGCTCGCTCAGCATGAAGCGGCCGTTCTCGATCACCGAATCGATGCCCTTCAGCCGGGCGAGGTTGCTGCCCAACCGCCCCAGGGCGGGGGACTCGGCCCGCACCACGCCGTGATGGTCGAGAAGAACCAGTCCGCCGGCGAAAAATCCCCTGATGCCGGTACGGTTGTCGAGAAAGGTGGTCAGGGCAGCCGGATCGCTCCAACCGGCGGCGAACGCCAGTCCCGCCACCCGCTCCATGGCGTCGATCTGCAGCTTGATCTTCTGATCCAGCTCCTCGGCCAATCCGCCGACGAAGGCGATCTGCTGGCGCGCCAGAAGGTTTTCGACGTCGCGCTGCAGCGAACCGGCAAGCACCACGGCGATGACTGCGCCGACCGCAAGAAACGAAAGAAGAAAAAGGGTGAGAATCCGAATCCGTAACGACCTGAAGTCCACGCTGCCTCCCGCCCCCAGACCCCGAGACAGGATAGGGCTAATCCCGAACCGTTCTCAAGAACTGTTCCACTTCCGTCTCCAGGCTGGACACCACGTCGGCAAGCGCCCTGGCGCTCCAGATGACCCGCACCGTTCCGGCGCAGGCCATGGCCGAGGATCGGGACATCTCGGCAACGCTGCCCGATACGGCGGCCGCCTCCACCGCCACCTGTCCGATATTGCCCGAGATGTCGCGGGTGGTCGCCTCCTGCTCCTGCACCGCGCCGGCGATGGCCGACGAGACCTGATCGATGGAGCGGATGGTTTCCACCACGCCGGCGATGCTGCCGGTCATGTCACGGGTGGAATCCTGGATGGCCGCCACCTGGGTGGTGATGTCGTCGGTAGCCCTGGCCGTCTGGTTGGCCAGGTTCTTGACCTCGTTGGCCACCACGGCGAAGCCCTTGCCCGCCTCGCCGGCCCGCGCCGCCTCGATGGTGGCGTTCAAGGCCAGCAGATTGGTCTGGGCGGCAATGTCGCTGATCATCTTGACGATCTCGCCGATGGACTGAACCGCCTGGGACAGGTCATTCATCTGGCGGGTGGTTTCGCTGACGTCGTCGACGGCACGCCGCGCGATATGGCTGGCGTGTCCCACCTGCTGGGCGATCTCGTTGACCGATATGGTCATTTGCCGGGTGGCCTCGGAGACGACGTCGGCGCGTTCCGTGGTCTGCTTGGAGGCCTCGGCCACGTCGAGGGACCGGCCACCGCTGGTTTCCGAGCGCTTGGCCATGATCTGGGCGGTCCCCCGGATGCCGGCGGTCGAGCGCCCCACTTCGGCCACCTTGGCCTTGACGGTGGCCTCGAAATGGTCGGCCAGATCATGCAGCATCTGGCGGCGGTTGATGGCGGCCTGATGCTCCGCCTCGGCCCGCTCGGCCTCGAGGCGCTGGCGGGCCTCGCTGTGTTCGCGGAACACCTGGGTGGCCCGCGCCATCTCGGCGATCTCGTCGGCATACTCGGTACCGTCCAGACGGACGTTGAGGTCGCCGCCCGACAGGCGGGTCATGGCATCGGCCAGCTGGGAGACCGGCCGGACGATGGACCGCACCACCGCCACGATGATCACGCCGGTGAGCGCCAGCAGCAGCGCCAGCCCGGTTGACATCAGGACCAGCGAGCGGGTGGCCTCGTCCCTGAGGCGCCCGGCCTGGGCATGAATTTCCCGGCCGATATGGTCTTCCACCGTCTTCAGCGCGTCGATCCGCTTGGTCGAGGCGGCGAACCAGGCGGGCCCGGTAACATCGCCGATGGTGCCGGTGACGGCGCTTTCGACGGCGACAGTGCGCATGCGCGTCACCGGCTCCTCGATCTCGGGCGACAGGGCCGCCTTCAGCGCGGCGACGGCCTCGGCCGAGGCGTAACGCAGGAACACCGCGAAGGAGGAACGCTGTTCCGCCCCCAGTTCCAGATAGCGCCGGTACAAGACCGGCTCGAACTTGCCCGACGCGAATCCGCCCGCCCCGGTGGCGCGCTCAAGACCCGCGCTTTCCTTGGCGTCGGTCAGCGCCACGTAGGACGAGATCAGCTTGGCGGTCTCCACGTCGGGGCTGACGATTCCGACCCGGGCGACGGCGGCGATCAGGCGGCGGATCGCCTCGGTATAGGCGCCCACAGCCTCGGGCACCTTGGGTTCCAGCCGGTCCACCCGGCCCCGCAGGTCGGGCAGGCGGCGCAGCGCGTCGCGCATACCCTCCACGGTGCCGGACCCCAGCGCCTCGGCGGTGGCGGCTTCCAGGCCGCCCAGTCCCGCCTCCAGTTCGGCGATCTTCCCGTCGGATGCCTTGCGCCGGTCCGCCAGTTCGGCGGCGAACTGGGTTCCCTTGCTACCCAGGAACAGGGCGGACGACCCGCGCTCGCGCTGCAGTTCATGGACCACCCCGTTGGCCTTCACCGCCACGTCGGCCAATCCGGTGAGAACCTTGCCGCGCCCGGCGGCAGCCATGTCCTGGCGAACCAGCCAGAAGGACAGCACGATCAGGGCGGCGATCACCGGCAGGATGCCGAAGGCGATACGGCCGCCGATACGGGAATTGCGGAGAGTCACGGTACCCTTTTCCCCCTCGGTCCTCAGATAAGTATTTTCACCGCATATTTATCACATTTCGTTTCAGGCGGCCTATGCGCATTCGAGAATGCAGCCACCCGACATGAAGAATTCGTGACACCGATGTCCTGCGGGTCACAGTCCCGCCGCGAAGTGCTAGAAAAGGGGCGCCCAACGCCATGGCCCGCCCGATGACCCAGCCCTCTTCATCCGCTCCCCACCGTCTTTCCGTCCAGGTTCTGCTGCTGGGAGAGCGGCTCGACATCAAGCGCCTGGAGGAAGGCGTGGTGCTGGCCACCGCGCCGCTCATCATCCGCGCCGGCCGCGAGGGATTCGCCGTGCTGTTCCGCTATGGCGTGGCGGTCCTGATCAATCTGGACCCCATGGAGGAGGCGGTGTTCCTCGCCTCGCTGGGCAAGCTGGTGGCCGATCCCCTGCCCGTCCAGGGCCGGGAATCCGCCCAGGTGCAGATCGAGCCCGATGGCGACGACAAGGTGGACCCGTCGGGAACGGTGTTCCTGGCCGATACCAGCCCCCAGCGCCTGCAACTGGTGGCCGAGGTCCTGGCCCGCGATCTGGTTCTCAGCCACTACGAGACGCGCATCGCCAAGGTGTTCGACGCCATCGAGCCCCTGGCGGTATCGCTCAGCAAGGGAGCGCTGCGCAAGCTGAAGACCAAGGAATTGCTCGCCCAGATCGGCGAGGTGCTGCTGGCCGAGCACCGCATGGTCGGGCGCGTCGAACTGCTTGAAAGCCCCGAGGTCCTGTGGGTCAGGCCGGAACTGGAACGCCTGTTCATCCGGCTGGAGCGCGAATACGACCTGTCGGGCCGCAACCGGGCCCTGGACCGCAAGCTGGAGGTGATCTCCGACACCGCCGAGACGCTGCTCGACCTGATTCAGACCCGTTCGTCCATGAAGGTGGAATGGTACATTGTCGGCCTGATCGTCTTCGAGATCCTCATTTCCATCTACGAGATGGTCCGGGGGTAGATAAACAGCCCCCTCAGCTCTCCAGCTGGTGATAGACCGCCTTGGCCATGTCCATCAGCCGCTCGCGGTCCACGTCGCCGGACAGGGCGTAGCCCAGCGGCCCGTCCAGCCAGTAGAAGGCCTCGACCCTTCCTTGCGCCGCGAAGCGGAAGGCGGTCTCGGTGCCTTCGGTGTTGCGCCGCAGGTAAAGGGTCACCCGGCGGCCGTCGGAATTCTCGTACATGAACTGGGCGGCGGGGCCCGACGAAGCGGGCAGCAGCCGCCCGCCCACCAGGGAGAAGCCGGCGGCCGACAGATCGGGAACCTTCAGCTCCGCCCCCAGCCGCTTGGACAGCCAGGCGACCAGATGGGCGCGCTCGCCCGCCGCCACCTCGACGGGGTGGCGGATCTCGGCGGCAAAGACCACATGGGCCGACAGGGCCTCGGCAGCGACCATGGCGCCGGGCGTCGCGGCCGGCCCGCCGGTTCCGCCGCGCAGCCACCAGCCCCCCGCCCCGCCGGCCAGGACCAGCAGCACCATGGCGGCAACGCGCAGCAAGGGCCCCAGCCAGCGTGCACGCGCCCCGGCCTTGACCGCCGCCACGCCGAGGCGGTCGGGCACGGTCTCGTCCAGCACCGGGTCGAACAGCCGGTGCAGGCCGTCCACCTGCTCGCGCCATTGCCGCACCCGCTCGGCGTCGCGGGGATTGGCCGCCAGCCACGCCTCGACCTCGTCCACCCTGCCGGGGTCGAGGAAGCCGTCCACATAGGACAGCAGGTCGTCGTCGGAGACCGGGATACTCATTTCACTCTCCGAATGGCGGCTTCTCCGCCGTGCATGAGCTGGGCGAGGCGATCGCGGCCGCGTTTCAGGCGCGACATCACCGTGCCCACGGGCACGCCGGTCACCACGGCGACCTCGGCGTAGCTCATGCCCTCCAGCCCCACCAGCAGCACCGTCTCGCGCTGTTCGGGCGCCAGCTGGGCCAGGGCGGCGGCCATGTCGCGCACCGCCAGACGGTCCATCTGGTTGGGGGCGCTAGCCATCGTGTCCACGGACTCGTCCATGCCGTTCATATCCGGGCGGACCTTGCGCCGCCGCAACTCGTCGATCCAGACATTGCGCAAGATGGTGAAGAGCCAGGCCCGCAGGTTGCCCTCGCGGCGCCACAGGGCCGGACGGGCGAGAGCCCGCTCCAGGCAATCCTGGACCAGGTCGTCCGCCTGGGCGGCATTCCCGGACAGGGCGCGGGCGTAGCGCCGCAGCCCGGGAATCTCCGCCTCGATCTGGCTCTCCAGCATGGTCATGAAGGATAGATGGCTATGGCTTGGCCGCGTGCCAAATATCCTTGAAGCCCTCGCCGGTGACGTCGCCGGGCTTGGAATCCTTCATCCAGGTGTAGAGCGGCTTGCCCTTGTAGGCCCATTGCATGGAGCCGTCCGCCCGCTTGATCACGGTGTAGTCGCCCTCGGCCATGGCCCCCGACGCGGCCATCAGCGGCGGCCAGTTCTGGGCGCAGGCGTCGACGCAAGCCGACATGCCGGGCGTATCCTTGTCGAAGGTGTAAAGCGTCATGCCCTTCTCATCGGTCAGGACGGCGCCCAGCGAGGACTGCCCATGCTTGACCGGGGCGGCGAAGGCGGCCGTGCTGGCAAGCAGCGCGGCGGCGAAGACGGTGAGGCTCTTGATGGTCATGGTTTCCTCCAGGTACGGCCCCGCATGGGCCATCAATGAGGAAACGGACGAAGGCCGGGATTATTCCCTGGAGGAGAAAACTTTTTATTTCCGTCATCGCCGGGCTTGGCCCGGTGATCCACGCCCATCCGCCAGCCTCACGGTTTCATTGGGCGCGCAAACGGTGCCACGCGGATGCCCCGATCAAGTCCGGGCATGACGGAGTGGGAAAAGCCCCCCTACCCCTTCACCTTCTTCAGCGCCGCCACCAGGGTTTCGCGGGTGAAGGGCTTGGCGATATAGCCGTCCACGCCCTTGGTCCGGGCGACGCGCACATCGTCCAGGTCGGTCTTCGAGGTCAGCATGATGAACTGAACCTGGGGGTACTTGACCTTGGCCGCCTCCAGCAGGGCCAGACCATCCACCTCGGGCATGATCCAGTCGCTGATGATGATGTCGGGCATCTGATCGGCGTGTTCCAGCTTGGCCAGGGCGTCGGCGCCATCGGTGGCAGGCACCACCTTCTTCGCCCCCAGGCCGCGCAGCAGGCTGGCTTCCAACATGCGGGCCGAGGTCATGTCCTCGACCACCATGAACACCTTGCTGCCCATCCAGGCGGTGAAGTCGGCATCTTCCGGCGCATTCATCAACGGCATCTCCTGCAAACCCCTAATAACTTTAGTATGCCTCCCCGCCAGTTTCCAGTCCCTGAATTGAAAAAGGGCCCCTCGTGGAAAAAATCTGCCGCATGCGCCCCCGCGCAAGCGGCAGATTATTTCCACAATTCAACAGGTTGGCGGGCCTCCTTATCCAGACGCTTGGGAACCAAGCGTCTGGGGAGGACCACTAGGGGCCCTTTTCCCGTTTTCGTCAGGCCGTCCCCGAGGAGGACGAGCCGCCCAGCGCCGCCTGGGCCGCCGCCAGCCGCGCGATCGGCACGCGGTAGGGCGAGCAGGACACGTAATCCAGCCCCGCCCCCTGGCAGAAGTGGATGGAGGCCGGGTCGCCGCCATGCTCGCCGCAGATGCCGAGCTTGAGGCCCGAGCGGGTGGCGCGGCCGCGTTCGGCGGCGATCTTGATCAGTTCGCCGACGCCGGCCTGATCCAGGCTGGCGAAGGGGTCGTGCTCGTAGATGCCCTTGGCGCGGTAGACCTCGAGGAACGGGCCGGAATCGTCGCGGCTCATGCCGAAGGTGGTCTGGGTCAGATCGTTGGTGCCGAACGAGAAGAACTCGCCCGTCTTGGCGATCTCGCCGGCCAGCAGGGCGGCGCGCGGCAGTTCGATCATGGTGCCGACCATGTACTTGACCGAGTATTTCTGCTCGGCGAACACCGCTTCGGCTTCCTTGTCGATGCTGGCCTTCATCAGGTCCAGCTCCTTCTTGGCGCCCACCAGCGGGATCATGATCTCGGGCGTCACGGTGCGCCCGGTCTCGCGCGACACATGCACCGCCGCCTCGAAGATGGCGCGGGCCTGCATCTCGTAGATTTCCGGGTAGGTGATCCCCAGACGGCAGCCGCGATGGCCCAGCATGGGGTTGCTCTCGTGCAGGGCGGCGTTGCGGGCCTTGATCATTGCGGCCTCGACGCCCGCTTCCTTGGCCACCTCGGCGATCTCGTCCTCGGTGTGGGGCAGGAACTCGTGCAGCGGCGGGTCCAGCAGGCGGATGGTCACCGGCAGGCCCTGCATGATCTCGAACAGGTCGATGAAGTCCTGGCGCTGAAAGGGCAGCAGCTTGGCCAGCGCGGCGCGGCGGCCCTTCTCGGTCTCGGCCAGGATCGTCTCGCGCATGGCGATGATGCGCTTGGGATCGAAGAACATGTGCTCGGTGCGGCACAGGCCGATGCCTTCGGCCCCGAACTTGCGCGCCGTGGCGGCGTCCAGCGGGGTCTCGGCGTTGGCGCGGACTTTGAGCGTGCGGATGGTGTCCACCCACTCCATCAGGGTGCCGAAATCGCCGGTCAGCTCCGGCTGGATGGTGGCGACGGCGCCGACGAACACCTCGCCGGTGGAGCCGTCCAGCGTGATGATCTCGCCTTCCTTGACCAGCTTGCCGGCCACCTTGATGGTCTTGGCGGCGTAATCGACGCGCATCTCGCCGGCGCCGGCGACGCAGGGCGTGCCCATGCCGCGGGCCACCACGGCGGCGTGGCTGGTCATGCCGCCCCGGGTGGTGAGGATGCCCTCGGAGACGTGCATGCCGCCGATATCCTCGGGCGACGTTTCGATGCGGACCAGGATCACCTGCTCCTTGCGGTTCTTGACCCAGTCCTCGGCGTCCTCGGCCGAGAACACCACCTTGCCCGAGGCGGCGCCCGGCGAGGCCGGCAGGCCGCGGCCCAGCAGGGTGCGCGGCGCCTTGGGATCGAGCGTGGGGTGCAAAAGCTGGTCGAGCGAGGCCGGATCGATGCGCTTGATGGCTTCCTTGCGGGTGATCAGGCCTTCACGCGCCATGTCCACGGCGATCTTCAGCGCCGCCTTGGTGGTGCGCTTGCCGGTGCGGGTCTGGAGCATCCACAGGCGGTTCTGCTGAACCGTGAACTCCATGTCCTGCATGTCCTTGTAGTGCGCCTCCAGCTTGTGGCGGATGGCGTTCAGCTCCTTGAACACCTCGGGCATGCACTCTTCCATGGCGGCCAGATCGGAATGCTGGGCGTTCTTGCCGGCGATGGTCAGCTGCTGCGGCGTACGGATGCCGGCCACCACGTCCTCGCCCTGGGCGTTGACCAGGAACTCGCCGTAAAACTCGTTCTCGCCGGTGGATGGGTTGCGGGTGAAGCACACGCCGGTGGAGCAGTCGTTGCCCATGTTGCCGAACACCATGGACTGCACGTTGACGGCGGTGCCCCACTCGGCGGGGATGTCGTGCAGACGGCGGTAGGTGATGGCGCGCTGGTTCATCCAGGACCCGAACACGGCGCCGACGGCGCCCCACAGCTGCTCGTGGACGTCCTGGGGAAAGGGCTTGCCCAGCTGCTCCTGGACCTTGTCCTTGTACTTGGCCACCACCTTCTTCAGATCGGCGGCGTCCAGCTCGGTGTCGAGGCTGACGCCCTTGTCTTCCTTCACCTCGTCGAGGATCTCCTCGAAATTGTGATGGTCGACGCCCAGCACCACGTTGGAATACATCTGGATGAAGCGGCGATAGCTGTCATAGGCGAAGCGGGCGTCGTTCGACCGCTTGGCCAGGCCCTCCACCGACTTGTCGTTGAGGCCGAGATTCAGAATCGTGTCCATCATGCCCGGCATGGAGGCGCGCGCGCCCGAGCGCACAGAAACCAGCAGCGGGTCGGCGGTGGAGCCGAACTTCAGCCCGATATCCTCCTCCACCTGGGCCAGGGCGCCCATCACCTCGTCCTTGAGGCTGGCGGGATAGGTCTCGCCGTTGGCGTAATAGTAGGTACAGACCTCGGTCGAGATGGTGAAACCGGGGGGGACGGGAATGCCGAGATTGCTCATCTCCGCCAGATTCGCGCCCTTGCCGCCCAGCAGGTTCTTCATGTCGGCGCGTCCTTCGGACTTGCCTGCGCCGAAGCTGTAGACCCATTTCGTCATGGCCGTTCTCGTCCCCGATCCAGAAAAAGGAAAACCCGCGCCGCCGAGCGCGACGCGGGCTTCATCATGCAACGTCCCAGAGGGATTGAAAATAGGTAGTGCTGCTTTCTACCCCGCCGGCCCGCTCCGGCACTGCCCCCGGCGCGAGACGGACACAGAGCCGATTGACAGCGGACCGCTTTGCGTCAAAGATTAGATTTTCCCGTAATCGGACGCCAACCATGATTGGTTATAATAGGTTTACGTGGTCAAGAGTCATTCAAGAGCTCGATTCAGGCGCAGTCATTGACTGGTTCACTCTCCGATTTTTTGTTGTTGGTCCGATCGGAATTCTCATTGCGGCCATATCTGCCGGATTCAACACCGATTCATTAGGCAGCGGTCTCAGGGTGCTGGGCCTGGGCATGGTCTTCGCCGGGGCATCGGCCATCAGCGGATGGATCATCGGATTGCTGTTCGGCATCCCCAAATCCGTCAATCGGGATTCAGATGGTGGAGGCACCAACGGAAACAAGGCGATCAGCAAGGCCAACACCAACCTGGAAGACATCTCGGACTGGCTGACCAAGACCATCGTCGGCGTCACCCTGACCGGTCTGTTCACCTTGCCCTCCTACATCTGGCAGGCCGCCGGCAAAATCAACGCCCTCGGCTTCAAATGGGAGGCCGGGGGCCAATTGCTTGCCGTGTCGATCTTCTTCTATTTCACCGGCGGCGGCTTCTGGACGGGCTATGTGGGGACCAGAACCCTTCTCAGCCACATGTTCGGGAAGTTCGACCGCAGCCTGGCCGAGGGCCAATCGGAAAAGGTCCTGTCCACCGAACTGGCCATCGACACATTGCGCGGCGGCGACGGCAAGACCGTCATCATCGCCGCGGCGCAATCACCGGAGGTCGCCGCCGCGGACAACGTGCTGCTTGGTCTTCCGCTGGAAAAGCTGACCACTCCGCAGCAGATCGCCGCATGGGGCGTGGCGCACGCCCGGGCCAACAAGCTGGACGAAGCCGCCGTCGCCCTGGAATCGGCCCTGCGCTCCGATCCCGACAACAAGGATTTCGCCCGTTCGCTGATGGCGGTCTACACCGCCCAGAACCGGATGGACAAGGTCAACGCCCTGCGCCAGCAAATCGACCTGCCCTATACCAGGATGATGGACGTCCTCTCGGCACTGTACGAGCCGCCCCCCGGCGGCTTTACCGAAGCAATCCGGCTGGGCAAGCATCTACTGCGCAAGATAGACCCGAAGAATCTCGCCACCCTCAACGTCTGGCTGGCCTGCGCCTTTGGCCAGCAATACCAATACCTGAGCCAGCGGATCGAAGCCGAAAGGGGCGAAAACGAAGCCCGCGCCGAGGAACTGGCGGAAGCGCGCAAGAACGCCCTCGCCCACGTCAAGGCGGCGCTGGAGGCCGATCCGACCACCCGCGGGTGGCTGTTCCAGCTCTGGATCCCCCCGGAGGGGGCCCGAGACCAGGATCTGGCGGTCTTCGGCGCCTTCGACAAGGAATTCGCCGAGTTGCTGGATCCCCAGGGAGCGAGGCGAGGCTAGGTTAGCCTCTTACCCCTCGACCTTGGAGAAGTCGGCGAGCCGGCCCATGGCCGCGCCGATCAGCGCCAGCAGCTTGAGACGGTTGACGCGCAAGGGCGCCTCGTCGGCGTTGACGGTGACCTTGTCGAAGAAGGCGTCGACGGGGCGGCGCAACCGGGAGAGCGCCGCCATGGCGGCGGCGAAATCCTCGGCGGCCAGGGCCTTCTCCACCGCCGGGCCCACATCGGCCAGGGCGGCGGCCAGGGCCTTCTCCTCGTCCTGGCGCAGCAGCGCCGCGTCGGCGGAACCGCTGAACTGGGTGCCGTCCTTCTTCTCCTCGATGCGCACGATGTTGGCGGCGCGGCGATAGGCGATCAGCAGGTTGGCGCCGTCGTCGGAGGCCAGGAAGGCGCCCAGTGCCTCGACCCGCTTCAGCAGGCGGACGAGGTCGTCCTCGCCGCCCAGCGAGAAGATGGCGGTGATCAGGTCGTGACGCACCCCCTTCTCCTTCAGCGCCACCGCCAGACGGTCGGCGAAGAAGTTCATCAGCTCGGTGGCCACCTCGCCCGGCGCCATCTCCAGCCTGGCCTTGTAATGGCCGGACGCCAGGAAAATGGCCTGGGTCAGCGGCAGCCGCAGGCCGTTCTCCACCACCAGACGGATGATGCCCAGCGCGGCGCGGCGCAGCGCGAAGGGATCCTTCGATCCGGTCGGCTTCTCGTTGATGCCGAAGAAGCCCACCAGGGAATCGATCTTGTCGGCCAGGGCGACGGCCACCGACACCGGCGCGGTCGGGCAGGAATCGCCCGGCCCCTGGGGCGAGTAATGGGCGGCGATGGCGTCGGCCACCTCAGGCTTCTCGCCGTCGTTGAGCGCGTAGTAGCGGCCCATCAGGCCCTGCAGCTCGGGGAACTCGCCCACCAGTTCCGACGACAGATCGGCCTTGGCAAGACGCGCCGCCCGTTCGGCCGCCGCCGTGTCGGCCCCGATCATACCGGCGATGTTGGCCGACAGCTGGGCGATGCGCTCGGCCTTGTCGGCGACGGTGCCGAGGCTGGCGTAGAAGGTGCGCTCCGCCAGCTTGGGCAGACGGGATTCCAGGCGATGCCGGCGGTCGGTGTCCCAGAAGAACTTGGCGTCGGACAGACGGGCGCGCAGCACGCGCTGATTGCCCGCCACCACCGCGCTTCCGCCGTCACTGGTCTCCATGTTGGAGATGACGATGAAGCGGGGCGCCAGCGAGCCGTCGGCCTTCAAGAGCGAGAAATACTTCTGATGGGCGCGCATGGAGGTGATCAGCACCTCGGCCGGCACGTCCATGAACTTGTCGTCGATGGAGCCGACCAGGGGTACCGGCCACTCCACCAGTCCGGTGACCTCGGCCAGCAGGCCGTCATCGGCCTTGAGCGTCAGCCCCTCGGCCGCCGCCAGGGCTTCGGCGCCCGAAAGGATGGCGTGGCGGCGCTCGACGGAATCGAGCATCACCTTGGCGTGGCGCAGCCGGGCGAGGTAATCGGCGAAATCCTTGACCCGGAAGCTCTCGGGCGCCAGGAAGCGATGACCGGCGGTCATGTCGCCCGCCTTGTGGGGGCCGAACTCCACCGGCACCACCGCGCCGCCGAACAGGGCCAGGATGGACTGGATGGGACGCACCCAGCGGATGGTGTTGGCGCCCCAGCGCTGGCTCTTGGGCCAGGGGAAGGCGGCCATGGCGCCCTCGACCACGTCTTTCAGGACCTCGGCCGTCGGGCGGCCCTTGCGGTTGATCACCGCAAAATAGAACACGCCCTTGCCGGTGTCGCGCTGTTCCAGCTGTTCGACGCTCATGCCGGTGGACTTGAGGAAGCCCTCCATGGCCTGGGCGGGCGATCCGACACGGGGGCCGCGCTTTTCCTCAGAGACGTCGGGACCGGCCTGGGGCAGGCCCTCGATCACCAGCACCAGACGGCGCGGCGTGACGTAGGAGCGCACCGCCTCGAAGGCGATGCCGTTCTTGGCGAGGCCGTCCACCACCATGGTGCGCAGGTCGTCGGCGGCGCGCGCCTGCATGCGGGCGGGGATTTCCTCGGAGAAGATTTCAAGCAGGAACTCGGCCATGGCTTCAGCCCTCCCCCTTGGTGGTTCGGGACGCCAGCCAGCCCTCGCAGCAGGCCTTGGCCAGCGCGCGGACGCGGCCGATATAGGCCTGGCGCTCGGTGACCGAGATCACGCCGCGCGCGTCCAGCAGGTTGAAGCGGTGGCTCGCCTTGATGCACTGGTCATAAGCCGGCAGCGCCACGCCCTTGGCCAGCAGGTTCTGGCATTCCTTCTCGGCGTCGAGGAAATGCTGCAGCAGCATGTCGGTATCGGCGTGCTCGAAATTATGGGCGGAGTATTCCTTCTCCGCCTGCAAGAAGACGTCGCCATAGGTGACGCCGTCGCCGTTGAAGTCCAGGTCGTAGACGTTCTCGACGCCCTGGATGTACATGGCCAGACGTTCCAGGCCGTAGGTCAGCTCCACGGCGACGGGGTCGCACTCGATGCCGCCCACCTGCTGGAAATAGGTGAACTGGGTGACCTCCATGCCGTCGCACCACACTTCCCAGCCCAGGCCCCAGGCGCCCAGCGTCGGGCTCTCCCAGTCGTCCTCGACGAAGCGGATGTCATGGGCCAGCGGGTCGATGCCGAGACGGCGCAGGCTTTCCAGGTACAGTTCCTGGGAATTGGGCGGCGAGGGCTTCAGCAGCACCTGATACTGGTAGTAATGCTGCAGGCGGTTGGGATTCTCGCCGTAGCGGCCGTCCTTGGGCCGGCGCGACGGTTGGACATAGGCGCACTTCCAGGGCTCGGGGCCCAAGGCGCGCAGCGTGGTGGCCGGATGGAAGGTTCCGGCGCCCACCTCCATGTCGTAGGGCTGGAGGATGATGCAGCCCTGCTCGGCCCAGAACGCCTGCAAGGTGAGGATCAGGCTTTGGAAGCTCGGCTTCTTGCCCCCGATAATGCCCATGGAAAACCGCCATTCAAGTGGGTTGCAGCAAAATTGCCGCAACCCTAGCTTCGCGGCCCCACAGGGTCAAGGGCGGGGCCGGGTTTCATGCCGCCCGGCGGCGCCACGATTCCAGACGGCTCTCGAGGGCTCCTTGGGTCTGGGCATCCAGAGCGAACTGGAGATGGCTGTGGCCGTCCTTGATCAGCACCACACGGGCGCGAACCGCCGGTCCGCCGTCGAGCAGGACCTGGACGGCGTTGCCCGGCGCCAAGCCGAGATCCAGGTCGAGACAGGCGCCGCCACCCGACAGGTCGACGGAGTGGCAGGAGCGCCCGTCCACCGTCACCGGAATGCCGACGGCAAAGCGTTCGAACTGGCGCCGGTTGCCCGACTGGCGCAGGGCGAGCAGGAAGTCGGTGACGTCGGAGGTCAGCTCCTTGGTCTGCGAGGTCAGCTCGTTGGCGGTCTCGAACAACTGCTTGGCGGAGTCTCCCGTGGTCCCGGCGCCGTTGCTCACCTCGGAAATGGTCTCGGTGACGCCACGGGTGCCGATGGAGGCTTCATGGACGTTGCGGGCGATCTCGTGGGTGGCGGCGCTCTGCTCCTCCACCGCCGCGGCGATGGCCGAGGCGGTCTGGTGGACGGTGGCGATGGTCTCACCGATGGCGCGCACCGCCTGGGCCGTCTCCTGGCTGACATCCTGCACCGCCTGGATATGGACGCCGATCTCCTCGGTGGCCTTGGCGGTCTGGGTGGCCAGATGCTTGACCTCGCCCGCCACCACGGCGAAGCCCTTGCCCGCCTCGCCCGCCCTGGCCGCCTCGATGGTGGCGTTGAGCGCCAGCAGGTTGGTCTGGGCAGCGATGTCGTTGATGATGCCGGCGATGTCGCCGATCCGGCTCGTGGCGGCGGACAGGCCCCGGACGATCTCGTCGATGTGCCGCACGTCGGCGGCAGCGCGCTCGGCAATCTCGGAGGAGCGAGCCACCTGACTGGCGATCTCGCCCTGGGACGCGGCCATTTCCTCGGCGGCGGCCGCCACGGTCTCCACATTGACCGAAGCCTGTTCGGCGGCGGCGGCCACGCTGGCGGCGTTGCGGCTGGTGCCGTCCGCCACATGGCTGAGGGATTCAGCGGCCGAGCGCAGCTGGGTGGTGGAGGCCGAGACCGAGTGCAGGACTCCCTCGACGCTGCGGTTGAAATCGGTGGTCAGTTGCTCGATGGCCTCCTGCCGACGGTTGCGGGCCTGCTGCTCGGCGGCGGTTTCGGCCTCGAGCCGCTTCTTCTCCAGGGCATTGCGCTTGAAGACGGTGATGGCCTCGGCCATCTCGCCCACCTCGTCGCGGGCACCCGACAGATCGACCTCGACCTCCAGATCGCCCTCGGCCAGACGCAGCATGGTCCGGGCCTGGCGCTGGACGCGGCTGCCGATGCGCATGCCGATCCAGGCCGATACCCCTGACACCACGGCGAGGATGGCCAGCGCGATCAGCGCCACCTTGACGATGGCGGCGCGGGTCACCGCCTCCACATCGTCGATATAGACGCCGGTGCCGATCCCCCAGTTCCAGGGCGCATAGGGAATGATCTGGGCCAGCTTGGGCGAATCATAGGAATCCGCCCCGGGGCGCCGCCCCACGTAATCCACCAGCCCGCCGCCGGTGCGACCGCTTTCGATAAAGGCGCGGTAGATGAACTTGCCGGCGGAATCCTTCACCTCCAACATGCTCTTGCCCACTTCCTTGGGGCGGAAGGGATGCATCAGCAGCTTGCCGTCGAGATCGTTGACCCACAGGTAATTGTCGCCATCGAAGCGGATCATGCCGATGGCCTCCAGGGCGGCGGCCTTGGCGGCCTCTTCGGGCATCTCGCCCTTCCTGGCCTTGGCATGGTAGGCCTCGGCCACCTTGGCGGCGGATTCCACCACCGAATGGATCTGCACCCGCCGGGTTTCCAGCTGGCCGTTCCGCACGGTCAGCACGGTCACGGCGGCGAAGGCGAAAAGCCCCAGCGCCGCAAGGGCCGGAATAGCCAAGAGGCGAAACCGCAGCGATACGCTCCTGTTCGACATTCTATCCTCCCTGGGCGAACCCTCGTACGTACATCTTTTGTATTAGATGAATATACCTATAAAAAGAAACCGGTAATTCTGCGTGGCATGTATGTCCGGCGGTGGGGGGTGAGAGGCCGGCCTCAGCCCCCGTCCGCTTCACCCAGGAGTGAAAAGACCTCTTTTGCAAGGACTTGACGAAGGCCGGAAGATCTCCTGACGAACCCCACCGAAGGAGCCCGCCATGACCGAAAGTGTCCTTTGCGAGGTGAGCGGCAACATCGCCACAATCACCCTCAACCGTCCGGAAAAGCTCAACGCCATCAGCTACGACCTTGTCGACACGATGATGGCCCTGCTCGACGCCCTGGAGGCCGACGAGATGGTCGCCGCCGTGATCATCACCGGGGCCGGCGAGCGGGCCTTCTCGGCCGGGGCCGACATTCACGAATTCTCGAGGGGCGTCGAAGCGGGCGGCGAGAAGGCCATGCGCGACTTCGTCCGCCGGGGCCAGGCCATGACCGCCCGCCTGGAAGCCTTCGGCAAGCCCATCATCGCCGCGGTCAACGGCATCGCCTATGGCGGCGGCTGCGAGATCACCGAGGCGGTGCATTTGGCCGTCGCCAGCGAGCGGGCCATGTTCGCCAAGCCGGAGATCAAGCTGGGCATGCCGCCCACCTTCGGCGGCACCCAGCGCCTGCCCCGCCTGGCCGGGCGCAAGCGGGCGCTGGAACTGCTGCTGACCGGCGATCCGTTCAAGCCGGCCCGCGCCCTGGAACTGGGGCTGGTCAACGCCGTGGTGCCCCACGACACCCTGATGGCCGCCGCCCGCCATCTGGCCGGGCGCATCATCCGCCACTCGCCGCTGGCGACGCGGGCGGTGATCAACGCGGTGACGCGGGGCATCAACCTGCCCATTGCCGAGGGGCTGGCGGTGGAAGGCGAGCAATTCGCCCGCATGATCCCCACCTTCGACCTGCGCGAAGGCCTCGACGCCTGGATCGGCCACCGGGTCCCGGTCTATAAAGGAGCATGAGATACAAGCGGGGCTCCCGCCCCGGCCCCGGTTGGAGGAAACCTCCAAACCTCCCTTCTGCTTTTGAAATGAAAAGGGGGTTTGGGGCATCGCCCCGGATGGGTTCGGGCGATAGCCCGATCACGGATCATATCGGAGGGGCGTGATCCTTCAACTCCTCCCGCAGCCAGTTGCGGAAGGCGACCACCTCGGGCCGGGCGAGCGATTCCCGGCCCGCCACCAGCCAATAGCCGGTACGGCAGCGGCGCGGCGGCCCCAGCACGGGCACCAGCCGCCCGCTGTCCAGGTCGGGGGCGGCCAGCGGTAGGCGGCCCAGCGCCACCCCCACCCCCTGGGAGGCGGCCTCCCAGGCCATGTGCAAGGTGTCGAGCCTGAGCCCGCGATCGAGATCCAGACCCTCCACCCCGGCCAGATCGGCCCAGGCGGCCCAGTCCTCGGAGATGCTGCTCACCTGCAACAGCGTCTTGCCCTTCAGATCCTCGGGGGTGCGGATCTGCGCGGCCATCTCGGGGGCGCAGACCGGCACCAGATCCTCCATGGTCAGGCACAGGCTGTAGAGATCCTGCCAGCCCCCCTGCCCCATGCGGACCGCCACGTCGATGCCGTCGCGGGGAAACTCCACCTGGCGTCTGGCGGTGTCCAGCCTCACCTCGATATGGGGATGGCGCTCGTGGAAACGGGGCAGGCCGGGAATCAGCCAGCGCAGCCCGAAGCTGGGCGCCACGCTCACCGACAGCCGGCCGGTGGGCTTGCGCCCCGGCACCGATTCGGTGGCCCCGGCCAATTGCTGCAGCACGTCGCGGATACGGGGCAGATAGGCCCGCCCGGCGGTGGTCAAGGCCAGCGAGCGGTGCCCGCGGGCGAACAGCGGCACGCCCAGCCAATCCTCCAGCGAGGCGATGGAGTGGCTGACGGCGCTGGGGGTGAGGTTCAGCTCCTCGGCGGCCAGCTTGAAGCTGAGATGCCGGCCGGCGGCCTCGAACAGGCGAAGGGAATTCAGCGGAGGAAGTCGGTAGGCCATGGACGCTCGCCCCAAATGCAGGTCCCGTCCCAAGTGTCCGGGCCGGCGGCCGTCTTTGCAAACGATTTGCCGCCACGCCCGGATGAGCGGAATTCATCCATACCTCAGGCACAAGCTTCGCCCGTTGAGCCGGGCCAAAGGACGGGTTACCCTAAGGAGGTAGCCAAAAGGGGAAACAACCATGGCCATTGCTTGGGATGAAACATTAAAGGTCGGCGATATCGAGATCGACGCCGATCACAAGGAACTCATCGGACTGATCAACGATTTCGAAGCCAAGGCCAAGGCCCCGGACGGCGTCGACAAGCACGCCATCCAGGTGACGCTGGAACGCCTTCAGCTCTACGCCTACGACCACTTCGCCCGCGAGGAATACATCCAGGCGGTGGCCAAGTATGACGGCCTGGAAGAGAACAAGCGCCAGCACGCCGCGCTCAGAAAGACGCTGGGCGACTACATCGCCAAGTTCAACGCCGGCCAGTACACTGACCTGGGCGTCGCCGCCGGCGAGATGTCGGCCTTCCTGAACCACTGGCTGATGAACCACATCCTGGAAACCGACCTCAAGATGAAGGGCAAGATGAAGGTCGAGCAGTGGCGTTAAGATAAGGTCATACCAACGGCAGGGCTTCCGCCCTGCCGCGACCGGCCTACCTCTCTGGGACACCGAACGGGAGCGCAGGCATGATCGACCTTTACTACTGGACCACGCCCAACGGGCATAAGATCACCATCTTCCTGGAAGAATCCGGCCTGCCCTACCGCATCAAGCCGGTCAACATCTCCAAGGGCGAGCAGTTCCAGCCGGACTTCCTGCGCATCTCGCCCAACAACCGCATGCCGGCCATCGTCGATGACGACCCCGCCGACGGCGGCGCACCGCTCAGCGTCTTTGAATCCGGCGCCATCCTGGTCTACCTCGCCGAGAAATGCGGCCGCTTCCTGCCCGCCGACCCGCGCGGCCGGGCGACAACGCTGCAATGGCTGTTCTGGCAGATGGGAGGCCTCGGCCCCATGCTCGGCCAGAACCACCACTTCGTCCAATACGCCCCGGAAAAGATTCCCTACGCCATCGACCGCTACGTCAAGGAGACCAACCGCCTCTACGGCGTGCTCGACCGACGTCTGGCCGAGGCCGAGTTCATGGCGGGCGAGTACTCCATCGCCGACATGGCCTCCTATCCCTGGATCGTGCCGTGGGAGCGCCAGGGCCAGAACCTGGACGACTTCCCCCACCTCAAGCGCTGGTTCAACGCCATCGCCGCCCGCCCGGCGGTGCAACGCGCCTATGCCCGCGCCGACGAGGTCAACACCCAGCGGGTGGTCACCGACGAGGCAAAGAAGGTGCTGTTCGGACAAACCGCCGCCTCCCTGCCCGGAAAGCCGTGACCCACCAAAGGAGACGCAGTTTTCATGATGCATTTTTGGCGCATGTTAAGCCGGCGCGCCGGCGGCACGGCAGGCGAGGCCAATATTATAACTAGATAATACTAGCAAACAGCCAGGAGGAGGATTTTAAAGTCCGGTTTATATCTTGGTTTAATTTCGTGACAGGCCGACACATCTCAAGTTCATCTGCATAACGGCGCCGCGGACGTTTGACATCCGCGGCGCCATGCTATTTAGTTGCACTGCAGCAAAATTGGCCATTGAACTTGAGGGCGGCGATGACGTGGCTTGATGACCGGCGGATTGGAACAAAAATCGGATTGATCGTGGCGGCGGCCTTCGTCGGCATGTGCCTGATCTTCCTCGGCGCCCTTCAGGTGCTGAACGGCGAGGTGTTGGGCGGGCGCAAGGCCAAGGTCAAGGACCTGGTGGACAGCGCCGCCGGCATCATCGCCGCCTACGAGGCCGAGGCGAAGGCCGGACGCCTGCCCGAGGCCGAGGCCAAGACGGCGGCCAAGCGCGACATCGCCGCCCTGCGCTACGGCGACAACGACTACTTCTGGATCCACGATCTGGCGGGGCGCATGGTCATGCACCCCATCAAGCCGGAACTGGACGGCAAGGACGTCAGCGACCTGAAGGACGCCACCGACCACCCCCTGTTCGTGCGCATGAACGAGCTGGTCAAGGCCAAGGGCGCCGACTTCCATTACTACGACTGGCCCAAGCCCGGTTCGCCTAAGCCCGTGCGCAAGGTGTCCTACGTCAAACTGAACTCCAGCTGGGGATGGGTGGTCGGCACCGGCATCTACCTGGACGACGTGGACGCGGCCTTCTGGTCCACCGCGCTCTATTTCGGCGGCGGCGTCCTGGCGCTGACCGTCCTGGTCCTGGCCCTGTCCATGCTGGTGGCGCGCCGCATCACCCGCCCGTTGGTCAATCTGTCCCATGTCATGGACGGCCTGTCGAAGAAGGAATTCGACATGGAGGTCCCCGCCCTGGCCCGCAAGGACGAAGTGGGCGACATGGCCCGCACGGTGGAGATCTTCAAGGAAGGCCTGATCCGCGCCGAGCAGCTGGCGGCCGAGCAGCGCGAGGCCGAGTGGACCAAGGACAAGCGGGCCCGCGTGGTCGACAACCTGCTGAAGGAATTCAACGAGGAGGTCACCGAAGCCCTGCAGGCCATGGCGGCCACCGCCGGCGAGCTGGAATCCACCTCGCGCGTGCTGTCGGAGGCCGCCCAGGGCGCCTCGACCCAGGCGACCGCGGTGGCCTCGGCCATCGAGGAGACCGCCGTCAACATGCGCACGGCGGCCAATTCGGCGGAGCAGCTGGCTATTTCCGGCGAGGATATCAGCCAGCGCGTCGGCACCTCGGTGAGCATCGCCGGCGACGCCTCGGTCGAGGCCGGGCGCACCACCGCGCTGATCAACAGCCTGGCCGAGGCGGTGGACAAGATCGGCGCCGTGGTCGCACTGATCAACGACATCGCCGCCCAGACCAACCTCCTGGCCCTGAACGCCACCATCGAAGCGGCGCGCGCCGGCGACGCCGGCAAGGGCTTCGCCGTGGTGGCCAACGAGGTGAAGACCCTGGCCAACCAGACGGCCAGGGCCACCGACGAGATCGCCACCCAGATCTCCACCGTCCAGAAAGTCACCGGCGACGCCGTCGCCGCCATCGCCTCCATCTCAGCGGTGATCGAGCGGATCCGGGAGGCGTCGTCGGGAATCGCCGACGCCGTCCACCAGCAGGACGAAGCCACCGGCGAGATCGCCGAGAACGTTCAGCAAGTTGCCCAGGCGACAACCGAGGTCAGTTCGAATATCGTAGGTGTCAATCAGGCCGCCGAGCAGACGGAGAAGATCGCCGACGACGTGCTCGACACGGCCAAGAACGTCGCGGGGCGCGCCAACACTCTTCGCGAACGGGTGGACACCTTCCTGACCAGCATCCGGGCATCCTAGCAATCGAGAGAAATCGACATGCAATACGCGCTCAAGAGCAACGGCAATACGGCCCAGCTGACCATCAGCGGGACCCTGACCTTCGCCCAGGCCCCGCTTTTTCCCAAGGTCCTGGCCGAGTTGGAAGCCGCACGGGACGTGACCAACCTGACCATCGCCCTGAACGGCCTGAACTTCATCGATTCAACCGGCATGAGCCTGTTCGTGCATATCTACGACGCCTCGCAAAGCCGGAATCTCCACGTCGCCATCCAGGGTGCCGTCGGGCCGGTGGCGGCCGCCATGGAGCGCGCCGCCTTCAAGACTCTTTTCGAGTTCAAGTGAGCCGGGCCCACGCATCGCCGACCATTGTAAGCCGGACCGCGGGCAAGCGCGGCCTCGGGCGTTTCGGCCGTCTGGCCGCCGCCGGGCTGCTGCCGTTGCGCACCGACGAGCACGGGCATTGCCTCGTGCTGTTCGAAGGCGCCGGAGCGGCCAGTGTCGAGGATATCCTCTGCCCGCCGGCGTCGTGGGCCATCGACCTGGATTGCTCTTCCCCCGACGAGGGATTGCGGCGCCTACCCGCCCGGCTGCTGCTGCGCGCGTCCACGCTCGCCGCCGTCAACCACGATCTGGTCGGCGTGCTGATCGCCGCATTGGTCCAGCGCCTGCCGCGGGCCGAGGCCCTGGCCTTGGACCTGCGCCTCGCCCTGCAGGAAGCGGTGGGCAACGCCGTCATGCACGGCAATCTCTGTCTCGACGGGCGCCTGCGGAGCAGCCGCGAAGGGCTCAGCCTCTTCACCCAGACCATGCAGCGCCGCCTGGAGGACCCCCGCTTCGCCCACCGGCCGGTGACCATCGCCGCCGATTGGAACCACACCCATCTGGTGATAAGGGTCGAGGATCGCGGCCGGGGCTTCCAGCCGCCCGCCGTGTCGCTTCCCGTCATGCCGAAAGCCTGCAGCGGACGCGGCATCGGCCAGATCCGCGCCCTGTGCCAGCGGGTCTCCTTCACCCGCAACGGCCGGCGCATTTCCATGCGCTTTTGCCTGCCGTCCGAGACCTAGGGTCAGCCGACCAACTGAACCCAGGTGACGTCGTCGGCGAACTCGCCCGGTGAGCGGGCGGCGAAGCCGGCCATCACCCCCGCCACCATTTCGCCGGGATCGGGGCTTAGTACGTCGCGCACCAGATCCACCACCCAGTGCTCGCCCAGCGGCTTGCCGGAGACGTCGGAGGCGTCGATCAGGGCGTCGCTGTACAACGACAGCTGACTGCCGGGCGGAAACGGCAGCACCTCGGTCTGGTAGCGGGCCGTCTGGCTGATCCCCAAGGGCAAGCCGACGCCGCCCACCAGGCGCGGCTCCCCACCCGGCTCCACCAGGATGGGGGCCGGCCCGCCGCAATTGACCAGGGACAGCGTGCGGGCGGCGCAATCGACCACCGCCAGGGTCATGGTGGCGAACTGGCCGCGCGGCAGCAATTGCTTCAGGGCGAGGTTGATCTTTTCCAGCGCGGCTCCGGGGTCGCCCATCTGGGCTTCCAGGTCCTGCAGCAGCAGGTGCAGGCGGAAGGTGTTGATGGACGCCGCCACGCCGTGGCCGGAAAAGTCCACGGTATAGAGCGCCAGGCGATGGTCGTCCACCGGCGCCAGCCCCCACAGGTCGCCTCCCAGTTCGGAAGACGGGCTGAACGCCGCATCGATGGCCAGGCCATAGCGCCGGCGCATGTCCCGCATCTGCTCGGAACCGGGCAGCAGGGCGTTCTGCATGCCGCGCGCCATGCGCAAATCCACCGCCAGCCGGTCGCGATAGCGGCGCAGATCGGCCAGGGCAAGGTGGCTGCGCAGGTGAACCTCGACGCGGGCCACCAGTTCCCGGCGGTCGATGGGCTTGGCGATATAGTCGTTGGCGCCGGCGGCGAACAGGGCGTTGCGGGTTGTCTGGTCGACCACCGCCGACAGCACCAGCACCGGCAGGGCGCGGCGGCGCGGGTCGGCCCGCAGCGCCGCCAGGAATTCCTCGCCGTTCATCACCGGCATCATCAGGTCGAGCAGAACGATGTCCGGCTCGAAGGTTTCGACCTTGTCCAGACCTTCGCGGCCGTTGCGGGCGCACTCCACATTCAGGAGCCCCATGCTTTCCAGCACGGCGCAGGCGAAGACCCGATTCATCTCGTTGTCCTCGACAACCAGAACCCGGGCCCCGGTCAGGTCGATGCTCCCCTCGTCCAGCCTGTCCACGTCATCCTCCCTGCCGCCAGGATAGCCATGCCGGGGAAAATCACCAAGGCCGGGATGTGGAAGGGCGTCAATTTCCCAAGGGGGATCAACAAGGGCTTGACCTGATCGCCGCCAACTTGGCAAGGTTGTTGCGCCAGGACGCGGCAAAACAAAATAATTATGCGTTCGTATAGGGAAGCCAGCAGTAATTCGGTAGGGCCGGAACCATTGTGGGTCCGGTAATCGCCATTACCTGTCTGGGAGATTCCCGTGCTCGCCCGCATTGCCGACGCCCGCATCACCGTCAAATTCTTTATCGCCCCTCTCCTTTTGGTTGCCTGCATCGCCGTGCTGGGCATCGTGTTCAATGTGGCCATGAGCCGGCAGGAACACTCCATGGAGGGCATGGTCACCGTCTCCTTCGCCAACAGCCGCACCGCGGCGGAGTTGGACGGCATGGCGGCCACCATCGAGTCCAACATCTACCGCCTGCTAGGCTGGCAGGCCGCCAAGGAAGACAAGGAGCGCATCAAGGGCCTGGACACCCAGGTGCGCGCCGACCTGAAGGCCCTGGGCGAGAAGTCCAAGATTCTGCTGGATTCCATGAAATCCGATCCGGCGGCCGCCAAGCAGGTCAAGGACTACATCCTGGCCGCCGGCGACGTGCTGGACATGTATGCCAGCGACCATATGACGGCGCTGTCCATGATGGGCGCCACCGAGCTGGAATACGACGGCATCCGGACCAAGCTGCGGGAGCTGGTCGACAACGCCGCCGCCAAGGCGGCCGACGATTACCGCGACGCCACCGCCGCCGCCCACTCCACCAAGGCCCAGTACTTCCTGGTGCTGGCGGTGTTCCTGGGAGTGGGCGTGGTGGTGACGCTGGGCATGGCGCGGCTCACCGCCCGGCCGGTGACCCAGCTGACCGGCGTGATGGGACGCCTGGCCGAGGGCAGCACCGACGTGGAGATTCCCTCCCAGGACAACCGCGACGAGGTGGGCGAAATGGCCCGCGCCGTGGCGGTGTTCCGCGATTCCATGAAGCGGGCCGCCGAACTGGAGGCCCAGCAGCGCCGCCAGCGCGACCAGCAGGCCGAGTTGCTGGCCAAGCGCGACACCATGATCGCCGGCTTCAACGAAGCCATGGAAAACATCATGGCGACGGTCAGTTCGTCCATCGACCGGGTCCACAATCTATCCAACGCGCTCCAGGCCAACGCCGAGCAGACCAGCTCGCAGGGCTCGGCGGTGGCCAACGCCGCCGAGCACTCGGCCGCCAACGTGGCCACCGTGGCCAGCGCCGCCGAGCAATTGGGATCGTCGGTGCAGGAAATCAGCCGCCAGGTTACCGAAACCGCCTCCATCACCACGGAAGCGGTCAGCGGCATCCATACCGCCAACGGCACCATGGACGGCCTGGCCGAGGCGGCGCGGCGCATCGGCGAGGTGGTGCAGCTGATCAACGACATCGCCGGCCAGACCAACCTGCTGGCGCTGAACGCCACCATCGAGGCGGCCCGTGCCGGCGAAGCGGGCAAAGGCTTCGCCGTGGTGGCCAGCGAGGTCAAGACCCTGGCCAACCAGACGGCGCGCGCCACCGACGAGATCGCCCAGCAGATCGCCGGCATCCAGTCCATTTCCAAGGAGGCGGTGGACACCATCCGCAGCGTCGGGCTGACCATCGACCGCGTCAATCAGGTGGTGTCGTCCATCGCGGCGGCGGTGGAAGAGCAAAGCGCCGCCACCGACGAAATCGTCCGCTCGGTGCAGGAAGCGGCCTCGGGCAACGCCGAGATCACGCGCAACATCGCCGACGTGTCCAAGGCCGCCATCGCCACCGGCGAGATGGCGTCTGGCATGTTCAAGGCCGCCGACGAACTGGTGGAGGAAGCCGGTCACCTGCGTTCCGAGGTGGGCGGGTTCCTCGCCAACATGCGCCAGGGCTAGGCCAATAAAAAAGGCCGGACGCGGCGTCTCCCACCGCGTCCGGCCCCTTGTTCAGCCGAGACTACTTCTTGGAATCGTATTCGGCGTGATAGGCGCCGATGCGTTCCACCTCGTTCTTCGAGCCCAGGACCACCGGCACGCGCTGGTGCAGGCTGGTGGGCGGCACCTCCATCATGCGGCCGCGCCCGGTGGTGGCGGCGCCGCCGGCCTGCTCGACCAGGAAGGCCATGGGGTTGGCTTCGTACATCAGGCGCAGCTTGCCGCCCTTCTTCATGTTCTCGGTGTCGGCCGGGTAGAGGAACACGCCGCCGCGACACAGGATGCGATGCACCTCGGCCACCATGGAGGCCACCCAGCGCATGTTGAAATCCTTGCCCCGGGGGCCTTCCTTGCCCTGGCGGCATTCGTCGATATAGCGCTTCACCGGCGGCTCCCAGAACCGCTCGCGGGACGCGTTGATGGCGAATTCCTTGGTGTCGTCCGGAATGGTCATGTTGGGGTGGGTCAGCATGAACATGCCGACATTGTTGTCCAGCGTGAAGCCGTTGACGCCGTTGCCGGTGGTCAGCACCATCATGGTGGACGAGCCGTAAAGGGCGTAGCCGGCGGCAACCTGCTTGACGCCCGGCTGCAGGAAGGCGTCCTTGGAGGCCCCCGACGCGCCGTCGGGGAGCTTCAGGATCGAGAAGATCGAGCCCACCGAGATGTTGACGTCGATGTTGGACGACCCGTCCAGGGGATCGAACAGCAGCAGGTACTTGCCGTCGGCGGCGCCGTGGACCGCATGCACGTCCTCCAGCTCTTCCGAGGCCATGCCGGCATAGGAACCGCCCAGCGCGTTCATGTGCAGGAAGATGTCGTTGGCCAGCACGTCGAGCTTCTTCTGCTCCTCGCCCTGGACGTTCTCGGACCCCGCCACGCCCAGATTGCCGGCCAGCGCGCCGCGGTTGACCTCGTGCGAGATCATCTTGCAGGCGAAGATGATGTCAGTCATCAGCGCGGTGAACGAACCCGAACCGCCCAGGCGGCGCTGCTCTTGCAGCAGGAAGTGGGTCAGCGTGATCCTCTTGTACGGCATGTCTACCCTCTCTCTCGCTGGGCGGGGTTTCCCCGTCATTGGATGGCGGAATGACTTAAGCCCATGGCCACAAAAATGCAATGCGAAGGTGGGGGCTTCACCCCTTCTCCCGGGTAGGATACGATCCCTTCCCCATTATCCAGGAGCACTCCGTCCATGGCCGACCCGCTGTCTCCCGCCGACCAGACCCGCATCCGCGACCTGGTGACCGTCTTCGCGCGCATCGGCGAGGAGCGCATGAAGGATCTGGGCCTCTACAATCCCGAGCTTCAGGTCGAAGCGGTGGGCTTCCGCCGCTGGCAGGGCTGGCTGGCCGGCATCCTGGTGACGCCGTGGTTCATGAACTTCATGCTGCTGCCCGGCCCCGACACCGAGAACCTTGCGGGCGTCGAGCCCGGCTCGCGCCGACGCATCGAACTGCCCAAGGGCGAGGTGGTGTTCGTGGTCGGCGAGGTCGAGGAGGTGGGCCCCTACCTGTCGCATTCCATCCACTCGCCCATGGGCCAGTTCCCCGACCACGCCAGCGCCTCGACCACCGCCTGGGCCGCCGTCGGTCCCTGGTTCCAGGAGCCGGGCGAAGAACAGCAGGCGGGCTGCGGCTTCGGCTGGGGCGTCAACAAGGGGCCATGAGGAGGCTCGCCGCCACCCTCCTGCTTGCAGCCATTGCGCCGGCCGCCGGTGCGGAGGAATGGCGGCCCTGCCCCCAATGCCCACCCATGGTCCGCATTCCCGCTGGACAGTCGGTGATGGGCGACGACAAGGCGAAGTTCGCCAACGAGAAGCCGGCGGTGAAGGTGACCATTCCCCGCCCCTTCGCCCTGTCGGCCTCCGAAATCACCTTCGACGAGTGGCAGGCCTGCGTCGACGCCAATTCCTGCAAGGGCGGCCAGGACGACCATACCTGGGGCAAGGGACGGCGGCCGGTGATCAACATGACCTGGGACGAGGCCCGCGCCTATGCCGCCTGGGTCGGGCGGGAAAGCGGGCTCGTCTGCCGCCTGCCCAGCGAGGCGGAATGGGAACACGCCGCCCGGTCGGGCGCCGCCACCGGCTATTGGTGGGGCGAGGATGCGGGCAAGGGACGGCTCAACTGCCGCGACTGCCTGGGCAAGGAGCCCCCCTATGGCTCCCAGCCGGTGCGAAGCTTCCCGCCCAGCCCCTGGGGCCTCTACGAGATGCACGGCAATGTCTGGGAATGGACCAGCGATTGCTGGACCCCCGACCACTCCAAGCCCCCCAGCGCCGATCCCGCCTGCCGCGACAAGGTGGTCAAGGGCGGCTCGTGGTACTACTTCTCCGCCATGTCGCGGGCCTCGGCCAGGGCCAAGAACGACGCCATGGTGTGGAGCTACAATATCGGCGTGCGGGTGCTGTGCGAGTTGCCGGAGGGTTTCAGGCCTGCGGGCGGGACGCCCGCGCTCCAACCTGATCTCGGAGCGCGGGCGTCCCGCCCGCACATCACCCCTTCCCGTCCCGCTCCTTGAGATAGTCCTCGGTGGTCCGGGTCACCGGCGCCGCCGCCCCGGCCATGGGGCGCGCGCCTTCCTCCAACTCGTACTGGGCGACGACGCGGCAATCCTCGCACATCTTGATGAGGTCCAGCTTGCCGGTGCCCTTGAACATGGCGTGACCGCTCATGCGCTCGGTCATGCGCTCGATCACCGATTTCGAGGCGAAGGGCTTGCCGCAGCGGATACACTGGTAGGGCTCCTCCTCCTTCAGCACCGTGCGCACCTTGGCCTCGGGGCCGAAAGCCAGACGCGGCACCAGGGTCACCGCCTTTTCCGGACAGGTGACGCGGCACAGGCCGCACTGGACGCAATTGGCTTCCAGGATGCCCAGCGACGGCTTGTCGGGATGGCCCGACAGCGCCTTGGCCGGGCACGCCGAGATGCAGGCCATGCACAGCGTGCACTTGGCCTCGTCCACGAGGATGGTGCCGAAGGGATCGCCGGTCTCCAGCGCCAGCACGTCGACCGGAGCGGGGGCGTGACGGTGCAGATGGGTGAGCGCCAGCCCCAGGGTCTGGCGCTTGCCGCCGAGCACCAGGAACTCGGCCGCCGGGTCCACCGCCTTGGGCGCCTTGGACGGCAGCAGGGCGGCGATGGCGGAAGGATCGGATTCCACCTCGAGGCGGGCGCGGGCCTGCCAGCCCAGCCCCTCGGCGACCCGGTTGGCGAGGCTGATCGCGGCGCGCGCCCCGTCGAGATCGTCGCGCCGCGCCGGGTCGGCCAGCAGCAGAACCTCGCCCGCCCCCTTGGCCAGGGCGGCGAGCAGGGTATCGGCGCCCTGGGCGGCGACGGCCGCCACCTGCACCGGCATCACGTCAGCGGGCAGGCCGTCGCCGAAGCGGGACAGCGCCGCCAAAGCCTCGCCCCCGACTTCGTCATGGATCAGCAGGACGGGCGAACCGCCGCCAGCGGCCCGATGGGTCTCCAGCAGCACGCCGAGGCGCTTGAACAGGCCGTTGCCGGCGGGAACGTCGAAGCGGATGGCCCCGGTGGGGCAAACCGCGGCGCACGAGCCGTGCCCGCCGCACACATGGGCGTCCACCGAGGCCGCATCGCCCAAGGGCGACAGCGCCCCCGACGGGCAGATGTCGAGACAGCGGGTGCAGGCCACCTGTCCGTTGCGCGAATGGGCGCACAAGGCGGAATCCACCTTGATCCAGCGCGGCTTCTCGAATTCACCGACCAATCCGCCGATCTCGGCCAGCGCCCGCTCCAGGGCCAGCTTGTCGCGGGGATCGACCCGCAGCCAGCCGTCGCGGGGCCCCAGCAAAGCGGGCTGATTGGTCAGGTCCAGCACGATATCGGCGGCCAGGTCGCGGCTGCCCACCGCAATCTCGAAGGACAGCGCGCCACGCGCCGACGGCGAAGCCCCGGCCAGATCGGCGACGCCGACCTTGAAGGCGCCGAGATGGCCCGAGGCGCCGAGCGGCTTGCCCCGGAACAGGCCGAGGGAACGCACCATGGGGGGAATCAACTCGGCCTCGTGTCCGGGCAGCAGCACGCAGGTGACGGCGCGGTCGGCCCCCAGGCGCTTGGCGGCGTCGAGAACCTCCTGGCCTTGACCCAGGATCAGCACGGAGCCCTCGCTGGTAAGCGTCACGCTGGGGGTGGGCTCCGATTCCTCGGCCGCATCCTTGATCAGGGCGGCGATCTTGGGCGTGGCACGCGCCGCCTCGGCCGACCAGCCGGCGCGGTCGCGGATATCGACGCAGGTCGGCTCGGGTGCCTCGGCCAGACGGGCCAGTTCGGCGAACAGCGGCGCCTCCTGGCCGCAACACACCAGCAGGTCCTCGCCCGCGGCGGCGGCCTTGCGGAAGGCATCGGCCTGGGACCGGCAAAGCTGGAAATACACCTGATCCGGCGGCTCGGTCCCCAAGGCCTTGGCCAGGGCCTTGACGTCCAGGGGCATCGTCGCCTCGCACGAACACACCATCACCCGCTTGCCACCGACCTTCATGCGCCTCGTCCCTTATTTCGTTGCCTCGGCCCATTGTAGGTCGGGCCGGGGCCGCATACTGTAAAGACCAGGAGGCCAAGAATGAACGACAAAGACATGCTGGTGCGCCCCGACCCCGACGACAGGCGGCTTTACCAGACCGTTTCGGGCATCGACCACACCGGGGCGGAAGTCCCCGCCGACATCATCAACGAGCGGCCGCTGACCATCTTCCTGAATGGCCGCGAGATCGTCACCGCCATGACCATCGGCGACTACCCGGAATACCTGGCGCTGGGCTATCTGCTGAACCAGAACATGCTGCGCGCCGACGACGAGGTCAAAGCCGTCGATTACGACGAGGAGATCGAGACGGTGGTGGTACGCACCACGCGCCAGACCGATTACGAGGAGAAGCTGAAGAAGAAGATCCAGACCTCGGGCTGCGCCATGGGCACCGTGTTCGGCGACGTCATGGAGAAGTTCGAGACGGTCAGCCTGCCCACCGACGAGCGCTTTCGCACCTCGTGGCTCTACGGCCTGCAGAAATCCATCAACACCATGCCCAGCCTCTACCTCAAGACCGGCGCCATTCACGGCTGTGTGCTGTGCGAGGAGGATCGGCCGCTGATCTACATGGAAGACGTCGGCCGCCACAACGCCATGGACAAGATCGCCGGCTACATGTTCCGCCACGGCCTGTCCACCAAGGGCAAAAGCCTCTACACCACCGGTCGGCTGACCAGCGAGATGGTGATCAAGACGGTGCAGATGGGAATTCCCGTGTTGCTGTCGCGCTCGGGCTTCACCGCCTGGGGGGTGGATCTGGCGCGCAAGGCGGGGCTGACCCTGATCGGCCGGGCCAAGGGCAAGCGCTTCATCGCCCTGGCCGGCACCGAACGCATCGTCTTCGACGCCGACCCCGCCCAGGCGGCGGAAGAGCCGGGGCATCTGTCGCGCAAGGGGAGCCGGGACGATGACTGACATGGTGCCGCCCGCCTCCAATTCCGTCGCCGGGCTGATCCTGGCCGGCGGGCTGTCCAGGCGCATGGGCGGCGGCGACAAGCCGCTGATCAGCGTCGGCGGCCAGACTCTCCTGGACAGGGTGATCGAGCGGCTGCGCCCCCAGGTGGGACAGATCGTGCTCAACGCCAACGGCGACCCCGCCCGCTTCGCCGATACCACCCTGCCGGTGGTGCCCGACGTGATCGACGGCTATGGCGGGCCGCTGGTCGGCGTGCTGACCGGGCTGGAATGGCTGAAGGACCACACCTTGGACGTGGAGTGGATGGTAAGCTGCGCCGCCGACACGCCGCTGTTCCCCCCAGATCTGGTGCAACGCCTGCTGGCAGCCGTCACCGAGCAGGGCGCCGACATCGCCGTGGCCAGGACCGGCGACCAGGCCCACCCGGTCTTCGCCCTGTGGCCGCTGCGCCTGGCGGGCGACCTGCGCCGCGCCGTGGTCGACGAGGAGATGCGCAAGATCGATCTGTGGACCGAGCGCTATCGCGTCGCCCATGTGGACTGGCCCACCCGGCCCCATGATCCGTTCTTCAACGTCAACACCCCCGAAGACGTGATGCGGCTGACCATGATCCTCGACGGCACCCTGCCGGCCGAGCCGCCGGTCAGGGCCGAGACCGGCATCGCCGTGCTGGTGGAGCGCCGCGACGGCGCCAGTCAGTGGGTCGCTGAATCCTGGCGGCCGCTCGAGGCCCTGGACGAGCCGCCGGGGGCCGCCCCCTGGACCCTGCTGCGCCGGGACGACGGGCACGAGCACTACTTGGCGACCGGCATCAAGGTGGTGCTGCACCGCTCGGACCTGGCCTCCTACCGCTACAATCTCGCCGGGCTGGAGCCCCGCCTCTACGTGGTGCTGCGTCCCACCGGCGAAGCCGACCAGCCGGTCCGGGTGGTGATGGCCACCATCGCCCCCGACGAGGCCCAGGCCATGAGCGAGAGCGGCGAGGACATGGTGGACGGCGTGCCCTTGCCCCGCCCGCTGTTCGACTGGGCCATGGCGTTCTGCGCCTGCCATCCCCCGGACGAGCCCATGAAGAAGCGCAAGCGCGACCGACTGGATTCCAACCAGGTGTTCGTGGGCAAGGGACGCCAGGACCGGCCCGGTGATTGAGAGACGAACAGACGAGCGAGGCGAAGCCGAAGCGCGGGAGCATTGAGCGACCCGAAACGCAGCGGAGGAGCCAAGGGTTTCAAGGAAACCCGCCCGGCAATTGAGGGACAAACATGATGACCGAGCCCTTCCTGTCGCGCTGGTCGCGGCGCAAGCTCGACGCCAAGGCCGAGCCGGCACCGCCACCGCCCGAGGAGGCCAAGGCCCAGGAACCCGTTCCCGCGCCTCCCCCGCCGCCCGACCTGCCGCCGGTGGACTCCCTGACCAAGGACTCGGACTTCTCCGCCTTCCTCAAGGCCGGCGTGCCGCAGGAATTGAAGCAGGCGGCGCTGCAAAAGCTGTGGCAATCGGACCCGGCCCTGATGGC
The DNA here is from genome assembly GCF_001511835.1 of Magnetospirillum sp. XM-1. Lineage (NCBI taxonomy): Bacteria > Pseudomonadati > Pseudomonadota > Alphaproteobacteria > Rhodospirillales > Rhodospirillaceae > Magnetospirillum > Magnetospirillum sp. XM-1. The sequence continues at coordinate 3,479,198 of NZ_LN997848.1, forward strand.
GCCGGAAGTCATGGACCTGCACATGGGCGATTACGCCTCTCCCGTCGGCGAAGTGGTCAAGACCGCCTGGCGCCTGGGCAAAGGCGTGCTGGACGCCGCCGAACTGGCCGCCGAGGAAGAGGAGAAGGCCAAGGCGGCCCCGCCGCCCGCCCCACCTGAACAGGATTCCTAACAACTCTGCATTTTTTTACAGATAGCCCGTAATTTTCACGCAATATAATACAGCAAAGAAATACCTAAATAAGAAACACCCGTCATTGCTGTGGTGCAGCAATGAAAATCTTCCCTACACCCATAGAATTACAGCCTTCTACTCCCGATCTCCTTGACTGGTCACACCAGTTACCGGATGATCGACTGATCGCCATGGGAGATGGCCAAGGTTTCGGCGCAAGACCGGAACCACGGGAGGAGTGATGAGGGCAGTGACGGCGCACCAAGGCGTTGCCGAGGACGATTTCCTGCGCGCCCGTTTCTACGGATTGCTGGCGGCCCTGCTGGTTGCTCCGCCGCCCGAGGATTTGCTGCGCCGTCTGGCCGCCATGAAGGCTGATTCCACCCCGCTGGGCGCCGCGCTCGGCCATCTGGCCGAAGCCGCCGCCGCCACCGATGCCGATACCGTCGCCGACGAGTTCGCCGCCCTGTTCGTGGGCGTGACCGGCGGCGAGGTGATGCCCTATGCCTCCTGGCACCTGACCGGTTTTCTGCATGAAAAGCCCCTGGCCGAGTTGCGCCAGGACATGATCCGGCTGGGGATCGAACCCGCCCCCGGCGTGTCCGAGCCCGAGGATCACGCCGCCTCGCTGCTCGAGATGATGCAGGGCCTGATCACCGGCCTGTTCGGCGAAGCCCTGGCGCTGCCCGAGCAGAAGATTTTCTTCCAGGCCCATCTGGGCAACTGGATGCCCCGTTTCCTGGACGATCTGGACAAGGCCCCTTCCGCCCGCTTCTACCGGAGCGTGGCCGGAATCGGCCGGGTGTTCCTGGAGATCGAAACCCAGGCCTTCGCCATGGTGGATTGATGGAGAGCGAGATGACGACCAAGAGCCCCGAATCCCAAAGCTCCGAAAGCAAGACCGTCCTCAACCGCCGAGGCCTGTTGAAGGGCGCCGTGCTGTCGGCCGGCGCGGCCGGAGCCGCCGCCGCCGGGATGATCGGAGCGGGCCAGGACGCCCAGGCGGCATCCGAGACCCAGACCGGGGCCGGCTACCGCGAGACCGAACACGTGCGGCGCGCCTACGAAGCGGCCGGCTTCTAAAAGACCTGACGGGAGGAAGACATGCTGATCAAGAAGCGTGACGGCGAGGCCCGCAAATCCGCCCTCTCCGAAACCCTGGCTTCGGTGGCCGGCGGCGCCATGGACCGCCGCGCCTTCCTGCGCCGCTCGGGCCTGGCTGCCGGCGGCGCCGCCCTGGCGGGCGGGGTGGGTGCCGGTACGGTGCGCAAGGCCGAGGCGGCGCCTGCCATGTACGACCCCAAGGCCGAGGTCAAGAAGGCCATTTGCACCCACTGTTCGGTGGGCTGCACCGTCAATGCCGAGGTCTCCAACGGCGTATGGATCGGCCAGGAGCCGGCCTTCGATTCGCCCCTCAACCTGGGCAGCCACTGCGCCAAGGGCGCGGCGGTCAGGGAGCACGCCCACGGCGACCACCGCCTGAAATATCCCATGAAGCTCGAAGGCGGAAAGTACAAGCGCATCTCCTGGGAGCAGGCCATCACCGAGGTGGGCGACCGCCTGCTGAAGATCCGCGAGACGGCGGGTCCCGATTCGGTCTACTGGCTGGGCTCGGCCAAGTTCTCCAACGAACAGGCCTATTTCATGCGCAAGTTCGCGGCGCTGTGGGGCACCAACAACGTCGACCACCAGGCCCGCATCTGCCATTCCACCACCGTCGCCGGCGTCGCCCAGACCTGGGGCTACGGCGCCATGACCAATTCCTACAACGACATCCATAACTCCAAGGCGATGTTCTTCATCGGCTCCAACGCCGCCGAAGCCCATCCCGTCGCCATGCTCCACATCCTCAAGGCCAAGGAGCAGAACAAGGCGCCGCTGATCGTCTGCGACCCCCGCTTCACCCGCACCGCCGCCCATGCCGACGAATACGTGCGCATGCGCCCCGGTACCGACGTGCCGCTGATCTGGGGCATCCTGTGGCACATCTTCGAGAACGGCTGGGAAGACAAGGAATTCATCCGTAAGCGCGTCTGGGGCATGGAGCAGGTCCGGGCCGAGGTCGCCAAGTGGAATCCGGAGGAGACCGAGCGGGTCACCGGCGTGCCCGGCGCCCAATTGCGGCGCGTCGCCCAGTTACTCGCCACCCACCGGCCCGGCACCGTGGTGTGGTGCATGGGCGGCACCCAGCACACGGTGGGCAACGCCAATGTGCGCGCCTATTGCATCTTGCAGCTGGCCCTGGGCAATCTCGGCGTCTCGGGCGGCGGCACCAACATCTTCCGCGGCCACGACAACGTCCAGGGCGCCACCGACATGGGTCTGGACGTCACCACCCTGCCCGCCTATTACGGCCTGGCCGCCCCGGCCTGGAAGCACTGGGCGCGGGTGTGGGGCCTGGATTACGACTACATCAAGGGCCGCTTCAAGACGCCCGAGCTGATGGAAGCCCCCGGCATCCCGGTCTCGCGCTGGTATGACGGCGTCAACGAGGCCAAGGAGAACATCGCCCAGCCCGAGCCCATCAAGGCCATGGTCTATTGGGGCCACGCCCCCAATTCCCAGACCCGCCAGCCCGAGCTGAAGAAGGCCATGGAGAAGCTGGACACCCTGGTGATCATCGATCCCTATCCCACGGTATCCGCCGTTCTGCACGACCGCACCGACGGGGTCTACCTGCTGCCCGCCGCCACCCAGTTCGAGGTGGACGGCTCGCGCACCGCGTCGAACCGTTCGCTCCAGTGGTCCGAGCAGGTGATCAAGCCCATGTTCGAATGCAAGGGCGATCACGAGATCATGTACCTGTTCGCCCAGAAGTTCGGCTTCGCCGCCGAATTCACCAAGAACATCAAGGTGAACGGCACCGTTCCGCTGATCGAGGACATCCTGCGCGAGATCAACCGGGGCGCCTGGACCATCGGCTATACCGGCCAAAGCCCCGAGCGCCTCAAGGCCCACATGGCCAACCAGCAGACCTTCGACAAGACCACGCTCAGGGCCGTGGGCGGCCCGTGCGACGGCGACTATTACGGCCTGCCCTGGCCGTGCTGGGGCAACGCCGCGACGCTGCAGCATCCCGGTACGCCCAACCTCTACGACACTTCCAAGCCGGTGAAGGACGGCGGGCTGAACTTCCGCGCCCTGTTCCCCGAGTACAAGGGCGAGAGCCTGCTGGCCACCGATTCCTGGCCCGAGGGCTCGGAACTGCCGGCGGGGCACCCCGGCTTCACCTATGGGATGCTGAAGAAGCTGGGCTGGGACAAGGACTTAAGCCCCGAGGAGCTGGCCACCATCCAGAAGATCGGCGGCGAGAAGGCCGACGACGTGGCCTGGACGGTGGACATGTCGGGCGGCATCCAGCGCGTCGCCGTGCTGCACGGCGCAGCCCCCTTCGGCAACGGCAAGGCCCGCGCCGTGGTGTGGAACTTCCCCGATCCGGTGCCCTTGCACCGCGAGCCGCTGTATACGCCGCGGCGCGACCTGGTGGAGAAGTATCCCACCCACGCCGACAAGAAGATGATGCGCCTGCCCTTCCTCTACAAATCCATCCAGGACAAGGACGTGTCCAAGGAGTTCCCCATCATCCTCACCTCGGGGCGTCTGGTGGAGTACGAGGGCGGCGGCGACGAGACCCGCTCCAACCCCTGGCTGGCCGAGCTGCAGCCCGACATGTTCGTCGAGGTCAACCCCTTCGACGCCAACAACGCCGGGGTGCGCGCCGGCGACTATGTCTGGGTCCACGGCCCCGAGGGCGGCAAGGTCAAGGTCAAGGCCAAGATCACCGAACGCGTCGGACGTGGCGTGGCCTTCATGCCCTTCCACTTCGGCGGCTGGTTCCAGGGCAAGGACTTGAGAAGCAAATACCCCGAAGGGGCGGCGCCCATCGTGCTGGGCGAAAGCACCAACACCGCCCAGACCTACGGCTACGACTCGGTGACCGGCATGCAGGAGACGAAAGTCACCCTGTGCCGCATCGAGAAGTTCCAGGCGTAAGGAGGAACGACCATGGCCCGCATGAAATTCCTCTGCGACGGCGAACGCTGCATCCACTGCAGCGGCTGCGTCACCGCCTGCAAGAACGAGCACGAGGTGCCCTGGGGCATCAACCGCCGCCGCGTGGTGACCATCAACGACGGCAAGCCGGGGCAGAAATCGCTCTCGGTGGCCTGCATGCACTGCTCGGACGCGCCGTGCATGGCGGTCTGCCCGGTAGATTGCTTCTACCAGACCAATGACGGCATCGTGCTGCACAACAAGGATCTGTGCATCGGCTGCGGCTATTGCTTCTACGCCTGTCCGTTCGGCGCGCCGCAATACCCCTCCACCGGCAATTTCGGCGGACGCGGCAAGATGGACAAGTGCACCTTCTGCGCCGGCGGCCCCGAGGCCGACCATTCCAAGGCGGAGTTGGAGAAGTACGGCCGCAACCGCATCGCCGAGGGCAAGCTGCCGCTTTGCGCCGAGATGTGCGCCACTAAGGCCCTGCTCGCCGGCGACGGCGACATGGTGTCGACCATCTACCGCGAGCGCGTCATGGCCCGCGGCTTCGGTTCCGGCGCGTCGGGCTGGGGCCAGGCCTATGGCGAACAGCGGCGCGAACGGGCCCGCGAGGGTCAGGGCGCTCCGGCCAGGGACAAATAGAAATGCGCCCGCCCGCCGCGGCCACCGCATTGGTCTGCCTTCTCGCCCTTGCCGCTTGCAAGGGCGAGGAGATGGGCCGTCAGGTCAAGCTGGACAAGGGAAGCTATGGGGGGCCGGCCGACAGCGAGATTACGCCGGCCACCAGGACGGCCCTGCAACAGCGGATCGCCAGCCAGAACGACGGCATAGCCAGGCTGACGACCAACGGCCCCATTCCGACCGGCGAGGCGACCCCATCGGGCCGCATCACCGGGCAGAAATTCTAAGGGGAGGCATCGCATGAGCCGAACCATCCTCGCGGTCCTGATGCTGGTTCTGGGTCTGGGCATGGCGCAGCCTTCCCAGGCCGCCAGCTATGACGGCGACGTCACCAGCGCCGCCCAGTCGGACCGCATCACCGAACCCGATTCCTGGCGGGCCATCCGCCAGGGCGAGACCGGCTATATCGGCGGCCAGCCCGCCGCGCGCGGCGTGCTGATCCAGTCGGAAGGCGAGATCTGGCGCAATTTCCGCAACGGCAAGCTGGCGGTCTATGCCGGCTGGGCCCTGATCGGCGTGACGCTGGCCATCGCCGCCTTCTACGTCATCCGCGGCAAGATCATGATGGAGGGCGGCCCCTCGGGGCAGACCATCCTGCGCTTCACCAAGGTCGAGCGCATCGGCCACTGGCTGACCGCCGGCTCGTTCCTGGTGCTGGCGGCCACCGGGCTGAACATCCTGTTCGGCCGCTGGATCATCGAGCCCTGGCTGGGCAAGACCCTGTTCTCCTGGATCACCTGGGCGGGCAAGTGGCTGCACAACATCGCCGGCTTCGTCTTCATCGCCGGGCTGGTGATGATCTTCTTCCTGTGGGCCCGGGACAATCTCTGGGACCGCTACGACTGGGGCTGGATCAAGGGCGGCGGCGGCCTTCTCAAGAAGGGCGTCCATCCGCCGGCGGCCAAGTTCAATTTCGGCCAGAAGACCCAGTTCTGGATGGTGATCCTGGTCGGCGCCCTGGTGTCGTCCACCGGGCTCAACCTGCTGTTCCCCTTCACCATGGGCGACATCCACGCCATGCAGGTGATGCACCTGATCCACGCCGCCCTGGCGGTGGTGATGGTGCTGTTCATCCTGGGCCACATCTATATCGGCACCATCGGCATGGAAGGCGCATCCACCGCCGTCACCACCGGCTACGTGGACCGGGAATGGGCGCGCGCGCACCATGCCGCCTGGGTCGAGGACGTGGAAAAGAAAGAGCCGAAGGCGGCGGAGTAGTATGCGGGCGGGACGCCCGCGCTCCAAATAAGCCGCGTCTCACCCGTCCCTTTCTTGCTGGAGCGCGGGCGTCCCGCCCGCCCCTCTCCTACCCCTTGGGCTTGTGCCGGGTCAGATCATCGGGCCACAGCGCGCTGGGATTGAGCTCGGCGCGGCCCGGCTCGGGCGCGGTGAGCGGCTGGCAGGGCACCATGGATTTCAGCGCGCGGGCGGCCAGTTGCTGGTAGGCCTCGGTGCCGCGGGTCTTGCGCGCCACCTCTTCCGCCGACAGTTCGCGCAGCACCTTGGCGGGCAGACCGGCCACCAGGGTGCGGGGCGGAATCTTGAAGCCGGCGGGGACGAAGGCCATGGCAGCGATGATCGCCTCCTCGCCCACCTCGGCGCCGTCATAGATGGACGACGCCATGCCCACCAGGGCGTTGCGGCGGATGCGGCAGCCATGCACCACGGCGGCGTGGCCGATATGGCCGTAATCCTCCACCACGGTGTGGAAGCCGGGCGTGCCGTGCAGGATGCAATTGTCCTGGATGTTGACGCCCGCGCCGATGATCACGCTGGAGAAGTCGGCGCGCAGACTGGCGCCCGGCCCGATGAAGCAGCCGGGACCGATGCGCACGTCGCCGATCAGCACGGCGGTGGGATGGACGTAAGCAGTGGGGTCGACCACCGGCACCATTCCCTCGAACGCATAGCAAAGGCCGGTCATGGCATCCTCCGGTGGGCTTCGAACACGGCCTGCACCGTGTCGGGAATGGGAACCGGGCGTCCGCTGGCCCGATCGACGAAGACGTGGATCCAGTGCCCCTCGGCGGCGGCCTCGTCGCATCCCTCCTCGAACAGGGCCAGACCGTAGCGGGCGCTGGTGCGGCCCATGTGGTCGATGCGGATGCCCGCCACCACGGGCGTGGGATAGGACAGCGGCTTGAGAAAGCGGCAGGAGGATTCGGCGGCGAAGGTGATCACCGGCGCGGTCATCAGGTCCAGCCCGCACGGCCCCGTCAGGAACTTCACCACGATGTGCTCGAAAAAGCGCTGGTACACCACGTTGTTCAGGTGGCCGAACATGTCGTTGTCGGACCAGCGGGTCTGAATCTCGACGCGATAGGGATAATCGGCCTGCCGCGACGGCTCCTTCTTGTGGCTCATTGCGCCGTCCAGCCGCCGTCCATGGAAAGCGCCGTACCGGTCATGTTGGCGGCGGCGGGCAAACAGAGAAACACCGCCAGTTCGCCCAGCTGTTCCGGGGTGGTGAAGGTCTTGGACGGCTGCTTCTCGGCCAGCAGGTCACGCCCCGCCTGCTCCACCGGCAGCCCTTGCGCCTGGGCGCGGGCATCGATCTGCTTTTGCACCAGGGGGGTGAGCACCCAGCCGGGGCAGATGGCGTTGCAGGTGACGTCGATCTCGGCGGTTTCCAGCCCCACCACCTTGGTCAGGCCGATCACCCCGTGCTTGGAGGCCACATAGGCCGCCTTGTTGACCGAAGCCACCAGGCCGTGGGCCGAGGCGATGTTGATGATGCGGCCCCAGCCCCGCGCCTTCATGCCGGGCATGGCGGCGTGGATGGCCTGGAACACCGAGGTGAGGTTGATGGCGATCACCGCGTCCCAGCGCTCCAGCGGAAACTCTTCCACCGGGGCCACGTGCTGGATGCCGGCGTTGTTGACCAGGATATCGACGCCGCCCAACCGGCTTTCCGTGTCGCGCACCAGATCGCCGGCCCCGTCGGGCTTGGAGAGGTCGGCGCCGTTGTAAAGCACGGTGACGCCGAATTCCTTGGCGAGACCGGCGCGCAGCGCCTCGATCTCGGCCGCGTCGCCGAAGCCGTTGAGCATCACCGAGGCGCCCTGCGCCGCCAGTGCGCGCGCGATGCCGAGGCCGATGCCGCTGGTGGACCCGGTGACCAGGGCCCTTTTCCCGTTCAACATGCCGTTTCCTCCCTCCCTATGGTCTTACCAAGCCGCAAAGCGGTAAACAAGTACCGATTTACCGCTTGAAGAACGCCTCGGCTCCGGCCTTCACCGCCTGCTTGGCGCTGATCGCCCGTTCGGCGCGGGCGATCTCGGCCCGCAGGTCGGCGATGTAGTCGTTCAGCTCCTCGATGGACATGGGATCGAGGTTCTTCAGGCCCTGCGGCTTGTTGCGCGGTTCCAGGTCATCGGCGTCCATGGGGGTTTCCTCTCTTGCCAGGCTTGGACGAACGTACCAGATTGAGCCCCTCACCGACAGTACGAGGCCCGACGGATGCTGCCCGAAACAATGACCTGCATCGAGATATCCACCCCCGGCGGCCCGGAGGTGCTTAAATCCGTCATCCGCGCGCTGCCACAGCCGAAGCCCGGCGAGGTGCTGATCAAGGTGGCGGCGGCGGGCATCAACCGCCCCGACGTGCTGCAGCGCGCCGGGGCCTATCCCGCCCCGCCCGGCGCCTCGGACCTGCCCGGCCTGGAGGTGGCGGGAACCGTCGCCGCCCTGGGCGAAGGGGTCGCCTCCCCCGCCCTGGGCGCTGAGGTCTGCGCCCTGGCGCCCGGCGGCGGCTATGCCGAGTACTGCACGGTGGACGCGCGGCACTGCCTGGCCCTTCCCAAGGGCTACGACATGGTCCGCGCCGCCGCCCTGCCCGAGACCTTCTTCACCGTCTGGCACAACGTGGTCGAGCGCGGGGCCTTGAAGACTGGCGAAAAGTTCCTGGTCCATGGCGGCGCGGGCGGCATCGGCACCACCGCCATCCAGCTGGCCAAGGCGCTGGGCGCCGAAGTCTTCGCCACCGCCAACGGCGAGGCCAAGTGCAAGGCCTGCCGCGATCTGGGCGCCGACCTGGCCATCGACTACTCATCGGCCGATTTCGTCGAGGTGATCAAGGAGCGGACCAAGGGCAAGGGCGTCGACGTCATCCTCGACATGGTGGGCGGCGATTATCTCGCCCGCAACATCAAGAGCCTGGCCGCCGACGGCCGCATGGTCTCCATCGCCTTCCTTAGGGGCTCCAGCGCCGAGCTGAACCTGATGCCGGTGATGCTGAAGCGCCTGACGCTGACCGGTTCGACGCTGCGCCCGCAGTCCAACGAAGCCAAGGCGCGCATGGCCAAGGGCCTGGCCGAGACGGTGTGGCCGCTGCTGGACCGGGGGAGCATCGCGCCCTTGATCCACGCCGTCTTCCCCCTGGCCGAGGCCGCCCGGGCCCACGCCCTGATGGAAAGCAACGCTCATATGGGCAAGATCGTGCTGCAGGTTTGACCAAAGCCACATTCGCACCTATAACTACCTCTGCGCACTCGCCACAGAGGTAATTATTGGGGAGTGTCGCCATCCGCGATTCGACCCCATGCGGTCTCGCGGGTAATTCGTGAAAAGCGTTGCGGGGGTTGGACCCGCCCCGTCCCGGGCGGACGGAGGGGGACAACGCCGCGTCAGGAGGTTTAATGGCTCTGCCGCTCATGCCCAAGGCGACCGCCGTCTGGCTGGTCGAGAACACCGCTCTCTCCTTCGAGCAGATCGCCGATTTCTGCGGCCTGCATCCGCTCGAGGTCCAGGCCATCGCCGATGGCGAAGTGGCCGCCGGCATCGTCGGGCTCGACCCCGTGGCCAACGGCCAGGTGACCCGCGCCGAGATCGAGCGTTGCGAAGGCAATCCCGACGGCCACCTGAAGCTGACCGTCACCGACATTCCCCAGCCGCGCGCCAAGCCCAAGGGCGCCCGCTACACCCCGGTGTCGAAGCGCCAGGACCGTCCCGACGCCATCGCCTGGATCCTGAAGCACCACCCGGAACTGTCGGACGCCGCCATCTCCAAGCTGATCGGCACCACCAAGCCGACCATCCAGTCGGTGCGCGACAAGACCCACTGGAACGCCACCAACATCAAGCCGCGCAATCCCGTCACGCTGGGCATGTGCAGCGAGGCCGATCTGGAGAAGGTGGTGGCGCTGTCCGGGCGCACCCGCTCGCACATCATCGACGACGAGCCGGTCCATCACGACGACGGCCCGGCCGAGGACTGATCCTCCTTTGCATCGAAGACCAAGACGAAACGCCCGCCCTCATCCGGCGGGCGTTTTGCTATTTGGGGTCCTTCGCCGCCGGCTTCCTGGCGTTGGTCTCGGAACCGTCGTCGAAGATGTTGAAGAGGTTCCGCAAGAATCCGGGGGTCAGCGCCGACAGCGGGTTGACCACCACCGACGGATCATCGGTGGGCCCCTTCATGGAGTAGTTGAAGGCGATGATGCCGCCGCCCTTCTCGCCGCCGGTGATCAGCCAGCCCAGCACCGGAATCTTGCCCAGCACCGAGTTCAGGACATAGGCCGGCACCACGGTGCCTTCCATGGCCATGCGGGACTTGTCCATGTCGATCTGGCCCTTGGCGGTGATGCCGAGCGCCGGGCCCCAGGCGCGCACGTCGCGCACTTCCACCAGCCCGTCGGTCATGGTGAACGGAGCCTCCAGCGACGAGAAGCTGACGCCTTCGCCCTGCAGGACATCCAGGATGCCGGCCAGGGCCGCCACCGTCAGCAGGCGGGCCAGCACCGGCGCGTTGCGCACGTGATAGTCCGAGACCTTGATGATGCCGTCATAGGGCTGGTCCTTGCGGGAATCGTCGATTTGGCCCTCGATGGACAGCTCGCCACCCATCAGGTCGCCATAGATGTCGAACACCCGCATCACCGCTCCGGCATCGTCGGAGACGACGGAGAAATTGCGCCGCTGCGGCCCACCGGGCTGGACGTTGGCGGAGAAGCTCTTGGCCCCGCCCAGGCCGCCCTTGACCTGGACGTGCTGCCATTCCCGGGCGTCGCGGGAAAGCGATGCGGTGGCGTTGGCCAGCGCCCCCTTCTCCGACATCCACATGGACTTGGCCGACGCGGTCACGCTCATGGGCGGCGGCCTGTCGGCGTCATCCTTCTTCTTGCCGGCCTTGGCGTCCTCGTCGCGGGCCAGGACCGGTTCGGCGTCGAAGCTGGCGCCCTTGAAGACGATGTCCAGGCCCGCCTTGTCGGGGCGAATGGAAATGGAGCCCTCGCCGTCGGTGCGCAGATACTTCACCCGCGAGAAATCCACCCTGCGCGCCGCGCCGTCCGCCCCGAACGCCACCGCCCCCGCCACGTCCAAGTCACCGGCCTTGACCGCGAAGCGCGGCACCGCCGAGATCAGCTTGCGGTCAAGCTTCACCAGGACCTCGGCGCTGCCCGGCTTGTCCACCGGCTTCTTCCATCCCAGCCCCGGCAGCTCCATGCTGGCGGTGGCCAGGTCGACCTTGGCGTCGATCTCCGCCTTGCCGCCGTCCATGAAGGTGGCCACCACCTCGGCGCCCACCGGACCGCTGGTGAAGGGCGCCACGAAGGGAACGCCGTCCAGGCCCAGCAGCTTGCGCTGATCCTCGGAAACCTCGGGGGCCTTGAGGAAATAGCGCGAGCGGAAGGCCTGGCCCTTGGAGAAGTTCTCGCGCCAGGCCAGATGGCCGGGAATGCCGGCCAGCACCACCGGGCCGGTGGCGTCGAGGCCCTTGGCGTCCACGTCCAGCTCCAAGGTGCCGTCCGACAGGTCGAGCCCCATCATCACCTTGGGGATCACCACCTTCTTGACGGTAGCCGAGGCCTTGATGCCCACGTCGTCCAGGCGCAGCGTCTTCAAGAGCGGGAATTTGAGCCGTACCTTGGCAAGGGCGTCGCCGCTCACCTTGGCGGGCTCGATGCCTAAGGCCTGGGCGTAGCGCAGCGGCGGATTGTCGATCAGCTTCAGCGCGTCGGTGGCCGGCCCGGCGATCACCAGTTCGATGTCGGCGAACTGGTCCTCCTTGTCCAGGCCGGTGAAGACGATGGAGCCTTCCTTCAGCCTGAGCCCGTAGACCTCGCCGCCATTGAGCGCGATGCGGAACGACGAGGCGTCGAAGGTGCACACGCCCACCGTGTTGCGCGCCACCGGCATGGGGTGGAGATAGTCGACGGTCACGCCTTCGGGGCGGATCTCGCCGCCCAGATGGTCGATCACCACGTCGTCGAAATTGCCCGAAGGCGAGCGGGCGGACAGTTGGATGGTCGCCTCGCGCACCACGCCCTTGGACAGGTTGGGAATCACCCAGTCCCGCGCGTTCTGGGCCAGGCCGTTGGGCCACAGGTCGCGGACCTGATCCACCGGCACGTCACGTAAAGCCCCCTCGGCCTTGATCGAGGTCTCGCCCCCCAGGCCGTCCACCACCGCCGCCAGGGCGAAGGTGGGACCATTCAGGTCCAAGCGGACCTCGGAGAGGTCGAGCCGCGTCATGCCCCGGCTGAGTTCGCCCCTGAGCGCCGCCGACGCCACCGGGTGGACCGCGTTGAACGGCACCGGCATGTTCAGACGCCCCGCCCCGCCCGACAGGTCGAAGGCCAGGGTCTCCAGCACGCCGCCGGCGTTGACCCGCGCGTGCACGCTGCCGGCCAGCGGCATGTCGATCACGCCCAGATGCACGGCCGGACCGCCGAAACGGGCCAGCACCGCCGGACGGATGCCTTGCAGGCGAAGATCCAGGTTGGCGGCGCCATCGGCCTTGGCGTAGCCGGCTTCCACCGTCACCTCGCCGGTCTCGCCCGCCAGATCCAGGGGAACCCGTCCCTTGGCCTGGATTCCGGCGGGAACGCGGCGGATGGACAGATCGGCCCCGGGGGCATGCCACGAGGTGCCCAGCGCCCGGTCGTCGATCATCAGCTCGGCGCCCCGGATGCTGAAGGATTGCAGCGAGCGTCCCGGCTTGGCGGGGTCCGGCTCGCCCAGCAGCGCATCCTTGACGCGGGCGATGACCAGACCGGCATCCCCCCCGTCGCCGCCTTCGGGCAGGTCGAACTGGAAACGGCCCGAGGCATCACGGACCAAGGAGAGGCGAGGCCGGTTCAGGCGGATGGAATTGGGGGCGATGACACCCCTGAGCAACGCCCGCCCGCTCAAGGACAGGGCCATGTCGGGCACCGCCACCACGGGCACGTCGTTACCGGCCACATAGGCCCGCGCGTTGCTGACGTGGATTTCCAGCATGCGCTCGTCGTCGCCCCGCTGCAGCAAGGTGGCGTCGAGCCGGACGGCGAGCGAACCATCCCTCGCCGAAAGGGCGTCCTCGATATAAGGTGTCAGGAATTCGAGCGATATGGGGCCGTGGGACAGCCGCCAAGCCGCCAGCGGCACAACGAGCAGCAGCCCCACCAGCACGGCCCCCAGCAGCTGGAACAGACTCCTAACGGTGCCGTGAACCACTCTGCGTCTTCTCCATGCCCGCTTGACCCTTGATCCCGTATTCCGCAGTGTGAAGCAACCACAACATTTGGGGCCGCACAAGGTGAGTTTTCCACTCGATCCACGTTTCTTCCCCGGTGTTGCCGATCCCGCCCGCGTCGAGGTCGGCCTGGCCCGCTGGCGCGAAGCCGCCGATGCCCAGGACGACGCCGAATTGGCGGCCTTCATGCGCGCCCTTCCCGGCCGGGACGGCATCGGCGACCTGCTGCGGGGCGTCTTCGCCAACTCGCCCTTCCTGACCCTGTGCCTGGAAAAGGAACCGGGGTTCCTGCGCCACGCGCTGGAGGTGGGACCGGACCGGGCGCTCGACGGCCTGATCGCCGAACTTGCCGCCGACCTGCGCACCGAAAGCGATTTCCCCCGCCTGATGCGCGAGTTGCGCATCGCCAAGCGGCGCTGCTCGCTGCTGGCCGCCCTGGCCGATCTGGGCGGGGCCTGGCCCTTGGAAAAAGTCACCGGCGCCCTGGCGACCATGGCGGAGGTGGCCTGCCGCCTCGGCCTTTCCTTCCTGCTACGGCGCGAGGCCGATCGCGGCAACCTGACGCTCGCCCATCCCGAGGACCCGGAAAAGGGCTCGGGCATCATCGTGCTGGGCATGGGCAAGCTGGGCGCGCGCGAGCTGAACTATTCCAGCGACATCGACCTGATCGTCTTCTACGACCATGAAAAGCTGGTCTATACCGGCAAGCGTTCCATCCAGGAATGCGTCATCGCCATGACCAAGGAGCTGGTGCGCATCCTCGACGAACGCGACCACGAGGGCTACGTCTTCCGCACCGACCTGCGCCTGCGTCCCGATCCCGGCTCGACGCCCCCCGCCGTCGCCCTGGTCGCCGCCGAGGCCTATTACGAGGGCTTCGGCCAGAACTGGGAACGGGCCGCCATGATCAAGGCCCGTCTGGTGGCCGGCGATGCCGAGACCGGGGCGGCCTTCATCCGCTTCCTGCGCCCCTTCATCTGGCGCAAGTCCCTGGACTTCGCCGCCATCCAGGACATCCATTCCATCAAGCGCCAGATCAACGCCCACAAGGGCGGGCGCTCCATCGCGGTGGCCGGCCACAACGTCAAGCTGGGACGCGGCGGCATCCGCGAGATCGAGTTCTTCGCCCAGACCCAGCAGTTGATCTGGGGCGGCCGCCAGCCGGAGATGCGCGTCTCGGGCACGCTCGAGGCCCTGCACGCCCTGGCCGCCGCCGGCCATGTCACGCCCGAGGTGGTGGCCGACATGGAGGCCGCCTACCGCTATCTGCGCACGCTGGAACACCGCCTGCAGATGGTGGACGACAAGCAGACCCAGACCCTGCCCACCAATCCCCATGTGCTGGCCGAGATCGCCGCCTTCATGGGGGCGGCGGATGTGGAGGCGTTCTCCGCCGATCTGACCGCCCACCTGCAGAAGGTCGAGCACCATTACGCCGGCCTGTTCGAGGACGCGCCGCCCTTGGGCGCGGGCGGCAACCTGGTGTTCACCGGCGGCGAGAACGACCCCGAGACGGTCCATACCATCACGGAAATGGGCTTCACCAACGCCGACGCAGTGTGCTCCACCATCCGCGGCTGGCATCACGGCCGGGTGCGGGCCACCCGCTCGACCCGGGCGCGGGAATTGCTCACCGAGCTGACCCCCGCCCTGCTGTCGGCGCTGGCCACCACCACGGCGCCCGACGACGCCTTCATGCGCTTCGACGAGTTCCTGACCCGCCTGCCGGCCGGGGTGCCCCTGTTCTCGCTGTTCTACGCCAACCCCTCCCTGCTGGAGCTGGTGGCCGAGATCATGGGCGATGCGCCCATGCTGGCCGAGCATCTGGCCCGGCACACCACCACGCTGGATTCGGTGCTGCAGGCCAATTTCTTCGAGCCCCTGCCACCCCAGGACGTGCTGGAGGCCGAATTGGCCAAGGCACTGTCCGACGCCGACGATTTCCAGCTGGTCCTCGACGTGACGCGGCGCTGGGCCAACGACCGCAAGTTCCAGGTGGGCGTGCTGACGCTCCGAAACGTCATCGAGGCGAGCGAGGCGGCCAGCGCGCTCTCCGACGTGGCCGGCGCCATCCTGCGCCAGCTGGGACCCAAGGTGGAGGAGGAGTTCGCCCGCGCCCACGGCCATGTCCCGGGCGGCGCCTGGGTAATCCTGGCCATGGGCAAGGCGGGCGGCCGCGAGATGTCGGCCACCTCGGACCTGGACCTGATCCTGGTCTACGACTGCCCCGAGGATGCCGAGGAATCTGACGGCTCGCGCCCCCTGGCTCCGCCGGTGTGGTTCTCGCGCCTGACCCAGCGCATGGTCAACGCGCTGACCGCCAAGACCGGCGAGGGCACGCTCTACGAAGTGGACATGCGCCTTCGGCCGTCCGGCAATTCCGGCCCCATCGCGTCCAGCCTGGAAGCCTTCCGCCGCTATCAGGAGGAAGCCGCCTGGACCTGGGAGCACATGGCGCTGACCCGCGCCCGGGTGGTCGCCGGCGACCCCGCCCTGGCCGCCCGGGTCGAAGCCATCATCAGGCAGACCCTGACGCGCCCCCGCGACGGGGCCAAGCTGCTGGCCGACGTGGCCGACATGCGCGAACGCATGGCCAAGGAACACAAGGCCGGTTCCATCTGGGAGGTCAAGCATCTGCGCGGCGGTCTGGTGGACATCGAGTTCACCGCCCAGTACCTGCAGCTGGCCCATGGCCCCGCCCACCCCGAGATGCTGGACAGCAACACCGCCGGCGCGCTGGACAAGGCCGCCCAGGCCGGCGTCCTGGACCGGGCCGACTGCGCCACGCTCACCGAGGCCCTGCGGCTGTGGTCGGCGGTGCAGACCGTGCTGCGCCAGACCATCGCCGGTGGCTTCGACGAGCACACCGCGCCCCGGGGGCTCAAGGACGTCCTGGTGCGCGCCGCCGGAATGACCGATTTCAAGAGCCTCACCGACCGCATGGAAGACTGCGCCGCCGACGCCCACGAGGTGTTCAGCCGCCTGATCGAGCAGCCGGCCACCGCATTGAAGCAGAAGGAGAATGCCCAATGACCACCGCCCCCGGCGCCCCCGCCCCCGACTTCGCCATGGAAACGGACGACGGCAAGACCGCCCTGGCCGATTACCGCGGCAAGATCCTGGTGCTGTACTTCTACCCCAAGGATGACACCTCGGGCTGCACCTCGGAGGCCAAGGCTTTCCGCGATGCCATGGCCGAATACCGGGCGGCCGGAATCGAAATCCTGGGCGTATCCAAGGATTCGGTGGCCAGCCACGCCAAGTTCCGCGCCAAGCACGAATTGCCCTTCCGCCTGGGCTCCGACCCCGACGGCGCGGTGTGCGAGGCCTATGGCGTGTGGAAAAAGAAGAGCATGTACGGCCGCGAATACATGGGCATCGAGCGCTCCACCTTCCTGATCGATCAAAATGGCGTGCTGCGCGCCGAATGGCGCAAGGTCAAGGTCACCGGCCATGCCGAGGCGGTGCTGAAGGCGGCCAAGGGGCTTTAATATCGGGCTATCGCCCAAACCCCCTTTTATTTTCAAAAACAAGGGAGGTTTGGAGGCCTCGCCTCCAAGCGGGGTCCGGGGCGGCAGCCCCGCAAGATTGGGACAACACATGATCACCCTCACAGAAGCTGCCTTTGCCGTCCTGACCGCCGCCGATCCGGCGGAGAAGTGCCGCCTCACCCGCCTTTACGCCGCCGATTGGCGGGAAGGCCGGATCACCCGGGTGGGCGACACCCTGCCCCCCGCCCGCCCGGCCCGGCCCGCCCGCCCGCAGCTTCTGGCGCCCAAGGAGATGCCGCGCCGCTCGTACGGGGGCGATCGGGGCCGCATCGGCTTGCTGCACGCTTTGGCCCATATCGAGCTGAACGCCATCGATCTCGGCTGGGACATCGTGGCGCGCTTCGCCCATGAAGGCCTGCCCGACGACTTCGCCTCGGACTGGGTGCAGGTGGCGCTGGACGAGGTCGAGCATTTCGAGATGCTGGAGCGCCTGCTGGGCAGTCTGGGGGCGGCCTATGGCGACCTGCCCGCCCATGACGGGCTGTGGCAGGCGGCCGAGAAGACCGCCGACGACATCCTGGCCCGACTGGTGGTGGTGCCCATGACGCTGGAGGCGCGCGGCTGCGACACCACGCCCGCCACCATGGAGAAGCTGGCCCGCAACGGCGACACCCTGACGCCCCCGGCGCTGGACGTCATCTACAACGACGAGATTCGCCACGTGGCCGCCGGCGTGCGCTGGTTCACCTTCGTGGCGAGGAAACGCGGCCTCGACCCCCGCGCCGAATACCACCGGCTGCTGCCGCTGCGCTATCCCGGCGGATTGAAGGAGCCCTTCAACCACGCCGCCCGCGCCGAGGCCGGCTTTCCCCGCGACTGGTACGAGCCCATGGCCAGGGTGAGTTCATAGCGGCCTTCCGGCCATGGGGGGATCGGGGTACCATACCGTCAACCGGGGGGTGGAATGGGCGGCTAGCTCGGAAAGACCCTGGGGCGTGACCGATCTGCGCATTGGTCATGATCGGAAAGGTCTTACGGCAGGATTGCAGCATGGGCGCCAAGGCACGCTTCAACGAGCTTCTCGGTCTCGACCTTCATCCGAAGATCATCGATATCGGGGCCAATCCCATTTCCTATCCGATCTATTACTGGATGCATCAGGCGGGCGACATCGACATCGTCGGCTTTGAGCCGGCGCCGGTCCCCTTCGCCCAGTTGCAGGAAACCAAGGGCCCGCGCGAAACCTATCTTCCCCTGGCGGTGGGAGACGGCAGGCGGCACACCCTTCACCTGTGCTTCGCGCCGGGCATGTCGTCGATCTTCGAGCCGGACCCCGCGGTGCTGGACCTGTTTCCCCGGGGCTCCCTGTGGGGCTCGGTGCTGGAGACCATGGAGGTGGACACCGTCCGCCTGGACGACGTGCCGGAGACCGAAGGCGTCGACATGATCTCCATCGACATCCAGGGCGCCGAACTGATGGCGTTGGAAAATGCGGCAGAACGCCTGAAGACGACCCTGCTGATCCATTGCGAGGTGGAGTTCGTGCCCATCTACAAGGGCCAGCCCCTGTTCTCGGAAGTGGAGATCTTCCTGCGCTCGCAGGGCTTCATGCTCCACACCTTCCAGGAAATGAACACGCGCTGCATCACGCCGCTGGTGCTGAACGACGACCCCACGGCGGGCTTCAACCAGCATTTCTGGGCCAACGCCGTGTTCATCCGCGACCTGTCCAAGGCCAACCAGCTGTCCGACCAGGAGATCCTGAAACTGGCGATGCTGCTGCACGACCTGTATCAGTCGGTGGACGCCAGCATGCGGCTGCTAAGCGTCTACGACACCCGGCACGGAACGGCCCTGGCGCCCACCTACCTCAACAATCTCAGGCAGCACTACAACTCCGCCCTGCCGGCCTGACGGCCCGCAGCGGAGCCATGGGTCTCTGAAGCCACGGGCATTCAAACCCGTAAATCCGCATTCCACCCCTTTGCGTCATGGCCGGGCTCGACCCGGCCATCCATGTGGAGCCGTTCGGTACGGTGCCAGGTGGAGCCACGTGGATGCCCGGAACAAGTCCGGGCATGACGAGAGTGGGAACGGGGCAGATTTACGGCTTGATGATCTAAAGACAAAAAAAGGGCCTCCCGGGGAGTCTCGGGAGGCCCATGATGTTGGGGATCAAGCGGTGGTCCCTACGGCTTGACCGCCCCGCCCACGCTTTCGTTCAACTCGCGCTCGGCCTTGAAGGCGCCGGCGGGAAGCTGGTGGGCGATACCCTTGTGGCAGTCGATGCAGGTCTTGCCCTGCTGTTCCGCCTCGGAGTGACGATTGCGCGCGCGCGCCTGCTGCCGGGTCAGGTCGAAAGCCCCGAAATTGTGGCAGTTGCGGCACTCGCGGGAATCGGTGGACTTCATGCGGGCCCACTCGTGCTTGGCCAGTTCGATGCGCTTGGCCTCGAACTTCTCACGGGTGTCGATGGAACCCAGGATCTTATGCCAGACTTCGTTGGAGGCCTGGATCTTGCGCTGGATCTTGTAGATCCAGGGACGCGGCACGTGGCAGTCCGGGCAGGTCGCCCGCACGCCGGAACGGTTGGAATCGTGAATGGTGCCGCGATACTCGCGGTAGACGTTCTGCTCCATCTCGTGGCAGCTGAGGCAGAAGGCTTCGGTATTGGTCAGTTCCAGGACGGTGTTGAAACCGCCCCAGAAGACGACGCCGCCGACAAACCCCGCCACCAGCAGCACGCCCAAGGACCAGCGGCCGCTCGGACGGCACAACGCCCCCCACCATTCCGCCAATACGCCTTGCTTGGCCGGATTCTCGTTGCTCATGGCCCGATCCTTCCCCATGCCTAGCGGATGTTGGTATTGGTGGTGGCGGCCTGGAACTTGTTGTCGATCAGCGCCTTGGCATCCACCTGCGGCACATGGCACTGCTTGCAGAAATACCGGTTGCCGTTGACCACGTCCTGACGCACGCCGCTACGGTCGATGTAGTGCAGGTCCGAAATCTTCGGAGCCTTTTCCTGGTCGCTGTACGGCCATTCATGGCAGCGCAGGCACTGATTGACCTTGAGGTCGATCTCGTACTTGTCGGTGGTGTGCGGCACCAGCGGCGGCTGCTGGCGATAGGCGCGCTCGTGCTTCGAGCCTTCCATCACCTTGTAGATGGCGGGCGGCGCGTCGGGCGAATCGGCGGCAGTCGGGCGAAGCGACTTCACCTCGCCGGCCACCACGCCCAGTGCGGTCACCCCCATGCCCAGCGCCAGGGCCAGCGCGAGGGCGATTGCCTTGATCTTAGTCTTCACTGCGGTCACTCCCCTTCCAGAACTCTCGAAAGAAATCATCAAGCAACTTTGACCGGCGGCACTTCGGCCTTCACCCCCGAGCCGGACGACGGAGTGTCGGACGGCCGGTTGTGGAACCTGGTGTCGAACCGGAAAACGGTCTTTGAACACACGTCGATGCAACGGCCGCAATTGGTGCAGTCGTGCGACATGATGACGGGGCCTACTCCCTTGGCGGCGCCGCGCAGCGCGGGCGCGATGACGTGGCGTTCGGGGCAGACGGCGAAACAATCCATGCAATCGTCGCAGGCGGCGCGGTTGACCGCGGAAACCCGCAGCACCGCCGCCCGGCCCAGCAGGCCGTAGAAGGCCCCCACCGGGCAAAGATGGGTGCACCAGCCGCGGCTTGCGACGCCCAGGTCGAACAGGAACACGGCCAGGGTGATCAGGGCGGCCGAACCGAAGGTCAGGATCGCCCCGGTCACCAGCCCGCGATGCAGCATGGTCACCGGGTTGACCAGTTCCCAGGCGATGGTGCCGGTGGCAGCCGAGGCGACCAGCACGCCGCCCAGCACCCACAGGCGGGTGTTGCGGTTGAGCGGCAATCCCTTCTCGATCCCCAAGCGCAACCGCAACCAGTGGGCCAGATCGGTGACGGCGTTGACCGGGCAGACCCAGGAGCAATAGACGCGCCCGCCGACCACCAGATAGGCGGCCAGCACGATGGCCGCGCCGATCAGGGCGGTCCCGGTCATCACATGCCCGGCCACCAGGGCCTGCAGCACCATCAGGGGATCGGTCAGCGGCAGCACGCCCAGCGTCAGGCTCGACGCCAGATTGCCCTTGGCGATCCACACGCCCCACAGCGGGCCGGTCAGGAACACGGCGACCACCAGGGCCTGGGACAGGCGCCGGGCCAGCAGCCACTTGTTGGCGGCCAGCCAGCCCTTGGCGGCCACCGCCGAGGCGCCGGGATCAACGAGGCCGGAATGAGCGGTCTTGGTCGCGCTCATGGCTTGAACTCCTTGAAGCCGCCATCGGGGCGCTTCTCAAGCTTGTAGGTGCCGCCCGGCGTCATCTCGACGCCCTCCATGCCGCGCACCTGCACCTCGGGGCTGGGTTCGACCAGCGAGGCGCCCGCCTTCTTCTTCTCTTCCCAGCCCAGGCGGTAATGCCGGCCCAGCTGGCCGGTGGCCAAGGCGTGCGGCAGGACCTTGATGGCCGCCTCGTCCAGCACGCAGGCCCGCTCGCACTTGCCGCAGCCGGTGCATTTGGCCGAATGCACGGTGGGAATGAAGAAGGCGTGCTTGGCGGTGCGGGTGTTGTGGCTGAGCTCGAGCGTGATGGCCTCGCCGATGCGCGGGCAGACGCGATAGCAGACGTCGCAGCGTAAGCCCAGGAAATTCAGGCAGGTCTCCTGGCCGACCAGGACGGCCACGCCCATCTTGGCGTTCTTGATGTCGGTCAGCCCCTTGTCCAGCGCGCCCGTCGGGCAGGCGGCGACACAGGGGATGTGCTCGCACATCTCGCAAGGGACCTTGCGGGCGTTGAAGAAAGGCGTGCCCAGCGCCGGGCCGTCGCCCACGTCCGACAGCTTCAGGGTGTCGTAGGGGCAATCCTTGACGCACAGCCCGCAGCGGACGCAGGCCGAAAGAAAATCCTTCTCGGCCACCGCGCCGGGCGGCCGGAGCGCCACCGCCTCGGCCTTGCGCCGGGCGGGAATGGCAAGCAAAGCGCCAAGCAGCCCGACCGTACAGGCGCCCTTGACCGTTCCGGCCAGCACGGCTCGCCGGTTGTGGTCCACAGCATCCCCACCTGTCTTGTGGTGCTTGGCCATGATTGGCTTCTCCGATGGTTGGGACCGCCCGCCCCGCCTTGGGCGCTACGGGCGGTCCCTTCCCTCTTCCTTAGGCCTTGGTCACCTTGACCGCGCACTTCTTGTAGTCCGTCTCCTTGGAGATCGGGCAAGTGGCGTCAAGAGTGAGCTTGTTGACCAGCTGGCTTTCGTCGAAGAACGGCATGTAGACCAGCCCCTCCGGCGGCTTGTTACGGCCACGGGTGTCGATACGGGTGGTCACCTCGCCGCGCCGGCTGGCGATCTTCACCACGTCGCCGTTGCGCAAATTGCGCTTGGCGGCGTCGTTGGGATGCATGTACAGCACGGCGTTGGGCACCGACTTGTGCAGTTCCGGCACGCGACGGGTCATGGACCCCGAATGCCAGTGCTCCAGCACGCGGCCGGTGGACAGCCACAGGTCGTACTCCTTGTCCGGCGACTCGGCGGCCGGAGCGTAGGGCAGCGCGAAGATCCAGGCCTTGCCGTCGGGCTTGCCGTAGAACTTCACACCCTCGCCCGCCTTCACGTAGGGGTCGTAGCCCTCACGGAAGCGCCACAGGGTCTCCTTGCCGTCGACCACCGGCCAGCGCAGGCCGCGGGCCTTGTGGTAGGTCTCGAACGGCGCCAGATCGTGGGCATGGCCGCGACCAAACTGGGCATATTCCTCGAACAGGCCCTTCTGGACGTAGAAGCCGAACGCCTTGGACTCGTCGTTGTCGTGACCGGCCTGCAGCTCGGCCAGCGGGAACTTATCCACGGCGCCGTTCTTGTACAGGATGTCGAACAGCGTCTTGCCGCGCACTTCCGGCTTCTTGGCGATCAGTTCCTCCGGCCACACTTCCTCGACCTTGAAGCGCTTGGAGAACTCCATCAGCTGCCACAGATCCGACTTGGCCTCGCCCGGAGCCTTGACCTGCTGACGCCAGAACTGGGTGCGGCGCTCGGCGTTGCCGTAGGCCCCTTCCTTCTCCATCCACATGGCGGTGGGCAGGATCAGGTCGGCCGCCAGCGCGGTCACGGTCGGATAGGGATCGGACACCACCACGAAATTGGCGGGGTTGCGGTAGCCCGGATACCCCTCCTCGTTCATGTTGGGCGCGGTCTGCATGTTGTTGGTGCACTGGACCCAATAGGCGTTCAGCTTGCCGTCCTTCAGCATGCGATGCTGCAGAACCGCGTGATAGCCAATCTTGGGGTTCAGCGTGCCGGCCGGCAGCTGCCACAGCTTCTCGGTGATCTCACGATGCTTGTCGTTCATCACCACCATGTCGGCGGGCAGGCGGTGGGCGAAGGTGCCCACTTCGCGGGCCGTGCCGCAGGCCGAGGGCTGGCCGGTCAGCGAGAACGGGCTGTTGCCCGGCTCGGAGATCTTGCCCATCAGCAGATGCACGTTGTAGATCATGTTGTTGACCCACGTGCCGCGCGCGTGCTGGTTGAAGCCCATGGTCCAGAACGACACGATCTTCATCTTCGGATCGGCGTACATCTTGGCCAGGGCTTCCAGCTTGTCGGCGGGAACGCCCGACAGCTTGGACACCTTCTCCAGGGTGTATTCGGACACGAAGGCCTTGAACTCGTCGAAGGTCATCGGGTCGGACTTGTCCGGAGTGGCCGCGTTGGCCTGATCCTTCTCGAGCGGATTGGTCGGACGCAGGCCATAGCCGATGTCCGTCACGCCCTTCTTGAAGTTGACGTGCTTCTCGATGAACTCCTTGTTATAGGCGTTCTTCGAGATGATGTAGTGGCAGATGTAGTTCAGGATCGCCAGATCGGTCTGGGGCGTGAACACCATCGGCAGGTCGGCCAGCTCGAACGAGCGGTGCTCGAAGGTGGACAGCACGGCGACCTTGCAGCCCTCGTGGGTCAGGCGGCGATCGGTGACGCGCGACCACAGGATGGGGTGCATCTCCGCCATGTTGGAGCCCCACAGCACGAAAGCGTCGGTCTGCTCGATGTCGTCGTAGCAGCCCATGGGCTCGTCGATGCCGAAGGTGCGCATGAAGCCGGCAACGGCCGAGGCCATGCAGTGGCGCGCATTGGGGTCCAGGTTGTTGGAGCGGAAGCCGGCCTTGTACAGCTTGGAGGCGGCGTAGCCTTCCCAGATGGTCCACTGGCCCGAGCCGAACATGCCGACGCGGGTGGCGCCGTCGGGCTTCTTCAGCTGCTCCTTCCACTTCTCCGCCATGATGTCGAAGGCCTGGTCCCACGTGATCGGCGTGAATTCGCCGTTCTTGTCGAACTTGCCGTTCTTCATGCGCAGCAGCGGCTTGGTCAGCCGGTCTTCGCCGTACATGATCTTGGACAGGAAGTAGCCCTTGATGCAGTTCAGGCCACGGTTGACGGGAGAATCGGGATCGCCCTGGGTGGCAACCACCCGGCCGTCCTGAACGCCCACCAGAACGGCGCATCCCGTACCGCAGAAGCGGCAGACACCCTTGTCCCAGCGGATATTGGCTTTTGCCGGCTGGGCGATGGCCGGCGTGGCGATCCCCGCAGCGGCAGCAGTGGCCGCGACGGCGTTCGCCTTAATGAAGTCGCGCCTGGTGAGGCTCATGAAACGGTCTCCCCTTCCAGATCAAGATCAGAATCAAAGTGATGATAAACCAGGGACACATTCAGAATTCCCTGGATGTCGGTCAGGCTGGTAATCGTGGAACCCGCCCAGTTGCCTTCGGCATCCTCGACGGTAACCACCATCCTGCCATCGTCGGTCATGGTGTGGACCTCGACGCCGGGAATCCGGCTGAGGGCATCATGAACCTCGTGCCGGCGCTCCGGCTTGACGTGAATCAACACGCCGCAGATGTTCTCCACCTGCTCCCTGGGCTTGGATTGCTCGGTGGCAACGAAGGTCGCGAGTCTCATCGTCTTCCTCTCAGGCTCGAACCAAAGGTGCCATGGAAAGCGCCCCGACCGGACAGGTCGAAACGCAAACTCCACAACCATTACAGGACTCGTCGGCGATCTCGGGCAGCACGCGGCCGCCCGGCAAAGGCCTGAACTTGATGGCGCGGGACTCGCAGGGGTCGCCGCACAGGCGACAGGTCACGCCTTGAATGGAAATGCAGGCGGCGCCCAGGCGCGCCAGCACGGGCAGAGAGCCGGCGCCGTCGAACGCCTTGCGGTCAATGGCCGCCGGACGGCCGTCACGCGCCACGCACGCGGTATCGCAATCGCCGCAGAAGGTGCAGCCACCCCGGGTGAAATCCACCACCGGCCGGCCATCGGCACCCTTGACGAGAATGTGTTCGGGACAGGAGGTGAGGCAGGCGCCGCAACCATCGCAGGCAGCGGCGAAGGTATCGATGCTCCAGGGCGGACGAGGACCCGAAGGCGCCCGGCTTTCGGTCCGCCTCGTCAACAACGTCCGCCGGGACATTAGCCCAGACATCGGAACTCCTCCCTCGGCAGGCCACCCCCTCTCCCCAGGGATGACGCCAGATGGCGGCAAAATGTCACTCGGCCCGATCGGGCGCTTTGACGTTGGTCAAAAGACCCCAAGGAAGTGAGGGGAAAACTTACCGTAACGCGAGATCAGGCGTGAATCAGGACCCTTTGCCGCATCATGCGCTCGAACTCTTCGGCCGGCACTGGACGAGAGTAATAGAACCCTTGCACGGTGTCGCATCCATTGTTGCGCAGGAACATGATGTGCTCGGCGATTTCGGCACCTTCCGCCACCACCTCTAGGTTGAGACCGCGCGACAGGCCAATGATGGCCCGGGCGATCTCGGCGGTCTTGGGATTGGTGTCCACATCGGCGATGAAGGCGCGGTCGATCTTGAGAGTGGTGATGGGGAAGCGCCCCAGATAGCTGAGCGAGGAATAGCCGGTACCGAAATCGTCGATGGACAGCCCGACGCCCAGGTCGCGCAGCGCCTTCATCTTGCGCACCGCCGTATCCACGTCGTTCATCAGCATGCTCTCGGTGATCTCGAGCTCCAGCCATTTGGGATCGAGGCCGGAGGAGTCCAGCGCCTCGGTCACCGTCTCGATCAGGGTGCGCGAGCGGAACTGCCGCGCCGAAACGTTGACCGACACCTTCAAGGGATCGAAGCCGGCATCCTGCCACTTGCGGTTCTGCACGCAGGATTCGCGCAGAATCCAGGTGCCGATGGCCTCGATCTGCCCGCTTTCCTCGGCGACGGGAATGAACTCTCCCGGCGAGACCATGCCGCGCTCGGGATCCATCCAGCGGATCAGCGCCTCGGCGCCGACGATGGTGTCGCGGTCGGCGGAGACCTTGGGCTGGTAGAAGACCACGAATTCATCGTTGGCCAGGGCGCGGCGCAGGCGGCCCTCCAGCTCCAGCCTGGACTTGGCCTTGCGGTTCATGTCCTTGGAGAAGAACTGGTACTGGTTGCGGCCCGAGACCTTGGCGTAATGCAGCGCGTTCTCGGCATGCTTGACCAGCTGGGCGCTGGAATCGGCGTCCAGCGGATAGACGCTGATGCCGATGGAGAAGGTGATCACCACCTCCTGCCCGTCCAGGGCGAACGGCTCCTTGACGGCGTTCAGCGCCTTTTCGGCGACGATGACGCTGTCGTCGGTGTCGGCGATGGCCATCACCAGGGCGAACTTGTCACCGTCCAGGCGTACCGCCGTGTCGGTCTCGCGCACGCACATCTTGAGACGGCGCGCCACCTCGATCAGCAGCCGGTCGCCGGCCCCGTGGCCCAACGCGTCGTTGACCAGGGTGAAGCGGTCCAGCCCCATCATCATCAGCGCCACCGAACCGCCGGTGCGGTTGGCCTGCAGCACCGCCTGGCCGATACGGTCGGCGTACAGGTCGCGGTTGGGCAGGCCAGTCAGCGAATCGTAGCCGAAGGTGCCGCTCTCGCCGTTGGCATCCTCGGCCACGGCGGGGCGCACCACGCACAGATAGCGATCGGGGAAGTCGGCGGCCGAGTTGATGGCGGCGGCGGTCACCTCGAAAGGGCGTTCCTTGCCGTCGGGGCAGGTGACCATGCCCTGCCAGCGGCCGCCCGCGCCGGGGTTCAGGGCCCGGTAGATCATGCCGGCCGCCAGGCGGGACACCTCGGCCCCGCCCGAGGAGGAAAAGCCCATCAGCGTCTCGAACGCCGGGTTCGAGCGCAGGGGATTGCCTTCTCCGTCGGCGATGATCACCGCGTCGCGAATGGAGTCGAGCAGGCCGTTGAGAAGCGCTTGGATATCATTCATGGATCACCGCCGGCGACAATCTTCCAAATTGCCACCGGATTCGCAATCTTCTTCTCGCCGCCATCTTTTGGTCATGCCAAGCTGCCGCCATGACCTCAGCCATTCTCTATTCCGGACTCGGCCTCGACCGCGCCCACGCGGTCCGCCGCGGCGGCGACATCGCCGAACTCATGCGCCGCCCGGGCGCCCGCTTCACCCTTTACTGGCGCGGCCGCCAGTTGGTGGCCGGCACCCCGCCCTCGGTCCGCTGGCTCGACCGCGCCTACGGCCTGCGCCTCGCCGAGGCGACGGCGGGCAATTGCCTGCTGCTGGGCGAGGATGCGTCGGGGCCGTTGCTGGCGCTCGACGTCTCGGGGCTGGAAGCCGACGAGAACGGGCCGGAAATGGGCGGCAACTGGGTGTGGCTCCGCTCGGTGGGCGGATTGCTGCCCGCCCAGGATTCCGCCCTGCTGGCCTATGCCAGGGGCGTGCTGGTCTGGCGCGAGAAGACCCGGTTCTGCGCCACCTGCGGCGGCTCGCTGCTGGTCCAGGATTCCGGCCATTCGACCAAATGCGCCGCGCCGTCCTGCGGCGCCCTGCACTTTCCCCGCACCGACCCGGCCATCATCATGCTGGTCACCGATCCAATGGGGCGCGCCCTGCTCGGGCGCCAGCCCGTATGGGCGCCCGGCATGTATTCCTGCCTGGCCGGCTTCGTCGAACCGGGCGAATCGCTGGAAGGCGCCGTGGCCCGCGAAGTGTGGGAGGAAGCCGGCATCGAGGTGCGCTCAACCACTTATGTAGCGAGTCAGCCCTGGCCCTTCCCCTCCTCCCTGATGATCGGCTTCAACGCCCTGGCGGACGGGGGCGAGCCGGTGGCCGACCCCCACGAGATCGAGGACGTCCGCTGGTTCACCCGCGACGAGGTCCGCACCTTCGGCGAGGCCGACCGACCGGGCGCGGAAGGGCGCTTCCTGCCGCGCAAGGATTCCATCGCCCGCGTGCTGGTGAATGCCTGGCTGAAAGGCTGATCGTCAAGTCGCCGGTAACCGCCCGGGCCAAAGCCTTGCCCCGTGACGAAGAGCGAGGATATCGACAAACTCCTCCGTCACCCGATAGGCGATGAGGAACGGCAAACCCGGCACCACCAGTTCACGGGCTCCTTCGACCAGCCCCTCGCGCCCCATATGAGAATGGACCGCAAGCCCGTCGGCCTGCGCCCGCAGCAATCGGATAACCCGCAAGGCGGCGGCAGTATCCCGCTCGGCGATATAGGCATGAATATCGCTCAGGTCCCTCAGGGCCGGCCGGGTCCAGCGCAGCCTCATTCCTTGGCTGCCGCTTCAAATCCCTTGAAAAGCGTATCGATCTCATCGGCGGAGGCGAAATCCCCCGCCTTGGCGGCCGCCAGCCCCGCCTGAACAGCCTCCACCCAGCGGCGCTCATCGGCCAGATAGCGATCGATGGCCTCGTTGACCACGAAATTGCGCGAGCGGTTGTGGGCCTGGGCCAAGCGGTCGATCTCGCTCAGCTTGGCCGCGTCGGTACGAATGGAGAAATTCTGTCCGCTCATGGCGCGGCTCCGCAGGGTCTATGATTACGTTGTAATCATAGGTAATCAGCCCCCTTGAATCAACCCGCCTACCCCAGCAGGGCGCGGCGATCCTCCATGATGCGGCGCAGGATGGGGGTGAGGATCAGCTCCATGGCCAGCCCCATCTTGCCGCCCGGCACCACGATGGTGTTGCGCCGGCTCATCCACGAATCCTTCAGCATCTGCAGCAGGAAGGGGAAATCGACGCGGAAGCGGTCGGGCTTCCTGAAGCGGATCACCACCAGGCTCTCGTCGGCGGTGGGAATGTCGCGGGCGATGATGGGGTCCGAGGTGTCGACGATGGGCACCCGCTGGAAGTTGATGTCGGTCAGCTTGAACTGCGGCACCACGTAGTGAACGTAGTCGTGCATGCGGCGCAGGATGGTGTCCATCACCGCCTCTTCCGAATAGCCGCGTTCTGACGTATCGCGATGGATCTTCTGAATCCACTCCAGATTGATCACCGGCACCACGCCGATCTTCAGGTCCACGTGCTGGGCGACGTTGTTGTCCCTTGTCGCCACGCAGCCGTGCAGGCCCTCGTAGAACAGGCAGTCGGTGTCCTCGGGCAGGTCCTCCCACGGGGTGAACTCGCCCGACGCCACGCCCAGATGGGCGAAGCGCGCCGCCTCTTCCTCGTTGTGAACGTAGAAGCGCCGCTTACCCCGCCCGGTGTCGCCGTAGGAGGCGAACAGCTCCTCGAGCTGGGGAAACAGGTTGGCCTCGGGGCCGAAATGGCTGAAGGTGCGGCGCCCGCCCCTTTCCGCCTCGCCCATGGCCTTCTTCATGTCGGCACGGTTATAGCGATGGAAGCTGTCGCCCTCGACCACCGCCGGCTTGATGCCCTCGCGGCGGAACATATGCTCGAAGGCTTCCTTGACCGTGCTGGTCCCCGCCCCCGACGAGCCGGTGACGGCGATGACCGGATGTTTTCTCGACACGATTTACCCCACTCAAGCGGCGATGCGCAGGCGATCCCGCCAGCCGGGATACAGCCGATCGGCGTCGGACGCAAAGGATTCGAACGCACCCTTAAGTTCAGGGTGCCCCTGGGCGTAGTCCACCAGGTCGATTCCCGCCTGCCACGCCTCGTGGGCCTGGCGCAGCGACAGCGCGCCGGCGACGGGGCCGTCCTTGTGGCCGAACGCGCCCCCGCCCGAGGTCTGGATGACGTTGGAATGGCCGAGATTGTCGAAGAATCCCGGCAGCCGCAGCGCGTTCATGCCGCCCGAGATGATCGGCGTGCAGGACGCCATGCCGCCCCAATCCTGGCGGTAATGGGAGCCGTCGGCCAGTTGCCGTTCCAGCATGTAGGCCACCATCTTCTCGTCGGGGGCGCCTTCCATCTTGCCATAGCCCATGGTGCCGGTATGGATGCCGCTGGCCCCGATCAGACGGGCCATCTTCATGTGGACCAGCACGGTGTAGCCGCGCTTGGACTGGCGCGAGGTGACGGCGCCGTGACCCGCCCGGTGATAGTGCAGGAAGGTGCCGGGGAAGTTGCGCCGGCAGGTGGTCACCGCCGTGGGACCGGCCACGAAGCCGTCCACCAGGAAGGCCACGTGGGAGGCATTCTCGCCGAAGGTCTTCAGGATGAATTCGCCGCGCGCGATCATCTCGGCCGGATCGTCGGCGGTAATGTTGGCGGAGAACAGCTTTGGCTGGCCGGTCTCGTCCTGGGCGCAGCGCATGGCATCGGCCACCAGGACCATGGTTTCCTTGAAGGGGGCGAAGACCTGGTTGCCCTGGGGCTCGTCGTTCTTGATGAAGTCGCCGCCCAGCCAGAACTGGTGGCAGGCGTCGGCGAAAGGCTTGGGGCGCAGGCCCAGCTTGGGCTTGATGATGGTGCCGACCACCATGCCGCCGTTCACTTGCGGACGGCCCAGCACCTTCCACATGTGGGAGATGTTGACCGCCGGACCGTCAAACAGCCGAAGGAAATCCGGCGGAACCCAGAAATCCTCCATCTTGGCGTGCTCCACGTCGCTCATGCCCTGGTTGTTGCCCACGGTGAGCGTCAGGAACGAGGCGATCATCGCCTTGCCGTCGATGATGTTGCGGTCGAACAGCTCCACCGGATAGGCGATCTTCATCAGCCCTTCCGCCTCGTCCACCGCATAGACCAGGGCATCGACGCCACGGGTGAAGTCGTCGGTGGTGCAGACCTCCACATTGGTGCCGGTAGACGATTCGGCGGCGAAATGGGCCGCCGTCGCCACATAGCCGTAGCCGGCCCTGGGCCGCATGCGATAGGCGCACAGCACGTGGCGGCCGCCCCTGATCAGGTCTGCCTCGCGCAAGCCCAGATTCACATAGCGCTTCGACTGGTCCATGGCGCCGCAATCTCCCGGATGGTTCTGGGCATTCGCCCTTGTATTCGCGGACGCTACTATGGCCACTCCGGCACGGGGCAGGAACACCCATAGGGGGAGTATGGGAAATTAGTTAGGTGGGACACGCCTACCCGTCAGGTGTGGGATGGGTGGGCGTGCCCCACCTGTCGCGCTCATAGCCCTGGCGGTGACGCCTGAGCTGCGTTCAGGACGAAAGGGGCTCCAGAGAGAAGGCGAAGCTCTGATACACATTGTCCCAATAGACATACAGCATGACCGGCCCATCATAGCCCGATGACGGCGGGTTGATGGTGAATGTCGCGGTCTGATCGGTCTCGCTCTCGGTCTCGGTGGACGAGCTGTTGGTCCACTCGAAATTGGCGCCGATCGCGGCGGTAACCTCCTCTCCCCCCTTCACGGTCGCATCCACGGAATAGGTAACACTGGTTTCCTGGGTTTGGGTCTGGGTCTCGGAATTGGAGAGGGTAAAACTTTCAGTGGGCGAGCCGGCTTCGTAGGTGAAGGTCTGGTTCAGCAGCAGGTAGCGGTTGGGATCGATGGTGCCGCCGGGCATGAACGGGTTTGTCGAAAGGATTGCGGCGTAGTCGGTCGGGGTCAGCCCGGCGGCGTCGAGAGTCTGCTGAACGTCCTGCGGCATGGTGCCCGGCTGGAGCAGCCAGCCGGCCTGGACCCACACGATCTGCATGGTGGCGCCGGCCACACTCATCAGCCACTGCACATCACCGAACGAATCCGCGTAGATGTTGAGCAGTGGGTTGAGCCACAGGTAGAAGCCGTCATTTTGGTGGTCGATGCCGTCGTTATTCGGCCCCGAAAGGTCGATGGTGAAAGTCGTGCTCTTGTTGATGCTGACCGAGCTGGACGAGGAGGTTTCACTGGAGCAGCCAAAGCTTGCCTCGGCCGAAAAGGCACCGGTATCGACTCCGGCGGTGACGCTGTAGCCCTGCTGAAACGAATTGCCGGTGGATACGGTCGTGCCCGCCTGGCTTCCCTGGCTGTAGCTCACGGAGGAAGCCGTGCCGGCGGCACTGCCCGGCGGGGCGTAGATGACGCTGGTGACGATGTATTTGGGCGTCAGGGTCCCCGTCTGGATATCCACTCCCAGGAATGTCGGCCCGCCCTGCCCCGTCTGGCCGATCGAGCCGTTGGACGACCAGTTGATGCCGTCGGCGGAAGAACACTGAAGCAGGACCCCCGAATCGCTGTCGGCTCGAAAACCCACCCAGAGCAGGTTGTTGAAGGCGGTCAGGGTCGGAGCATAGGCCGTGGTCTGGTCAACCCAGTGATTGCCGGACCAATTCACGCCATCCGAGGAAATGCAGGTCAGCAATTCATTGGAACTGCTGTTGGCGACGAAGGCCACGACCATCTGGCCGTTCAGCACGGCCACTGCCGGCGCGGTAAGGCTCGACTGATTAATGGGCGTGTTGCCCGACCAGTTGATGCCGTCGGGCGATGAGCAGACCAGCAGATCCTGAGAGGAACTGGAGGTGATGAACACGATATACAGCTGGCCGTTGAACGAGGTGAAATCAAACCCCCAGGTCGATTGATTCACCGGATAGAACGGGGTCCAGTTGACGCCATCCGGCGACGACCCCACCCAGAGATCACTGCTGGTATCGGCATAGGCCAGCCAGAGGCGGCCATTGAACACTGTCAGCCTGGGCGACCTGAAGGACTGGCCGCCCACAACCATGTTGTTCGACCAATTCACCCCGTCCGGGGACGAGCACAGCAGCACCTGCGGATTGTTGCCGTTGCTGGCCACAAACGACACCCAGAACTGGCTGTTGAACACAGCCAGGTCCGGGATGGCCAGGGTCGTCTGGTCGGCTATATCGATGTTGGGCCCCCAGGAACACCCGTCCGGAGAAGCGCATAACAGCAAGGCGTTGCTATCGCTATCGGCGACAAAGGAAGCATATATCGCACTGTTGGTCGGCAGATTGGCAGACATCGGACCCCTCCGCATCTCTATTTATAATTGAATTTAATTAGGCTTGATCCTTATTGAGATTATGGCTCATATGCACACAACTTTTGAATCATTTTTAGTATATATAAACCATCTTTCGGCATAGGCGTGCCGATGAGGACAACTCTCAATCATGGACTCCCGACCACCCCGTGGGGCCGGCGACGGCGCCTGAAGATGTTGGTATCCGAGCAGGAAGGGGGGAGCGCGTCTCTCGGACGGCCTCAAAGCATGACGTAACGAAATGGCCGCATCCGGGCGAAACTCTTCAGCCCGAGCGGTATCCGAACCTTGAGAAAGCGAAGCTCTTTCCTGGCAGAAAAGACCCAGGGCGCTTCGGCTTAAAGCGGAAGCGCCCTGGGATTCTGGTTGTACGAAAACGCTCTGCCTCTTCAGGGGCTCGGACGCCACTCAGGTTTGAGAGTTTTCCGATTTTTCGATTCAGCCCACCTTGACGCCGGATTCCTCGAACATCACCCGGGCGGTGTCGAATTCCTCGGCGGGCATGGAGGTGGTGCCGTCGCCCACGTGGATTTGCGCCACCCCGGCCTGGATCAGCGAACGGGCGCAGCGCGAGCAGGGATAGTGGGTGACGTAGACGGTGCAGCCCTTGAGGCTGACCCCCACCCGGGCGGCATGGGCCACCAGGTTTTCCTCGGCGTGCGAGGTCCACAGATACTTGGCCGGGCGCTCCATGCGCTCGGGCTTGTCCTCGACGCCCCTGGGCAGGCCGTTATAGCCGGTGGCGCGGATCTCGCCGTCGGGCCCCACCGCCACGGCGCCCACCTGGGTGCTGGGGTCCTTGGACTTGCTGGCGGCGTGCTTGGCAAAGCCCATGAAGTAGTCGTACCAGGCCATGGTCATCTTGTTACACCGCCTTGGAATGGCGCTGCTCGCCCGCCTTGAGATAGCGGTCGAAGGCGGCGCAGACGGCGCGCACCAGGGTGCGGCCCTCCTCGGTGACATGGATGCGGTGGCCAGCGACCTCGACCAGACCGTCGGCCTGCAAAGGCGCCAGCGAGGCCAGTTCGGGGCCGAACTGCGAGCCGTCGGCGCCATGGCGGGCGGCGACCTTGTCCAGGTCGATTTCCAGGTCGCACATCAGCCGCTCGATGATCTCGCGCCGCAGGATGTCGTCGGGGCTGATGGCCACGCCGCGCGAGGTGGCGAGCTTTCCTTCGGCCATGGCGCGCTGGTAGGCGTGGACCTCGCCGTCGTTGACCACATAGCCCTGGGGCAGCGAACCGATGCCCGACGCCCCGAAGCCGATCAGGGTGGTGGCGGAATCGGTGGTGTAGCCCTGGAAGTTGCGGTGCAGCCGCTTTTCCTTCAAGGCGATGGCCATGGCGTCGTCGGGAGCGGCGAAGTGGTCGAGGCCGATCTGGACATAGCCCAGGGTCTCGGTCAGCAGCTTGCAGCCCTGTTCATACTGCTGCCAGCGGGTCTCGGTATCGGGCAGGGTGTCTTCCGGGATCAGCCGCTGGTGCTTCTTCATCCACGGCACGTGGGCATAGCCGAACAGGGCGACGCGCTTGGGCCTGAAGCCCCGCACCGCCTTGTCGATGGTGGCCAGCAGGCCGTCCAGGGTCTGGTGCGGCAGGCCGTAGATCAGGTCGATGTTGACCTCGGGCACGCCGTGCTTGCCCAGCCATTCCACCACCCGCTCGGTGACCTCGTAGGGCTGGATGCGGTTGATGGCCTGCTGCACCTTGTCGTCCAGGTCCTGCACGCCGATGGAGGCACGCGTCACCCCCGCCCCCGCCATGGCCTTGACATAGGCCTCGTCGGCGGTGCGCGGATCAAGCTCCACCGCCACCTCGGCGTCGGGCTTGAGGATGAAGCGGCTCTTCAACAGGTCGATGGTGCGGACGAAATCCCCGGACGAGAGAATGGTGGGCGAGCCGCCGCCGAAATGGACGTGGCGCGCCGTCATGCGGGTGGGCAGCGCCTCGGCCACCAGTTCCACCTCGCGCCACAGGGCGTCCATATAGGCGGCGACGGGGGCATAGCGCTTGGTGATCTTGGTGTGGCAGCCGCAGAACCAGCACATCTCGGCGCAAAACGCGATGTGGAGGTAGAGCGACAATTCCAGCTTGGGATCGATCTCCCCCAGCCAGCCCCGGTAGGTCTCGGCCGTCACGCCGGGATGGAAATGCGGCGCGGTGGGATAGGAGGTGTAGCGGGGAACGCGAAGGTCGTACTTGGCCGCAAGATCGGGGCGCATCGTTTGGTATCCCGGAAAATTCGGCCCAAACCTACTCCTTGCTGCCATCCATTGGCAACACCGGGCGGCGTGGGGGTATTCGGACCAAAGCGAAAGGGGCGGCCGAACCGGCCGCCCCCTGGCAATTACCGCGACAGCCCCCGCTCAGGAGTGCTGCGCCACAAACTTTTCCAGCCAGTGGATATCGTAGTCGCCGTTGACGAAATCGGCGTCCTGGACCAGCCGGTTGTGCAGCGGCAGCGTGGTCTTGACGCCTTCGATCACGTACTCGCCCAGCGCCCGGCGCAGGCGCATCAGCGCCTCGTTGCGGGTGTTGCCGTAGACGATCAGCTTGGCGATCATCGAGTCGTAATGGGGCGGAATGCGATAGCCGGCATAGAGGCCGGAATCCACCCGCACACCCAGGCCGCCCGGCGAGTGATAACCCTCGATCCGGCCGGGGCACGGGGTGAAGGTCTGCGGGTCCTCGGCATTGACGCGGCATTCCAGCGCATGGCCGGCGAAGCGCACGTCCGCCTGGGTGTAGCCCAGTGGCGCGCCGGCGGCGATGCGGATCTGCTCGCGCACCAGATCGATGCCGGTGATGGCCTCGGTGATGGGATGCTCCACCTGCAGGCGGGTGTTCATCTCGATGAAGTAGAACTCGCCGTTCTCGTAGAGGAACTCGATGGTGCCGGCGTTGCGGTAGCCCAGCTTGGCGACGGCGTCGCAGGCGATCTTGCCGATCTTGGCCCGCTGGTCGGCGTTCAAGGCCGGCGACGGAGCCTCCTCCAGCACCTTCTGGTGCTTGCGCTGCAACGAGCAGTCGCGCTCGCCCAGATGCACCACGGCGCCGTAATTGTCGGCCAGGATCTGCATCTCGATATGGCGCGGATGCCCGAGATACTTCTCCATGTAGACGTCGGCGTTGCCGAAGGCGGCCTTGGCCTCGTTGCGGGCCAGCTTCCAGGATTCGGCCAGCTCTTCCGGGTTGCGGGCGACCTTCATGCCCTTGCCGCCGCCACCGGCGGTGGCCTTGATCAGCACGGGATAGCCGATGGCGGCCGCCACTTCCAGCGCCTGCTCCTCGCTATCGATGGAACCGTCCGAACCCGGCACCACCGGGATGCCGGCGTCCTTGACCGCCTGCTTGGCGGTGATCTTGTCGCCCATCATGCGGATGTGTTCCGCCGTCGGGCCGATGAAGACGAAGCCGTGTTCCTCGACCATCTGGGCGAAGTCGGCGTTCTCGGACAAAAAGCCGTAGCCGGGATGGATGGCGTCCGCCCCGGTGATGGACGCCGCCGACAGAAT
Organism: Magnetospirillum sp. XM-1; assembly: GCF_001511835.1. Taxonomy (NCBI): domain Bacteria; kingdom Pseudomonadati; phylum Pseudomonadota; class Alphaproteobacteria; order Rhodospirillales; family Rhodospirillaceae; genus Magnetospirillum; species Magnetospirillum sp. XM-1. The sequence goes on from NZ_LN997848.1 coordinate 3,515,728, forward strand.
CGCCGCCTTGTTCAGGTACGAATCGCGGGCCGAGGGCGGGCCGATGCACACGGCCTCGTCGGCGAGGCGCACATGCATGGCGTCGTTGTCGGCGGTGGAATGCACCGCCACGGTGCGGATGCCCATCTCGCGGCAGGCGCGATGGATCCTGAGTGCGATCTCGCCCCGGTTGGCGATGAGGACCTTCTCGAACATCATGCTATTCGATGATCAGCAGGGGCTCGCCGAATTCCACCGGCTGGCCGTCGGTCACGAAGATGCGGGTCAGCTTGCCGCCCCTGGGCGCCCGGATGGGATTGAACGTCTTCATGGCCTCGATCAGCATGATGGTCTGGCCTTCGGCGACCATGTCGCCGGGATTGACGAACTTGGGCGAGCCGGGCTCGGGCGCCAGGTAGGCGACGCCCACCATGGGCGAGGTCACCGCGCCGGGATGGTCGGCGTCGGACGCCGACGCCTGGGCCGGCATGGAGGCGGCATGGCCGACGACCGCCGGGGCGGCGTGGTGCACGGCCACCGGCGCCGCCTGACGGGCGACGCGGATACGCATCTCGCCGACGCCGTACTCGATCTCGGTGAGATTGGTTTCATCCAGCAGGGCCGCCAGGGTGCGGACCAGTTCGCTGTCGATGGGAGTCTTGTTGCCCATTATGCCTCTGCATTTCCCTTGATCAGGCGGGCCAGCGCGTCGAGCGCCAGGATGTATCCGTGGCTTCCCAGCCCGCAGATCATTCCCTTGGCCGCCTTGGCCACGTAAGAGTGATGGCGGAACGAATCCCGCTGGTGAATGTTGGACAGGTGAACCTCGATGGCCGGAACCTCGGCCGCCAGCAGGGCGTCGAGAATCGCCACCGAGGTGTGGGTATAGGCCCCGGCATTGATGATGATGCCGGCGGCATGGCCCCGGCATTGCTGAATGCGGGTGACCAGTTCGCCTTCCATGTTGGTCTGCGAGAACTCCACCGCCAGGCCGAGCGATGCCCCATGGGTCCGGCAGGCGGCCTCGATGTCGGCAAGCGTCTCCGTCCCGTACAGCTCCGGCTGCCGGGTGCCCAACATGTTGAGGTTGGGACCGTTCAGAATGCTGATTATGGGATCGGGCCTGTTTCTCACCATGGCAGGGTTTATAGCACGGGTCGGCCGCCGCGCAAGGCACAGAAGCGATCCACCCCAATCCTTGGTCGGGGGTATGCATTCCTCCCTTGCCTAAGTCTTGGTCACTTGGCAAAAGTGATACAAATGGGGCGCGCATACAGGAAAACCATGATGAGCCTGCGCAGGTTCGGGCTTGCATTCGGCGTAGCGGCAAGCCTGCTTGCCATGCCGGCAAGGGCGGAGACAGTACGCGCCGCCGGCACCGGAATCGGCATCGCCATGGTCCGGCTGCTGGCGGAGCAATATCGGCGCGACCATCCCGACACCCCCGTCTGGGTCCCGGAAAGCGTCGGCACCGCCGGGGCGGTCAAGGGGCTGGCCACGGGCAAGCTGGATGTGGGCATCCTGGCCCGCCCCCTTAAAGCCGGCGAGGTGGAGGGCGGCGCCTCGGTCCCCATCTGCCGCACGCCCCTGGTGTTCTACATCAACGCCGAGCGCCGTGACGTCGCGCTGAACCGCCGCGACCTTCCCGCCCTGTTCGCCAATGCCCTGCCGCCGTTCCCCGGCGGCGAGGTGCGCGTGCTGCTGCGTCCGCCATCCGATACAGGCTTCATCCGGCTGCTGGAGGCCTATCCCGACCTGGCTCCGACGGTGACGGCGGCCAGGGACGCCCGCGGCGCCGTCCTGGCACTCACCGACCAGGAGGCCATGGATGCGGTCGAGACCAGCCGCACGCTGCTGACCTTCGGCGCCTTCGCGCCCCTGCTGGCGGAAAAGCGCAAGCTGATCGCCGTCCCCCTGGACGGCGTGGCTCCCAGCCTGGAGACCCTGGAGAACGGCCACCGGCTTCCCGAGGTCCCCCTGGTCCTGGCCCTGCCGCCCTCGCCCTCGGCCCAGGCCAGGGCCTTCGTCGATTACGCCCGCTCGCCCGCCGCGTCCTCGCTGCTGCGCGCCAGCGGCTGCCTGCCCGTAACCGGGCCCTGATGCCCCACCGCGACACCAGCCGGGCCGTCGTCCAATCCGTCACCCGGGTGCGGCGGATGTTCACGTTGGGTCTGGTGACGGTGGGGTTCCTGTGGCTGTTCGTCATTCCCGCCTTCGATGTCTGGGAACGCTATAGCCGGGCCCGGGTCGAGGCGGAAATCCGTCTCGGCCTGGTGGCCGACCAGCTTTCCTCGTTCATCGCCGCCAATCTGGACATCTGGGAATTCGAAAGCGTCCGTCTGCCCTCGGTGGTGGCGGGCGTGCTGCGCGGCGGCACCAATCCGCCGTCGCGGCTGGCCTTCATCGACCTGGGCGGCACCATCAACGAATTTCCGGTCCGCGGCGAGGTGGGGCGCTTCAACCTCCATCTCGAGGATACCGTCACCGATGGCAAGCTGCCGGTGGGCCGCGTGGTGATGGAAGTGCCGCTGGACGAGGCGCTGCGGCCCGCCCTTCTGTCGGGCGGGCTGGGCCTTGCCTCCATGGCCCTGCTGCTGCTCCTGGCCCGGATGATCGGACGCAAGGCCCTGGACCGCTCGCTGGCGGTGATCGAGGAAACCACCGGCAGCCTGTCGCGGCGGGTGGACGAACTGGAAGAGGCCAGGACCCAGCTGGCCGCCCATTCGGCCCACTTGAAGATGGCCACCCAGGACATCACCCATGTGGCATTGCTGACCACCCACCACCTGCGCGAGCCGCTCAGGACCATCCTGTCCTACTCCCAATTGCTGGTGCGCTGGCACCAGACCGGCGCGGAAGGGGACGAGGGCATCGGCTACGTGGATTTTCTCAAGTCCGGCGTCACCCGCATGCAGGCGCAGTTGAAGGCGCTGTCCAGCTATCTCGGCCTGCGGGAGCGCGCCCTGGTTCCGGCCGCCGTTTCCCTGGAGGACGCACTCAAGGTCGCCGGACAAAGGCTCGACAACGCGGTCAGGCTGGAGTGGCGCCAGTTGCCCGAGGTGACGGCCGACGCCGAGATGATCGCCGACCTGTTCACCGAATTGCTGGCCCATGCCGTCCGCCATCGCCGCCCGGAGGCGCCGCCGGCCGTGTCCGTCAGGGCGCGCCCCCTGGACAGGGAGTGGGAAATCCGCTTCGACGACAACGGCCGCCCCATGGCCGAGCGCGACCCCGAACGCATGTTCCACCTGCTGGTCCACGCCGAGGGCGGCACCATGCATTCCGGTCTGGCGGCCGCCCGCCTGATGGCCTTCCTGCTGGGCGGGGCGCTGTGGGCCGAAGAGGGCGAGGATGGCCGGGGCGCCGTGCTGTGCGTCAGCCTGCCCGCCCAAACCCTCGGCCGGCGTCAGGAGGCCGGCGCCAGAGCCGAGATGCTTTCCGCCGGATAAGGCGGGCCGGATCACCGGCGATGCGCCGGGGGATTGCCTCGCGGGCGGCTCGGTGCCATGTTTCAGGCTCGAACGTGTACGGGGGCCCAGGCGCCCCTTGTTGGATGCAGGGACATCATTCATGAAGCTGGTGATCAATGGCGAGGAGCGGAGCTTTTCCGCCACCATGACCGTCGAGGCCCTGTTGGGCGAATTGGGCGTCGATTCCCGCAAGGTGGCGGTGGAGCGCAATCTGGAGATCGTTCCCAAATCCTCCTACGCCCAGGTGGCGGTGAATGACGGCGACAAGCTGGAAATCGTCGCGTTCATCGGCGGCGGCTCGGATGCGGCCGATACCTTCACCGTGGCGGGCAAGACCTTCACCTCGCGGCTGCTGGTCGGCACCGGCAAGTACAAGGATTTCGAGGAAACCGCCGAAGCCATCGAGGCCTCGGGCGCCGAGATCGTCACCGTGGCGGTGCGCCGGGTGAACCTGTCCGACCCGTCCAAGCCCATGCTGGTGGATTACGTCAGCCCCAAGAAGTACACTTTCCTGCCCAACACGGCGGGCTGCTACACCGCCGACGAATCGGTGCGCACGCTGCGCCTGGCGCGCGAGGCGGGGGGCTGGAACCTGGTCAAGCTCGAGGTGCTGGGCGACCAGACCACGCTCTACCCCAACATGCCCGAGACCCTGAAGGCCGCCGAGGCCCTGATCAAGGACGGGTTCGAGGTGATGGTCTACTGTTCCGACGACCCCATCCAGGCCAAGATGCTGGAAGACATGGGCTGCGTCGCCATCATGCCGCTGGGTTCGCTGATCGGCTCGGGCCTAGGCATTCTCAACCCCACCACCATCCGCATCATCAAGGAGAGCGTGAAGGTCCCCGTCCTGGTGGACGCCGGCGTCGGCACCGCGTCCGATGCGGCGGTGGCCATGGAACTGGGCTGCGACGGCGTTCTGATGAACACCGCCATCGCCCATGCCCGCGATCCGGTGCGCATGGCCCGCGCCATGAAGCTGGCCATCGAGGCCGGGCGGCTGTCCTATCTGGCGGGGCGCATGCCGAAGAAGAGCTATGCCGACCCCTCGTCCCCCACCTCCGGCCTCATCTGAGGAGCCCGATACCATGAACATGGAAGCCTTCCTCGACAACGTGATGGTCTACGGCTTCTGGATCGGCCTGGGCTTCGGGGCGTCCTGGCTGATTCGCAAGCTGGTCGGATGAGCCGCAACCTCGTCCTGCTGCCCGGCCTGCTCAACGACCACCGGCTGTGGTCGGCCCAGGCGGCCGCCCTGGCCGGACTGGCCGAGGTGATGGTCGGCGACCTGACCCAGGACGATACGCTCGGCGCCATGGCCGGGCGGGTGCTGGCGGCGGCGCCCGCCACCTTCGCCCTGGCCGGGCTGTCCATGGGCGGCTACGTGGCCATGGAGATCATGCGCCAGGCCCCCCATCGGGTGGAGCGCCTGGCCCTGCTCGACACCACGGCGCGGCCCGATCTGCCCGAACAGACCCAGCGCCGCAAAGACGCGATCGAACTGGCCCGCGCGGGCGGCTTCGACAAGATCATGCCGACCATGCTGCCCCTGCTGCTGCATCCCGACCATCTGAAGGACGAGGCCATCACCGGTCTGGCCAAGGACATGGCCAGAATGGTAGGGGCCGATTCCTTCGCCCGCCAGCAGGCCGCCATCATGGCGCGCCCCGATTCCAGGGATTCGCTGTCCGCCATCGCCTGCCCCACCCTGGTGCTGTGCGGCGCCGAGGATACCCTGACGCCTCCCGACCGCCATGACGAGATGGCGGCGCTGATCAAGGGGGCCCGGCGGGTGAACATCCCCCATTGCGGCCACCTGTCGCCCATGGAGCGGCCCGACGCGGTCAGCGCCGCGCTACGGGCGTGGCTGTCGCCGTAAATCCTCAGCCGCCAAGGGGAAAGCTCAAGGTGAAGGTGGCCCCCTGTCCGGGAGTGCTCGCCACCGAGGCCGACCCGCCGTGGCGCTCGACGATGCGCTTGACCAGATAGAGCCCCAGGCCGGTTCCCGGCGTGTGCTCCACCGTGCTGGAGCGGTAATATTTCTCGAAGACGCGTGGCAGATCCGCCGGCTCGATCCCCGCGCCATGATCGACCACGCGGACCATGGCCCTGTCCTCCTGCCGGCTTATCTGCACCTCGATGGAGGCCGAGGGCGGCGAATACTTGCTGGCGTTGCCCAGCAGGTTGGAGAACGCCACGGCCAGGAGGTCCCTGTCGCCGCAGACGGTCACCGTCTCGGTTTGGGACAGGCGGATCGGCCGTGAAGGCGTCAGGTCCGTGATGTCCGTCACCGCCGATTCCACCAGGGCCCGGAGATCGACCGGCGTATGGCGGAATTCGCTGGAGGCGATCTCCAGCCAATCGTCGTCGGTCAGCATGTCGATCATGTGATCCATGCGCCGGACGGCGCGGAAGACCTTGTCGGTCTCGGTCCCGGTATCACCCTCGCCCTGGGACGTGAGCGCGAGGACCGAGGCGGCCCCCGAAATGATGCCGAGCGGAGTGCGGAATTCGTGGCTGACCATGGCCATGAAGTTGCGTTGCTCCTGGACCGCCTTGCGCTGGATGTCGAGGGCGCTGCGGATCTGCCGGTTGGTTTCCTGCAGCGCCAGTTCCGTCCGCTGCAACCGGCCGATCAGCGCGCCGCGATTGGCGTGGAAGGTGGCGGCAGCGAAGAACAGGATGGTGCTGAGGCCGAGATTGCAGAGAACCGCAAACACCGTCTTGTGGGTCAGGTCGTAGAGTTCGGGAAAGACCTGCCCGAAGGCCGCCGCGACGGACATGGACACCAGGCCCGCGATGCTGACCGTCAGCCACGCCATCGTATCCCAGGAAAGCCCGAGCAGGATCACCGAGCAGACCGGAACCAGGAAGATCCAGTGGATGACCGGCGACGCGTCTCCCCCCGTCAGGGCGCTGTTGGAGAGGATGGCGACGAACAGGCAGTTGGCCAGGAACAGGTTGCCGGTCAGGCGATAGCCGCCGAAAGCGCGGAAAGAAGCCAGCAACGCCAGGATGATGATGAAACAGGCCGACATCAGGACCACGCCGACGGGATAGCCGATTCCCAGCGACACCATGACGTAGACCACCGAGTAGATGGAGGTGATCAGACAGATCTGGATCATCAGGCGATCTTTGATCGCCTGATCGTCGGCCGCATCATGGCGGACCGGCAGAAGCCGCCTGACGATTTGTTCCATCATGTTCAGAAGGCGTCTCTCCCCGACCTCGAATACCCCGGCACGATACCGGGGATTCCCCATCTTGAGGAGAGGGATATTAATACTTCAGTCGAGCATGACCGTTCCCGGACAATTGTCGTTCCCGACCTCGGCGGCCGGGCATGGGATGGGCGAGAGTTCCTTGTCCAGGCAGATACGGATCTCCGCCAGCCTTTTTCCCCGGCACTTCACGGTAAGGGATTGCGGCGGAACCGGCCAATTCCGCTTCAGATCGGACACCCGGATGCGCCCGCCCCCGCCGGCCCGGAGCGAAGGCGCCAGTCCGAAGGCCGCCACCGCCCGGTTGATCTTGTCGAAATACTCGTCCTGGCGGCTGGTGACGCACGATCCGTGCTTGTTCCATTCATGCTGGCGCAGCCCCGGGCCGATCATCACCCTCGACGCCTCGTCCACGGCGGCGGAGGGCCTGACCGGGTCCACCGCCTGACAGCATTGCGGCCATTGTCCCCCGGAATATTGCGGCCACAGCCCATGCACCACGAAGCCGTATTCGGCGCCCGCGCCGCATTGCTGCGGGTTGCGGCGGCCGGCCTGGGTATCGCAAAAGGCCGGCGCCCAGGACAGGCTGAGCAGATAGTAGTCGAACCGCCCCGCGACGCCCCGCACCGGGCCGCACTGCTCAGCCCAGGCGGCGATGGGAAAAAGAAGTCCGGCAACGATCACGAGAATCTTCATCCCAAGCCGTCCGTCTGGAGACCTTTCCGCTTGTTTACGATTGCCCGGCCTGGAAAGCAATCGGAGCGCGAATTACATTCTTAAGAAATGGATGATAACATCCGTGCCGGAATATTCGCCGAGGTGAGTGATGACGGGCCGTGGGCCGGAACATCTGCGCAAGACCACCAACGTGGTCCTCGACGCCCTGGTCAGGGCGGCGGAACAGGCGTTGCACGGCCACGCCATCGACATGCGCACCCTGGAAGCCCTGGTGGCCGAACTGAAGGATTCCGTCGCCTTCGACGATTTCTACCACCGCTCCTACCGCGAGCTGATGGAGGTGGTGGAAGGCGAAAACATGGAGCAGCGCCGTACCAACGCCTTCGGCCGGCTGATGCTGCACCCCCTGTCGTCGCTGTTCTCCGAAGACCGCCTGGACCGGGTGCTGATCCCCAACATCTTCTCGTTCCTGCACATGGTGCTGGGCGACGAGGAAGCGGTGGCCGCCGAGCGCTGCAACACCATCGTCAAGACCTTGAAGGACGACCTGGGCGACCATTTCACCTGGGACGCCTTCTATGCCGATGCCGAGGCCAAGGTCATTCTGTGGCACGTCCTGGTCAAGATCGCAGCCTCGTTCAAGCGCTACGATCTGCGCAAGGACTGGTTCATCAAGCTGATGCAGTACCGTCCCACCACGGTCAGCCTGGCGTCCAACGCCTTCGTCACCAAGGAGCACAGCCCCTACGACGACCCGATCCAGTTCGGCGAGCGGGAGTTCTGCATGTTCTTCCACGCCATGTTCGATCCGCTGCAGAACCTGGACCGCAAGGACGAGGCCGCCTTCCACAAGGAATTCGGCACCGACCCCCACCACCTGATCGGCGGCTTCCTGGTCAATCTCGCCACCTGCGTGATCTAGGGCTGGACCCTATCCATATTCCCCCCCGGACTCGGCTGCGATAGGATCCGCCCCGATCCGGCTTGGACCGGAACCGATCGAGGGGGAAAATGATGACGACCAACGACAATCTCGCCGCGGCCTTCGCGGGCGAAAGCCAGGCCAACCGGAAGTATCTCGCCTTCGCCGAGGCCGCCGCCAAGGACGGCCTGCCCGAGATCGCCAAGCTGTTCCGCGCCGTCGCGGCGGCCGAGACCATTCACGCCCACGCCCATCTCCGGGCCATGGGCGGTGTCAAGGCGACGGCCGAGAACCTGCGCGAGGCCATCTCCGGCGAGAAGCACGAATTCGAGGAAATGTATCCCGACTTCATCGCCACCGCCGAGGCCGAGGGCGCCCGTCAGGCGCTGCTGGCCATGCGCCACGCCATGGCGGTGGAGAAGGTTCACCACGGCCTGTTCCTGGACGCCCTGGCCGCCATCGAGGCCGGTCACGACTTGCCCGAGGGCGAGATCCACGTCTGCGCCATCTGCGGACACACGGTGATCGGCGAGGCGCCGGACCAGTGCCCGGTCTGCAACGCCAAGGCGGGAAAGTTCTCCGCGGTCGCGTGATCGATTTTGGCCAACGGGCCGGGCGGCGATGTCAGCCCGGCCCCGACGGCGACCGAAGGGCCAGGCTCACCCGCGTTCCCCGCCCCACCTCGCTTTCCACCACCACCGAACCATCGTGCAGTTCGGCGATGGCCTTGACGATGGCCAGCCCCAGCCCGATGTGCCCGCCGCCGGTCTCGCGCGCCCGGTCGACGCGGAAGAAGCGGTCGAACAGCCGGGGAATATAGGTGGAGGGAATGCCGCACCCGGTATCGCTGACCGCGATCCGCACCAGATCCCCGTCGCGTTCGGCTTCCATGACGATCCGCCCGCCCGGCGGCGTGTAGCGCACCGCGTTGGCCACCAGGTTGATGACGGCGCGGCGCAGCAGCACCCGGTCGCCCTGGGCGTCGAGGCTGGGCTGGGAAGCGGAGACGGTCAGACTGATGCCGGCTTCCGCCGCCAGCGGGTCGTAGAACTCGCGCACCGCCTCCAATTCGGCGACGATATCCAGCGGCTCGCGGTTGACGGTGACCGACTGGTTCTCGACGCGCGACAGAAACAGCAGGCGCTGGACCATGTCCGACAAGGCGGTCAGTTCCTCGCGCACCGATTCCAGCACCTCGCGGTATTCGCCGGCCGGCCGTTCGGCGGTGAGCGCCACGTCGATCTGGCTGGTCATGACGCCCAGCGGCGTGCGCAGTTCGTGGGCGATATCGTCGGTGACCTGCGCCACCCGGTCGAACGACACCTGCAGGCGGTCGAGCATGGCGTTGAAGCTGACGCCCAGGGGACGCAGCTCGTGGGGCAGGTTGCCCGCCTCGATACGCCGGCCCAGGGTCGCCCCGCCGACCGCCCTGACCGTCTCGGCCAGATTCTGCAGCGGCCGGATGCCGTGGCGGACGATGTGGTAGCCCGCGAATCCGCTCAGGATCAGCGCCACCAGCGAGGCCAGCCACAGCCGTCCGCCGGTGGGGGCCAGCAGCCGGAATTCCGAGGCCTCCGACGCCACCTGGACGGTCATGGGGACGTCGCCGCCGCTGGACCGGCTTACGACCCAATACTGGCGGTCAGACTGGCCGCGCACCAGGGCCGGCCGCCCGCCCATCGCCGCCCCCAGATCGGGAAATTCGGCGCTCATGCCGTGGATCTCGGCCAGGGTCTTGCCGTCACCCCCCAAAATGCGGACCAGCCCCGGCGCATCGGCCGGTAACAGCACGGGCAGGCTGGGAGGTTGGCCCGAACCGGCGGCCATGCCCACCTTGAGCGCCAGGTACTCCGCCCGGGCGATGACATATTGCTCCTCCTGGGCGGACAGCACCGGCGCCAAGGTGAGATAGGTGAACACCGCCTTGGCCAGCAGGGTCGCCACCGAGGTGAAGATGAACAGAATGGTCAGGCGCCCGGCGATGGAGCGGAAGGCCCGGGGCAGCATGCTCATCCCGCGTCGTCCAGGGCGTAGCCGACACCCCGCACCGTCTTGATCAGGCGGCGCTCGAAGGGATCGTCTACCTTGATGCGCAGACGGCGGATATGGACGTCCACCACGTTGGAATCGCCGTCGAAATTCATGTCCCAGATCTGCTGGGCGATGTAATGGCGCGACAGGATCTCGCCCGGCCGCCGCGCCAGGAGATGCAGCAGGGCGAATTCCTTGGGCGTCAGGTCCAGACGGGTCTCGCCGCGAAAGGCGCTCATGCGGGCGGGCTCCAGCTTCAGGTCGCCGACGGTCAGGACGTCGGGCTGGCGCACCGGACCGCGCCGCAGGATGGTCCTGATCCGGGCGAGGAGTTCGGCGAAGGCGAAGGGCTTGGGCAGGTAGTCGTCCGCCCCCAGTTCCAGGCCCTTGATGCGGTCGCTGACGCCATCGCGGGCGGTCAGGAACAGGGCCGGCACCTGCACTCCCCTGCCCCGCAGTTCCGACAGCACGGACCAGCCGTCGCGCCCCGGCAGCATGACATCGAGGATAAGCAGGTCGTACTCGCTGATCAGCGCCATGCCCAGGCCGTCGTCACCGCTGGCCGCCACGTCCACCACGAAGCCGTGCTCGCGCAGGCCCTTGGCGGTGAATTCGGCGATCTTACGCTCATCTTCAACCAGCAGGACCTTCATGGTTTCGCTCCCAGTCCCCTCTGAGCCAACTTTAATTCTGATGTCATGCTGGCGCAATCTGGCCCGTTTAAGCTTGTCCGCGCGATACACCAATGCGACATCGAACCATAGTGTTCATGGCTGCGATTGATGCTCGCTTTTGTGATCCACTTTGTCCTCTGTGGCGCCTACCCTCGTGGTAGGCGCCCTTTTTTCATGAATTCGGCACAAAACAGGGGCACCGGTTTCCCGATGCCCCCGCCTTGAGGTCGAATCCACGCCTTAGTGGCTGGCGGCGCCTTCGGCACCCAGGCCGGTCTCGGACCGGATGGACTGGGCTTCGTAGGCGGCGCGTTCGGCCTGGGCCTGCGGGCTGTTGTCCATGATGGAGAACAGCCAGGAGAAGAAGAAGGCCGCCGGCACCGAGAACAGGGCCGGATAGGCGAAGGGGAAGATCTCGGCCTTGAAGCCGAAGCTCTGCACCCACACGGCCTTGGACAGAACCACCATGATCACCGACATCAACAGGCCGACCATGCCGCCGAGAACGGCGCCACGGGTGGTCAAGCCGCCCCAGAACATGGACAGCACCAGCACCGGGAAGTTGGCCGAGGCCGCGACCGAGAAGGTGAGCGCCACGATAAACGCCACGTTCTGCTTCTCGAAGACCAGGCCCAGCAGCACGGCGACGACGCCGAGAGCGATGGACGAGATCTTGGAGACGGTCACTTCCTTACCCTCGGTGGCCTGGCCGTGCATGATGACGCTGGCGTACAGGTCGTGCGAAATCGCCGACGCGCCCGCGAGCGTCAGGCCCGACACCACCGCGAGGATGGTGGCGAAGGCCACGGCCGAGATGAAGCCGAGGAACATGTCGCCGCCGATGGCGTGGGCCAGCCAGATGGCGGCCATGTTGTTGCCGCCCTTCAGGTCCAGGGCGCCGACGCCCTTGGTCAGGTACTCGGGATTGGTAGCCACCAGGGTGATGGCGCCGAAACCGATGATGAAGGTCAGGATGTAGAAGTAGCCGATGAAACCGGTGGCGTAGAACACCGACTTCCTCGCCTCGCGCGCATCGGGAACGGTGAAGAAGCGCATGAGGATGTGGGGCAGGCCGGCGGTGCCGAACATCAGCGCCATGCCCAGCGAGATGGCGTCCACCGGATTGGTCACCAGGGCGCCGGGCGACATGATGGCAACCTTCTTGGGATGCACCTCGATGGCCTTGACGAACAGCTTCTCGAACGAGAAGCCGAAATGGCTCATCACGCCGAAGGCGATGAAGGTGGCGCCGCCCAGCAGCAGGCAGGCCTTGATGATCTGCACCCAGGTGGTGGCGACCATGCCGCCGAAGGTGACGTAGACCATCATCAGCGCGCCGACGATGATGACGGCGTACAGGTAGTCGAGACCGAACAGCAGCTTGATCAGCTGGCCGGCACCGACCATCTGGCCGATCAGGTAGAAGATCACGACGATCAGCGAGCCGGTGGCCGCGAAGGTGCGGATCGGCGTACGGGCAAGGCGATAGCCGCACACGTCGGCGAAGGTGTACTTGCCCAGGTTGCGCAGGCGCTCGGCGATCAGGAACAGGATGATCGGCCAACCGACCAGCCAGCCCACCGAGAAGATCAGGCCGTCATAGCCCGAACCGTACACCAGCGCGGAAATGCCCAGGAACGAAGCGGCCGACATGTAGTCGCCCGCGATGGCCAGGCCGTTCTGGAAGCCGGTGATGCCGCCGCCGGCGGCGTAGAAGTCGGCGGCGGTCTTGGTGCGGCCCGCGGCCCAGTAGGTGATGCCCAGCGTCATCCCCACGAAGATCACGAACATGACGATGGCATGCCAGTTGGTGGCCTGCTTCTCGGCGCCGCCCATGTCGGCGCCGGCCGCCAGGGCGGCGGTGGCCAGGAGCGCCGTGCCGCCGAAGGCGAGCGCGGACGCGATTGCGGTCTTGGTCGTCTTCATCAGCGGGATTCCTCGATGATCTGGCGGTTCATTTCGTCGAACTCGCCATTGGCGCGATAGACGTAGATGCCGGTCAGCACGATGGCCGACAGGATGACGCCCACGCCGATGGGAAAGCCGATGGTCATCACCCCGGCAGCCGACATCAGGGTGCCGAGCCACGCCTTGTTGAAGGCGATGATCATGATGAAGCCGAAATAGATGGTGAGCATGATCACCGACAGCGTCCACGCAAAGGCGTTACGCTTGGCGACCAGCTCCTTGAACTTCGGATTGTTCCGAATGTGCTCGGCACTCGCGAGATTCGCGGCCGATGGCTTGCCATGTGAACTCATTAATGCTCCTCCCCTGACGTTGCATGGGTTGCCGCCGAGATTACGGTCGGCATTGTTGGACGCCCCGTCCCCGTCGAACGGACGGGGCGAAACTCTTCAACGACAACGTACAGGAGGAAGATTGCGCCGAGATGACGACAGGATTAACTCGGGCAGGGCAAAGGGTAGGACATCACCCCACCCACTCGTATATTTCGTCCTGGCGAATATGGCAGTGGCAGCCGGCGGCGCAGGAGCCCGCATCCACCTGCCGGACGCGGTCCTTGGCGATCCAATGGCCGAGCATCTGCCGGACGGTATCGGGCGAAGTGTCGAAATGGGTGGCGATCTCGCTCAAGCCCGCCCGGTGACGCTCCATCAGATAGGCCTTCACCTCCACCAGGGTCATGGGCGCGCTCCCGAAAGCGCGGCCAGCCGCCGCTCCCGCCCGCGCGCCACCAGCCACATCAGCCCGGCCGCCGACAGCGGCGCCATGGCGCAGGCGGCCAGCCATCCCAGCGACAGGGCCGGATGGGCGGCGAAGGTGGCGGCCTGATAGGTCGCCACCGAGGCCGAGTAGCCCAGCAGCGACGTCCAGCCGACGGCAAAGGCCGTCCAGCCGCCGCCCGCCTCCTGGCGGATGGCGCCGAGCGACGCGACGCAGGGCGTGTAGAGCAGGATCAGCACCATGTAGGCCAGCGCCCCGGCCATGCCGTCGAAGCGGGTGACCATGGCGCCGAACACGCTGTCCTTGACCTTCAGCTCGGCGGCGGCCTCGGCGGACGAGCCGGTGAAGGACAAATCGAGGCCCAGGGGATCGCCCACCAACTGGGCCAGCCTGGAGAGTTTCTGCGGCACCGTCGCCGCCGCCGCCGCCAGCTTGTCGCCGATGCCGGCCTTGGCCTCTTCCAGCGCCACACCGCCGTCCTCGGCGCCGACCTGGGTGTAGAGCGCGTTCAAGGTGCCGACCACCGCTTCCTTGGCGAACACCCCGGTGAACAGCCCCACCGCCGCCGGCCAGTTGTCGTCGGTCAGGCCGATGGGCCGGAAGATGGGAGTGATGGCGCGGCTGACGGCGGCCAGCACCGAATCCCGGCTGTTTTCCTTGCCGAAGCTGAGATCGGTGCCCAGCGCGTTCAAGACGCTCAGCACGGTGACCAGCGGCACGATGAACTGCCCGGCGCGGAAGATGAACTCGGAGAGGCGCTGCCAGGCCTGCAGCATGACGGTGCGCGCCGTGGGCAGGTGGTAGGGCGGCAGTTCCAGCACGAAGGGCGAGGCCTCGCCCCGCAGCAGGGTGGCCTTCAGCACCAGGCCGGTGCCGACCGCGAAAACGATGCCCACCAGATAGAGGGAGAAGACCACGTTCTGGCCGCTCTCGGCGAAGAAGGCGGCGGCGAACAGGGCATAGACCGGCAGCCGCGCCCCGCAGGACATGAAGGGCGCCATCATGATGGTCAGCACCCGGTCGCGGCGGCTTTCCAGGGTACGGGTGGCCATGATGGCCGGCACATTGCAGCCGAAGCCGACGATGAGGGGCACGAAGGATTTGCCGGGCAGCCCGATGGCCCGCATGGCGCGATCCATGACGAAGGCGGCGCGTGCCATGTAGCCCGAATCCTCCAGGAACGACAGGAACAGGAACAGCGAGCCGATGATGGGCACGAAGGTGGCCACCGTCTTGATGCCGCCGCCGATGCCGCCCGACACCACGGCCACCAGCCATTCGGGCGCGCCGACGGCTCCCAGGACCAGGGCGCTGCCGTCGATGACCAGGGCCTCGGCGGCCATGCCGAAGAAGTCGATGAAGGCGCCCCCCACCTTGATGGTGAACAGGAACATCAGGTACATGGCGGCCAGGAAGACCGGCACGCCGAGGAAGCGGTTGAGCACCACCTTGTCGATGCGCCGGGTCATGGCCAGCGACACCTTGTGGGTCTGCTGCACCGCGGCCTGCATCACCGTGCCGATGAAGGTGTAGCGCCCATCGGCGATGATGATGTCCGCCTCCTCGCCGCATCGCGTCTCGATCTCGGCACGGTGGGCGTCGATCTCCGCGTCCAGCCGCCCCTGGGCCAGGGCGTCGGCGAAGCTGTCGCCCTCGATCAGCTTCAGCGCCGCCCAGCCGGAATCCACCTTGGCACGCGCCGCCGCCTCGGCCAGACGGGGGGCCAGGGCGTCGCGCGCGGCCGCCACCGCTCCGGCATGATCGGGCTGGACCTCGGGAACGCGGCGGGCCCGGCAGGCGGCGGCGATGGCCGCCTTCAGATCGTCCACCCCCTTGCGCCGGCTGGCCACCAGCGGCACCACGGGACAGTCGAGGACGCGGGACAGGGCGTCGGTGTCGATATGGATGCCGCTCTTCTCCGCCAGGTCCATCATGTTGACGGCCACCACCAGCGGAACCCGCATCTCCAGCAGTTGGGCGGTGAGGTAAAGGTTCCGTTCCAGGTTGTAGGCGTCGACGATGTTGACCACCACCTCCGGCTCGCCGGACAGGATGTAGTCGCGCGACACCCTCTCGTCCTCGGAGCCCTTGGAGATGCCGCCGATCATGTAGATGCCGGGCAGGTCCACCAGGTCGTAATCCTGGCCGTCGCGGCGGTAGGTCCCGACCTTCTTCTCGACGGTGACACCGGGCCAGTTGCCCACTTGCTGGGTCGAGCCGGTCAGGATGTTGAACAGCGTCGTCTTGCCGCAATTGGGATTGCCGACGACGGCGACCACATGGGCCATGATCAGGCCCTGACCGCCTTCAGGATGGCAGCCTCGTCCTTGCGGAGCGTCAGGGTGAAGTTGCGCACGGTGATCTCCACCGGATCGCCCAGCGGCGCCACCCGGGTCACCGAGAACACCGCGCCGGGCGTCAGCCCCATGGCCAGAAGCCGCTGGCGGTAGTCCCGCTCGCCCTTGGCGAAGCCCACCACGCGGGCCGTGTCACCGGGCTTCATCTCCTGCAGCGAAACGTCCATGGCCTTTTGCCTCGCAACCACAGATGCAAGCGCATCGCATCTTCATTCTCAGGCATAGACCATTAGAAAAATATGGTCAAGGGTAGAGAAGACAGGTCAGCCCCGCCGTTGGGCCAGGATGGACCGGCGATGGCTGGCGTGGCCGATGTTTCCGGGCAGGGGCGAGGCGTCGAACCCGGCCTCGTTCAGCCGCGCCACGATTTCCTCGATGGTGTAGGAGGACAGGCCCAGGGTCTTGCGCCGCTGGTGGTAATTGGAATTGAAGGTGCGCAGCAATCCCCTCACCGCCTCGACGAAGAACGCCTCGCGCCAGGCGAACCTCAACAGGGCGAGGACGTCGCCGGTGACGCTGTTGCTCGGGCTGAGGATGTCGCCGATGATCAGCTTGCCCCCCGGCTTGAGCACCCGGTGCAATTGCGCCAGCAGGGCGGGCAGGTCTTCACGCGGCAGGTACTGGATCACCGAGATGAGCAGCACCACGTCGCAGGTCCCGTCCAGGACGGACAGGTCGTCGGGCACCGCGATGCCGTCCAGATGGGAATAACGCTGGCGCAGCCTGGGCCGCCGCCCGCCGGCGGCGTCATAGAGGAACACCGAGCCCCCCCTGGCGACGATGTCGGGGGCCATCAGCGCCTCGCCGCAGCCGAAATCCAGCAGGGTGAACGGGGCACAGGGAAGCAGCGGGGCTATTCCCGCAAACAACTCCCTGTAATGGGCCTCGAGATGACGGACCCCCGTATAAACCGAGACATCGCCGTCCCAGTAATCGATCCAGCCGCTCTTGTGGTTCATTCATGCCCCCAACTTCCCAACGATCTTGGCGGGAAAGACCACCCCCGCGCAAGGGGAAGCTCGCAATAAAGGATGCATTTCCCATCAGGCCCCGTACACTGGTCATGGTGAAGAATTGATCAGGAGACGACACGGTGCGAGTGCTGATCGAAACCGACCCGCAAGCCGTCGCCCTGCGCGCCGCCGCCCTGGTGGAGGGGCTGGTCCGGTCCAAGGCCGGTTGCGTCATCGGCCTGGCGGCCGGCGCGACGCCGCTTGCCCTCTACGCCGAACTGACCGACCGGCGGCGAAGCCTCGATTTCTCGCGCGCCACGGTTTTCGGGCTGGATGAATATCTCGGCCTGGACGGCGCCCACCCCGCCAGTTGCGCCCTGACGCTTCGCGCCCATTTCATCGACAAGGCCGGCATATCGCCGGCGCGGACCCATCTGCTGGACGGCATGGCCCAGGGCGATCTCGCAGCCTATTGCGCCGCCTACGAGGAGCGCATCCGGGCCGCCGGCGGACTGGACCTGCAGATCCTCGGCCTGGGGGTCAACGGCCATATCGGCTTCAACGAGCCCGGTTGCGGCCTGGCCGGGCGCACCCGCCTGGTGGGCCTGCGCCGCAGCACGCGGGCGACCAACGCCCCCATCTTCGCCCCCGCCCCGGTGCCCGAGGCGGCCCTGACCACCGGAATCGGCACCATTCTCGAGGCACGCCGCATCATCTTGCTGGCCACCGGCCCGTCCAAGGCTGACGCCGTGGCCAAGATGGTCGAGGGGCCCGTCTCCGCCCTGGTCCCGGCCTCGGCCCTGCAACTCCACCCGGATGCCGTGGTGGTGCTGGACGAGGCGGCGGCGGCAGGATTGGCGCTGGCCAGGGACTATCGGGACGAAGCCGCCATCTGCTTGGAAAGAGGCGGAATCGCCGCCATCTGAGAATCAAGAATGACCTGGGAGGGTCGAACCATGAAGAACATCACCAAGATCGCCTTTCTCGGCGCCGGCAGCATGTCGTTCGGGCTGTCCACCTTCCGCGACATGTTCTCCTCGGACACCCTGGCGGGGTCCACCCTGGTGCTGGTGGACCACGACCCGCAGGCCCTGGCCCGCATGAAGGACCTGGCCGAACGCATGAACGCCGAGGGCAAAGCCGGCATGATCATCGAGGCCACCACCGACCGCCGCGCCGCCTTCGACGGGGCTTCCGTGGTGATCAATTCGGTGGCCATCGACCGCATGCGGCTGTGGAAGATGGATTTCGAGATCCCCAAGAAGCACGGCATCCGCCAGACGCTGGGCGAGAACGGCGGACCGGGCGGGCTGTTCTTCACCATGCGCACCCTGCCGCTGATCTTCGAGATCACCCGGGACATGGAGGAGCTGTGCCCCAACGCGCTGTTCCTCAACTTCTCCAATCCGGAAAGCCGCATCGTCCTGGCGCTGGGCAAGTACAGCCCCATCAAGTCCATGGGCCTGTGCCACGGCATCTTCATGGCGCGTGGCGCGCTGTGCCACATCACCGGCCAGTCCTGGCACGACACCGAGTGCTGGGGCATCGGCCTCAACCACTTCCAGTGGATGCTGCAGTTCCGCAACCGCTGGACCGGAGAGGACCTCTATCCCCTGCTGCGCGAGAAGGAGCCCTCCTTCGACCCCACCTTCCAGCCCTTCAGCCGCAAGATGTTCAACATCTACGGCCTGTGGCCGAGCTGCAGCGACGACCACATGGGCGAATACCTGGCCTTCGGCTGGGAGGGCGGCGAGGAGGGCCACGACTATGCCGGCGACGCCCGGGAAAGGGTGGAACTGCAACAGACCATCGAGGGCGTTCTGAAGGGCGGGCCGCTGCCCGACGAGTGGAAGCATTCGGTGGGCGAGCGCACCAACGTGGTGGTGGACGGCATCATCAACAACCGCCACCACTACCTGGAATCGGCGGTTCTGATGAACAACGGCACCATTCCCAACCTGCCGCCCGATCTGGCGGTGGAGGTCCCGGCCATCGTCGACGCGGCGGGCGTGCATCCGGTCTCGCTGGGGCCGCTGCCCGAACCCATCCAGAAGCTGGCGCTGGTCCAGGCCGGCGTGCAGCAATTGTCGGTGGAAGCCGCCGTCCACGCCTCGAAGGAACTGGCGCTGCAGGCCCTGCTGGCCGATCCGGTGGTCAACTCCTCGGACGCCGCCGTCAAGCTGCTGGACGAGCTGTGGGAGATAAACAAGCCCTATATCAGGAAGTGCGTTTGATCACGCCTTCGGCAGGCTGAGGAAGAAGGTGGAGCCCTGCTCCACCTCCGACTCGACCCAGATGCGCCCGCCATGGTGTTCGGCGACCTTGCGGCACACCGCCAGTCCGATGCCGGTACCCTCGTACTGCTCGCGGCTGACCATGCGCTGGAAGATGCCGAACACCTTGTCCAGGCATTCGGGATCGATGCCGATGCCGTTGTCCTGGACGGCGAAAAGCCATTCGTGCCCGGTATCGCGGCATGACACCTCCACCTGCGGAGCACGATCCGGCGGGCAGTACTTCACGGCGTTGCCGATCAGGTTCTGGAACAGGCGGGTCAGTTCGGAACGGTCACCCCGGACGGTGGGCAGGCCGTCGGCCACCTGGACCTTCGCCCCGGCGTCGCGGATGGCGATTCCAAGGTTCCTCAGCCCGTCGGCCAGCACCCCGTTGAGGTCGACGGGCTCCATGGAGGATTGGCGGCCGATGCGCGAGAACTCGAGAAGATCGGCGATCATGCGGTCGAGTCGCTTGGCGCCGTCGGTGGCGAAGGCGAAGTATTCCGAGGCTTCGTCGTCAAACGCCGGCTTCAGCTTGCGGCGCAGCAATTCCATGTAGGAATTGATCATGCGCAGCGGCTGGCGCAGATCGTGGGAGGCCACATAGGCGAACTGCTCCAGCTCCTCGTTGGACTGCTTGAGTTCGGCCACCAGTTCGGCCACCCGCCCCTCGATCCGCTTGCGCTCGCTGATGTCTTCCTGCTGTCCGACAAAGCCGCGCAGCTTCCCACCTTCGTCGATGACCGGCGAGATGACCACCGAGGCCCAATAGGTACTGTCGTCCTTGCACCGGTTGAGCAATTCGCCGCGCCATTCGTTGCCGCCCAGGATGGTGCGCCACAACTCCGCATAGGTTTCGGGCGGCGTTTCCTCGGTCTTCTGAATCCGCGGGGTCTTACCGATCACCTCGTCCAGGCTGAACCCCGTGAACCGGCAGAAGCTGGGATTGGCATAGTCGATCACCCCGTCGGGATCGGTGGTGATGATCATGTTGGGATTCTGGTCGACGGCCTCGGACAGGCGCCGCAACCAGGCCTCGCGCTCCAGGCTGCCCAGGTGCTTGAGCGAGAAGGCGAATAGCATCCCGCCCAGCCCCAGGGCGGCGATTCCCAGCCCGGTGAACCAGGACAGCGTCCGGCGCCACCCGGCCAGGGCGCCTTCGCGGGTCACGGTCGCCACGGCCAGGACGGGGTAGCTGCGTCCCACGTTGTAGCCGATGATGCGCGAGGAGCCGTCGAAGGGACTGACCCTCTCGTCATGTCCCGAGCGCTTGGCGATCATGGCCCCCAGGCCGGGAAACGCCCCCGGCTGCGTCTGGGCGAAAGCCTCGGTGAAGGGATAGCGATAGAGCGGCGCGCCGTCCAGGCGATGGATGGCGATGGTTCCGTCGGCGGGCAGGCGCAGGCGCTCGAACAGATCCTCGAAGCGGTTGACGCGCAGCGAAATGCCGATCACCCCTTGAAAGGACCCGTCCTCACCGCTGATGCGCTGGGTCAGGAAGAACACCCACAGCCCCGTGATCTTGGACTGGGATAGCTCGCTGATGAACAGCTCGTCGCCCGGCCTGTCGCGATGAAAGGCGAAATAGGGCCGCATGGAAGCGTCGGCCTGGCGGGTGGGATTGCTGACCGAGCTGGCCGAGGCGACACCGTTCGCGTTGACGAAGAACAGGGCGTGCAGAGGCTTGTCGGCCGGGTCGTCGCTGAACAGGTTGAGATGCGCCATGAACATCTCGTACCACGCGGTCTCGCTGAAGGCGTCGACCCCGCCGCGGGCCCGGATTTCACGCTGCAGCGAGGTCAGGATCGCCGCCTCGGAGCGGATGGTCGCCTCCACCTGCTCGGACAGGGCCAGGGCCAGGGTGCGCATGGAACGCCCCGTCTCCTCCATGGTGTAGCGCGGCCCCAGCCACACCACCA
This sequence comes from Magnetospirillum sp. XM-1, assembly GCF_001511835.1. Taxonomy (NCBI): domain Bacteria; kingdom Pseudomonadati; phylum Pseudomonadota; class Alphaproteobacteria; order Rhodospirillales; family Rhodospirillaceae; genus Magnetospirillum; species Magnetospirillum sp. XM-1. The sequence continues at coordinate 3,536,899 of NZ_LN997848.1, forward strand.
CCAGATAGGCTATGACGAGAAAAAGGTTGGCGGAAACGAAGGCCGCGATCAGCCAGCGGCGCAGGCGCCCGAATCCGGGCGCCTCGGACTCGCCCTGCTCGATTCTGCCCAACTCGATTCCGGCGACCGGCGGAACCACCCCCATGCTTCGCTCCACATTATCCAGCGGGTCGAATGTACAGGATCGCAGATATGGGGAAATCACCTTATTACTCCCCAGGACCAAAGACATAATTTCCGCCAGGAAAGGAATCAGACAGGGAAATAACGGATGATCCCGGGCCGAATTGTTGCTACATCCCCGCCACACAGAATCGACACCCAGAGGGGCCGTGATCAGGACTGACGCCTACAAGCTGAGCGTGACCGGTCTCGCCATCCTGGCGCTCGGCCTGTTCGCCTATCCCTGCCTGCGTGTCGGCACCGCCCTGGAAATCGACTACAACGAGGGTTGGAACGCCTATCAGCAGATGCGGGCCATGGCCGGGCTTTCGCTGTATTCGACCGACACCCCGCTGTTCGTCAACAACTACCCTCCCCTCTCCTTCTATCTGGTGGGAATGCTGGGAAGCCTGATCGGCGACATGGTGCTGGCCGGGCGCCTGCTGTCGTTGGCCGCCGTGGCCACCATCGCCCTGTCGGCGGCCATGGTGGCCCGCGCCGCCGGCACCCGGCGGGAAGACGCGGTGCTGTCCGGCGCGGCGGCGCTGGGCATGCTTTCGGGCTTCGCCACCGATTACGTCGGCGTCAACGACCCGCAATTGCTGGCCCAGGGCTTTCTGTGCGCCGGATTCGCCCTTTACGTCGGCGGACGCGGCGGAGCGGCCCGCCTGCCCCTGGTCGCCCTGCTGTTCGCGGCCGGATTGCTATGCAAGCACAACGTCCTGGCCCTGCCGCTGGTGACCACCGTCCATCTGGTCTGGCGGGGCAGCAACCGCGATCGCGCACTGTATCTCGGCACCGGCCTGGGTCTGGCGGCCCTGGCGCTGCTGGTCATCGAGGCCAAGTTCGGCAGCGACTTCTTACGGAATCTCCTGGCGTCGCGCCAATACGACCCGGCGCGCGGAATCATCCTCAGCACCGAGATGCTGGACCTGCTGCAGGCGCCCATCGCGGTCATCGGGCTGTTCACCCTGCTGGGCCGCCAGCGGGGAATCGTCGCCAAGCTGGGCGCCTATCTGGCGCTCGGGCTGCTGATCGCCATCGGCTTTTCGGGGGGCGCCGGCGTCGACACCAACATCTTCTTCGACGCCATGATCGCCTGCGCCATGGCCGCCGGCCCGGCCGTCGCCTGGATGCGCGCCCGCCCCGGCGCCGGCCCCCGGGCCTGCGCCGCCCTGGCGCTGCTGATCCATGCCGGATTGCTGTTCCACATGCCCATCACCCTGGGACGGTTCGCGGTCGACATGGCCGGCGGCGAACTGAAGGAGCGCGAGGCCCTGTTCCTCGAGGACGTGGCCTGGCTGAAGGCCGTTCCCGGCCCGGCCATCTGCGAATCGCTGCTGCTGTGCCTCAGGGCCGGAAAGCCCATGTGGGTCGACGGCTATTCGGCCACCCAGGCGGTGATCAACGGCCGGGTGCCAGCCGATGCCCTGAGCGGCGTGCTGGCCCGCCACGAAGTCGCCGCAGTGCAGGTCGTCAGCCGGCGCGCCCATCCGGTCGACGACCCCAAGGGCGCCCAGTCCATACCGCCCCGCTTCATCAACTTCCCCGACAACATGTTTGACGAGTTGGACCGCTCGTATACCCTGGCTCGGACCGGGATCACCGGCCGGTTCTATCTGCCCAGGTAGAAGCGGCCGCTGACGGCGGCAGGCGCCCGACGCAGAATTGCCGTCGGCCCTTTGATTGCGCTAGGCTGGGGTCATGCGACCGCTCACCTCGGACCTCCTGCTGCGCGCCTATGCCTCGGGGATTTTTCCCATGGCGCGGTCGCGCGACGAAAACCGCCTGTACTGGATCGATCCGGAACGGCGCGGCATTCTGCCGCTGGAGGCTTTCCACGTCTCGAAGAGCCTGCGCCGCACCCTGCGCGGCGGCCACTTCGACATCCGCTGCGACACCGCCTTCGAGACGGTGATGCGGGCCTGCGGCGAAGCCACCGCCGACCGCCCCGAAACCTGGATCAACGAAGAGATCATCCGGCTGTTCGTCGAGTTGTTCGAGCTGGGCCTCGCCCACTCGGTGGAGGTCCGCCAGGACGGTGAACTGGTGGGAGGGCTCTACGGCCTGGCCCTGGGGGGTGCGTTTTTCGGAGAAAGCATGTTCTCGCGCCGCACCGACGCCTCCAAGGTGGCGCTGGTCCATCTGGTAGCGCGGCTGCGCCATTGCGGCTTCCGCCTGCTGGATACCCAGTTCGTCACCGACCACCTGAAGCAGTTCGGCGCGGTGGAGATCCCCCGCGCCGACTATCAGAAGCGTCTGTCCGATGCCCTGGACGAACCGGCCCGCTTCAACCGCGACGCGTTCGTACCTTGGGAACTCGCCCTGGGTTAGCGCGCCTTGCCCCGGCAATCGAGAACCCAGATGTCGTAGACCGGGTGCTCCATGGCCGAGAGCGCCGGGCTGGAGGCGAACATCCAGCCACGGAACAGGGCCGCCGCCGGCTGGTCCTTGCGCAATTCCCAGATGTCGAGGAAGGCGGCGCTTTCCGGCTGGTCCTCGGGGCGGCGCTTCTTGCAGGCCCGCACGATGATCTCCAGCGCCCCCACATGCACCGGGGCGCCCACCGGGGCCTCCACCGTCACCACCCGGGCCGTCACCTTGTCGAGGCCCTGCAGCACCGCCGTGTCGAAGGACAGGTCGGTGCCGCTCATCTGGGGCGGGGCGGCAGGTGCGGCCGGAGGCGCGGCAGGCGGAGTCTGGGCCTGGGCCGCCACCGCCGTCAACAGCGCCATCGCCAGCAAAACTCGCCGCATCATTCTCATCTCCTAGGTCCCGGGCGTCGCGAAGGCCGATCCTGCCTCTTCGCCCCCAGCCTGTCCACCGCTCAGCGCCGCCGCGCCACCACCAGGGCGATGCCGCCCAGCACCGCGACCGAGGCCAGGGCGAGGCGCAGGCTGAGCGCCTCGCCCAGCAGGGCCGCCCCGGCCAGCGCGGTGATCACCGGCACGCTGAGCTGCACCGTGGCCGCCTGGGTGGCCGGCAGGCCGCGCACCGCCACGTACCACAGCGCATAGCCCATGCCCGAGGCGACGCCGCCCGAGGCCACGGCGTAAGCCAGCCCCATTGCATCCACCCGCGGCTCGCCCGCCACGGCCATCCCAAGGCAGGCCAGCGCCGCCAACGGCACGCCGCGCAGGAAATTGCCGGCATTGGCCGCCAGGGCGTCGGTTTCCTTGCGGCCGCGCAGGGAATAGACGCCCCAGGCGACACCCGCCACGATCATCAACCCCGCCCCCACCGGCTCGGGCGCCGTGACGCCGGGCAGCAGCAGCGCCACCAGGCCGCCCAGGGCCAGCAGCAGGCCCGTCGACTGAAGCGGCCGCAACCGCTCGCCCGCCATCAGGCCGCTTCCGATCATGGTCATCTGCACCGCGCCGAACAGCAGCAGCGCGCCGGTCCCGGCCGACAGCGACAGATAGGCGAAGGAAAAGGCCACCGCATAGCCCACCAGGGCCAGGGCCGAGCCCCAATTGCCGCCCGAAGCCCCGCCTTGGCGCATCCGCGCCAGCAGGGCCAGCACCAGGGCGCCCGAGGCGATGCGGATCAGGGTGAAGCTGGCGGGATCGATGGCGGTGTGGCGCAGCGCCTCACGGCACAGCAGGGAATTGGCGGCAAACGCCACCATGGTGATCGCCGTCAACCCCCAGGTGCGCGGCGTCACCATCAGACCGGACCTATTCCTTGGCGGCCGGAGCGGAAGGCGGCTGGTTGTCGGTGGTGGCCAGGAAGATCAGCTGGCCGACCATCTCCTCGATGGACTTGAAATTCTTGGACGGCCCCAGCGCGCCGCCGGCGGCGATCTTGGTCGCCGACTTGCCCGGCGTCAGCTTGACGAACTTGCCGCCCAGCAACCCTTCCGACGAGACGCTGGCCACCGTGTCGGCGGGCAGGGTGACGCCGTGGGCGATGGAGAGCTTCACCACCGCGTCGTAGGTCACCGGATCCAGGGATTGCGAGGCGACGGTGCCCACCTTGATGCCGTTGATCTTGACGTCGGCACCGGTATCCAGGCCTCCGACGCTGGCGAAGGTGGCCGAGATCTCGTAGCCCTCGATCTTCTTGATGTTGGCGTGGGTGTAGGCGAAGACCAGGAAGAAGCCCGCCACCGCCAGAACCACGGCCCCCATGATGGTTTCGATCAGATTCCGTCCCATGGCCTACCTGCTCAATTGGTGGTGGACGGCAGGGGCTTGTCGAGATAGCCGCGCTTGGCGCGGCCCTGCTGGATGATCATGTCCAGAAGGTCCTCGATGACCACCGCATCCTGGGTGTATTGGATTTCCGCGCCGGGTTTGAGCATCTGCTCGTCGCCGCCGGGCTTCAGTTCGATGAACTTGGCCCCCAGCAGGCCGTCGGTGTAGATCACCGCCGCCGTGTCGCTGGTGAGCGCGATGTCCTTGCGCAGCTGCAAGGTCAGGACGGCGCGGTAGCGTTCGTCCAGGGTCTGCTCGACCACCTTGCCCACGGCCGAGCCCGACAGGCGCACGGCGCTGCCCACGTTGATGCCGTCGGCGCGGTTGAAGCGGGCCTTCAGCACATAGCCGTCGCCGGTCTCGGCGCTCTTGCCGCCGATGGCGAAGGCCAGCATCAGCAGCGCGGCGCCGACCAGGACGACGGCGCCGCCCGTGATGGTATCGCGATCAACGCGGCTGACCATGCCCCCGTCCCCCCGTCAATCGGATATCAGGGCTGCCACGCCTCGTAATCGCCGGTGGCGCGGTCGCGCTTGCCGCCGGCCAGATCGTGTCCGGGGGGCAGGTAAGCCCCGGCCGAGCCGGTCTTGTTGGGCTGGTGCGGCTGCTGCCAGGGCTGGCGCGCCACGTCGGTCAGAGGCTTGTCGGCGGTGTAGTGCAGCCAGGCGTGCCATTCGGGAGCGACGCGCGACGCGTCGACCTTGCCGTTATAGATCACCCAGCGCTTGGTGCGCCGGCCCTTGGCCTCGCTGCGCTCGGTGTAATAGCGGTTGCCCTCGGCATCGGTTCCAACCAGCTTGCCCTTGGCCCAGGTGAAAAGCAGGGTGCCCAGCGTCGCCATCTCGATCCTCGCGAAACAAATGTCGGGCGGACTATAGGCAAAAGGCACCCTCCCCGTCCAGAGGGGTTAAGCACCACACTCCAATCCCTTGATCTGCGCCTGCGGGAGAGCCGCGGCACCACTAGGGATGCCATAATCCATAAAATTTGAACACAATATGATGTGAATGACTCATGAAGATTCATTTGACGACGATGAACGGAATGACATAGGCTGCGTCTCTGTCGAGGGAAGACCACAAGATATTGTGGACGACACGGGAGAAGGGGGGAGACGCGCCCGCAGCGGGGCGCCGACCGTCCTCTGCTGTGTCCGCTTCGGCAGGATCGTCCAGGGATCAAGCGGAGCAGAGGGGCCAAAATGCGCGTCCAGCGTCACTACACCAAGTCCGGCGAAACCGCCTACGACGGAATCGTGTTCCGCAAGGCGACCAGCGAGATCCGCAACCCCGACGGTTCGGTGGTGTTCTCCGCCGCCGACATCGAGGTCCCCGCCGACTGGTCGCAGGTGGCCTGCGACGTCCTGGCCCAGAAGTATTTCCGCAAGGCCGGCGTGCCCGCCAAGCTGAAGCGCGTCGCCGAAAAGGGCGTGCCCGACTGGCTGTGCCGCCACGAGCCCGATGCCGAGGCCCTGGCCAAGCTGCCCGAGAAAGAGCGCATCGTCGGCGAGAAGAGCGCCAAGCAGGTGTTCGACCGCCTGGCGGGCACCTGGACCTATTGGGGCTGGAAGGGCGGCTATTTCAACGCCGAGGACGACGCGCTGGCCTTCCGCGACGAGATGGCCTGCATGCTGGCCCGCCAGATGGGCGCCCCCAATTCTCCGCAGTGGTTCAACACCGGCCTGCACTGGGCCTACGGCATCGACGGCCCCGGCCAGGGCCATTCCTATGTGGACTTCAAGACCGGCAAGCTGGTCCGCTCCAAGTCCGCCTACGAGCATCCCCAGCCCCACGCCTGCTTCATCCAGTCCATCGAGGACGACCTGGTCAATGAAGGCGGCATCATGGATTTGTGGGTGCGTGAAGCCCGCCTGTTCAAGTACGGCTCGGGCACCGGCACCAACTTCTCGCGGCTGCGCGGCGAGGGCGAGAAGCTGTCGGGCGGCGGCCGCTCGTCGGGCCTGATGAGCTTCCTCAAGATCGGCGACCGCGCCGCCGGCGCCATCAAGTCGGGCGGCACCACGCGCCGCGCCGCCAAGATGGTGGTGGTGGACGTGGACCACCCCGACATCGAGAACTTCATCTCGTGGAAGGTGCGCGAAGAGCAGAAGGTGGCCGCCCTGGTGGCCGGTTCCCGCCTCGCCCAGCGCTGCCTGACCGAGGTGATGGCCGCCTGCCGCGAGTGGGACGGCCAGGACGGCGAGGCCCGCTTCGACCCCAAGATCAACAAGCGCCTGAAGAAGGCCATCATCGACGGCCGCAAGTGCGAGATCCCCGAGAACTACCTGCAGCGTGTCATCCAGTTCGCGCGCCAGGGCTATACCCAGATCGACTTCCCGGTGCTGGACACCGACTGGGATTCCGAGGCCTACCTGACCGTCTCGGGCCAGAATTCCAACAACTCGGTGCGCGTGGACAACGCCTTCCTGAACGCCGTGATCAATGACGGCGAGTGGAACCTGAAGCACCGCAACTCGACCAAGATCGCCAAGACGCTGAAGGCCCGCGACCTGTGGGAGCAGATCGGCGAAGCCGCCTGGGCCTGCGCCGATCCGGGCATCCAGTTCGACACCACCATCAACGAGTGGCACACCTGCCCCGAATCGGGCCGCATCAACGCGTCGAACCCCTGCTCGGAATACATGTTCCTGGACGACACCGCCTGCAATCTGGCGTCCTTGAACCTGCTGTGCTTCCGTAACGAGGACGGCTCCTTTGACGTCGAGGGCTTCCGCCACGCCTGCCGGCTGTGGACCATGGTCCTCGAGATCAGCGTGCTGATGGCCCAGTTCCCCTCGCCCAAGATCGCCGAGCTCTCCTACGAGTTCCGCACGCTGGGCCTGGGCTACGCCAATGTGGGCGGCCTCTTGATGGCCGCCGGCATTCCCTATGACAGCGAGAAGGGCCGCGCCCTGATCGGCGCCATCACCGCCCTGATGACCGGCGAGTCCTACGCCACCTCCGCCGACATGGCCGAGGAGCTGGGCGCCTTCGAGGGCTTCGAGAAGAACCGCGCCGCCATGATGCGGGTGATCCGCAACCATCGCCGCGCCGCCCATGGCATGGGCACCGGCTACGAGGGCCTGTCGGTCACCCCGGTGCCGCTGGACGCCGCCAACTGCCCCGACGCGCCTTTGCTGGCCGCGTCCCGCCAGGCCTGGGACGAGGCGCTGGCCAAGGGCGAGAAGCACGGCTTCCGTAACGCCCAGGCCACCGTGGTCGCCCCCACCGGCACCATCGGCCTGGTGATGGATTGCGACACCACCGGCATCGAGCCCGACTTCGCCCTGGTGAAGTTCAAGAAGCTGGCCGGCGGCGGCTACTTCAAGATCATCAACCGCATGGTGCCCGAGGCGCTGGCCAATCTGGGCTACAACGAAGGCGACATCGCCGAGATCATCCGCTACGCGGTCGGCCATGCCTCCTTGCGCGGCGCGCCGCACATCAACCACGACACCCTGAAGGCCAAGGGCTTCGACGATTCCATGCTGGACAAGATCGAGTCCCAGTTGGAAAGCGCCTTCGACATCAAGTTCGTGTTCAACAAGTACGGCCTGGGCGAGCAGTTCTGCACCGAGACCCTGGGCATCCCCAAGGAGAAGCTGGACGACTACAGCTTCGACATGCTGGCCTTCCTGGGCTTCTCGCGCCAGGAGATCGACGCCGCCAACACCTACGTCACCGGCGCCATGACCCTGGAAGGCGCGCCCTTCCTGAAGGACGAGCACTTGGCCGTCTTCGACTGCGCGTCCCCTTGCGGCCGCATCGGCAAGCGCTTCCTGTCGGTGGACAGCCACATCCGCATGATGGCCGCCGCCCAGCCCTTCATCTCGGGCGCCATCTCCAAGACCATCAACATGGCCAACAACGCCACGGTCGAGGATTGCAAGAACGCCTACATGCTGTCCTGGCGTCTGGGCATCAAGGCCAACGCGCTGTACCGCGACGGCTCCAAGCTTTCGCAGCCGCTGCAGGCCGCCTTGCTGGAAGACGCGGGCGAGCTGGCCGACGATCTGGCCGACGCCTCCATGGCGGCCCGCACCGAGATCGTCGCCGAGCGCATGGTGGAGCGGGTGATCTCCCAGGTGCACGCCCGGCGCAAGCTGCCCGACCGCCGCAAGGGCTACATCCAGAAGGCCATCGTCGGCGGCCACAAGGTGTATCTCCACACCGGCGAGTACGAGGACGGCAAGCTGGGCGAGATCTTCATCGACATGCACAAGGAAGGCGCCGCCTTCCGGGCCATGATGAACAACTTCGCCATCGCCATCTCGGTGGGCCTGCAGTACGGGGTGCCGCTGGAGGAGTTCGTGGAGGCCTTCACCTTCACCCGCTTCGAGCCCTCGGGCATGGTGGAAGGCAACGACACCATCAAGATGTCGTCCTCCATCCTGGACTACATCTTCCGCGAGCTGGCCATCTCCTATCTCGGCCGTAACGACCTGGCCCATGTGGAGCCCGCCGACCTCACCCCCGACACCGTGGGCCGCGGCGCCCAGGAGAACCTGCCGGAGGCCGCCGTGGCCGCCGCCGCCGCCCAGCAGCTGGCGGTGGTCGAGAAGGTGGCGTCGCGCGGCTACGTGCGCTCGTCCAACCTGCTGTTCATGACGCGGGGCTCGGGCCCCACCTCGGTGTCGGCCGACATCTCGGGCGGCGCCATGCAGCTGGCGGCCGCCGCCCAATCGGCGGTCAGCGTCGCGGTCAACGCCGAAGCCCTGATCCAGGAGTTCGACGCCCGCGCCGAACAGATCCGCGCGGCGCGCATGAAGGGCTATGAAGGCGACGCCTGCCCCGAATGCGGCAACTTCACCCTGGTGCGCAACGGCACCTGCCTGAAGTGCGACACCTGCGGCGGCACCACCGGCTGCTCCTAAACCAAGCCAACCCGGCTATGCCGCGCACCATAGTTTGGCCGGTGCGCGGCATAACCTGGCCCAAACGAAGCAACAGCATGCCGCAGCCAGTTTTGAGGGACCGTTCTTTCCTCTCTTGGGGCCCTCATTTAAGGGCCGGCTCTCAACAGAGAGTCGGCCCAAAATTGGGGAACAAATAGGGGGCGACCATTGGGACACTGGCTCGCGCTAGGAGGCAAGGCGTGGTGCAGTTCAATGATTGGTGCCTTTCGGTGGACGAGCAGATCGGCAACCACTTCCGCAGGGTGATGACCGGCCAAGCCGCAAGCCTTCCGAATGGAATTCAGGCAACGGCGGCCGTCGTGCCGGGGCACTACGCGTCGGAAGAACAGGTGGCACGCGCACTCGCCCGTCTTGGAAAGTCGGCTGCGGCTGCGCTGGTCCAGGGCAAGCTCCCGACCACGAAGGCGATCCGCTCCGGGGATCTTGGCGAAATCTTCGCAACGGAATGGATTGATGCGCATAGCGGCGGCTATCAAGCTCCGATTAAGCGTCTGCGCTGGAAAGACCATCGCAACATGGCTATGCGCGGCGACGACGTCATTGGCATTCTGCAAGACGCCCAGACCCAGCGCCTCCATTTCCTAAAAACGGAGGCGAAGAGCCGCGCCAGCCTGACAGCCCAGGTCCTCACCGAAGCCCGGGCCGGCCTGGACAAAGATGGTGGACTACCGTCTGCCCACGCGCTTTCCTTCATCTCGGCACGCCTTCTTGAGTTGGACAATCTGCCACTCGCCGACGCGATCGATGACGCGTTGCTCAAGCATGGAATCCGGGCGGAAAACGTCCGACATCTGCTCTTCACCTTTTCCGGCAATGCGCCGGAGGCCTTGTTAACGGCCTCGCTGCAGTCTTACCGGGGACCAATCAATCAGTGGGGGATCGGCCTGCATGTAGAGGGGCACGCCGCCTTCATCGGCGCCGTCTATGAGCGAGTGATTGCCGATGCCAACAACGCCTGAGGCAATCGCGGCTGACATCGCAGAAGCGGCAACCGCCGGCTTTCGCGGCCGCCTTATTGCGCGCGGCCAGGCGCGCGCAATAATTTGGCGAGATGGCGTGCTTCCGCCCGACGCCCCGGCCTTTGCCCCGCAACTCAGCTACGACTTGCATTCCTACGGCTATGCCCTTCTCAACCTCGGCCTTCGCCTGCGTGAACTCGGCGGTAACGCTGCACAGGCGCGCACCGCCTTCGAGCAGGCGGCCACCGCCCTTGAGGCCGTGATCGCCAAGGGGAATCGCCAGGAGGCCGATCAGGACTTCCACTTCATCATTGCCGCAGCGAGCTATCATCTCGCGCATCTCTCCGCCCGAGCATACTCCCTGCTCGCGCTCGTAGAAGCCGACGAAAATTTCGCGAATACAGAACGGCTGCTTGCCCTTTTGATGCGGCGAAATTTCACCGCCCTGCGCGCCAATGTGCTCGACTATCGGGCATCTGGCCAAGGCAGCGATGCCCGAATTGCGGCCGCCATTCAGGCTAACCTCGATCAAGCCGAGGCAGATGCCGACTTGGCCTATGGCGACAGCGCGCTCCTCTTCGACGGACTCGACACGGCACTGACCGACGTCTTCATTGCGGCCATGTCGATATTCCTTCTTGCGCTGGAACGCGGCGAGAAGCCACTGCTCGATCAGGCGATGGAGCAGCTTCGGACAGGTCTCTCCATCTGCAGCGAGATGAATATGCTGCCGCAATGGTGGACGTATCGAATAGCGATCCACCTACTGTCGGACCTCTGGTCGAACACCTTCCATGAGAAGGTGCCGCTCCAGCCCGTTGGCAGCGAAGCAGCTGACTGGCCTCGAATGCGCGAGTTGTTCATCGCGCTACTCCAACGGCGGGAGAAGGCTGAGGTCGACCTGTGGCCGTCACAGATCGAGGCAGCAACCCGCGCGGTGGACCAATCCGATGATTTAGTGGTATCGCTGCCCACCAGCGCTGGCAAAACACGCATCGCCGAGCTGTGCATCCTGCGCTGCCTCGCCGGCGGCAAGCGAGTGGTTTTCATCACGCCACTGCGCGCGCTGTCAGCGCAAACCGAAACGACCCTGCAGCGGACCTTCGGTCCGCTCGGCAAAACGATCTCGGCGCTCTATGGTAGCATCGGTGTAAGCGGCTTCGATGAGGATGCGATCCGTGAACGCGATATCGTCGTCGCGACCCCGGAGAAGCTCGACTTCGCGCTCCGCAACGACCCGTCCCTTCTTGATGACGTCGGCCTGCTCGTCTTCGACGAAGGTCACATGATCGGCCTCAATGAGCGCGAGGTCCGCTACGAGGTGCAGATCCAACGGCTGCTTCGCCGCCCGGACGCGCACCAGCGCCGGATCGTCTGCCTATCTGCAATCCTACCTGACGGCGACCAACTCGACGACTTTGCTGGGTGGCTGCGGCGGGATCACCCGGGCGGCCTGATCAAGCATGATTGGCGGCCGACCCGGCTGCGGTTCGGTGAGGTCGTCTGGTCATCGCCCACTGCGCGCTTGAACCTACGTGTCGGCGACGAGCGCCCCTGGGTCCAGCGTTTCCTTACAGGGAGCGCACCTCCGAACTGGGTGCCGCCAAAGAAGCGTCGTACCCGCCTTTTCCCCGGCGACCAGCGAGAACTCTGTCTCGCGACGGCCTGGCGGCTGGTCGAGGATGGACAGACTGTCCTCATTTTCTGCCCGGAGCGGCGCAGCGTCGAGCCATTTGCAGATGTGATCGTCGATCTCCATGAGCGCAGCGCGCTAAGCTCGTTGCTCGGGGCCGCTCCTGCCGTCCTCAACACAGCAATCGCCCTCGGCGAAGAGTGGCTCGGACCCGACAGCGCCATCCTCAAGTGCCTGCGCCTCGGCGTTGCACTGCACCACGGCGCCCTGCCTACGGCCTACCGCAAAGAAGTCGAGCGCCTGCTACGCGACAACGTCCTCAAGGTCACCATTTCGTCACCGACACTGGCGCAGGGGCTCAATCTGTCCGCCACCGCCGTCGTCATGCACTCTCTCCATCGCTATGGCGAACTGATCGATATATCCGAGTTCAAGAACGTCATCGGGCGAGCCGGACGGGCCTATGCCCGCATTGCGGTGGCTGATACCATCACCTCGCGAATCGCATTTCTGAGAAACTCATAGGCGCTGTCCCCCTTTCGATAAAGAAGCCAGGTGTGAAGGGTTCCAAAGAAAGCGTTTGCACCGGCCGCGTTCTTGCCCTTGGGCCAATGCTCCATGCCGGCACGAAGGGCGGCGCGAAGAGCGTCTTGACCGGCGCTGAGGATGTCGAATCCGGTAGTTTCCACCTCGCGTCGCTGATCATCGGAGAGGTGCTTCAGGCCTGCCCTGGGGCCAAAGCGGAGGAATGTACCGATGACTAGGCTGGCCTGGGGGACGGCATAGAAAGGTAAAGCATCAACCAATTCGTTGATCGCCGGCTTGGTGGCGCTGAGGCGTGCATGGAGATAGCACTCCAACTCGGTTGGTACTCTCCGTTCAGCAGTATCCAATTGGTGTTCGATCTCCCGAAGGAAGGGCTGAATTCGGGAGGCAAAATCGTGGAATTCAGCAGCCCGCCAATGTGCATTCTTGGGCCGAATATCGGCAGCGACCAGGGCGACGTGGTGCTCGACGCAGATCGAGACCGGGGTAAGGAGCCAAGCCGTCCGGCCGGCGGGGGCTGCTGCGCCAGCATCACCCCACCGGGAAAGATCGGCTGCGACGCAAGCCGGACACACCATGAGTTGGTTCATAGAGCGTCGGAGGGCGGGCTCGATCAGGTTGTTTCCGCAGGCGTAGTCGAATCCGTCAAACCTTAGGGCACAGGACCGTAGTTGCTCGATATCGGCCCCACCGAGGTTCGCGAGCTGTAAAAGGGCCTCGTCAGTGCCGGTGATTACGTCGCGAAACGCAAAGCCCATGTCGCGGCAAAATTCCCCAACGGACGGGCACCGGTTCCTATGGGCGAGACGTGAGCAGAAGCTGGTGGCACTTTCGCCGGGGAGAAGGGGGACGCGGAGCCTGAGCATGGTCAGTTTCCCTCCCTTGTTGGGTCAACTCGAAGGCGGGAGTTCTCTGGCCTGATCTCGTGCCACCTGGGCGACAAGAAGATGTTTTCCGAGCGTTCGCAGCTTCGTTCAGCCGCGTAGGCTGCCGCAAAATCACCGACCAGGATCGAGCCGTCGTAATCGGGGCGCTCGGCCGCCTGCAGGACATGGTCGCGGCGCGGTAACGCAAAGGATCGCCTCCTTAAGGCCGGGAATCGAATCGATTGCCCGCTCAATCGCCCAGGTTTTGCCGGTGCCGGAGGCTCCGATGACCGCCAGTATCCGTCCTTCAGGGTGTGCGCCAGACAGTGAGGCAATGGTACCGTCCACCCATCGCTTCACCTCGCCGCTGAGCGTCTTGTCCCGCAGGGTCGTGATATAGCGACCGTACAGCCGGCGAGACAGGTCGAAACGCTGGTGTCGGGCAGAGTCCATGGTGTTAATCAAGTGTTCAAGGTCGTCCATGGTGGTCACTCCTGCATCCAGTCGTCGGGGCAGCCAAATTCGCTGTCTGCCACGTCGGGCTTGACGAGGTTCCGCCGCTGATCGAATGGGGCGGCAAACGAGCCGATTTACGGGATCATCCCAGGCAATGAGCGTCTGCGATCCGTTCTGACGGCCTCGGAAGAAACAGGGATGCATCCGAAGCGGCTTCAGCGTCTGCTCGTTTCCACGGGAGTGCTGAACGCCGATGCCGCCCATCTCAGCGCCCACAAGGCCACTTTCCTCGCCGACGACAGAACTTCCAGCATCCTCGCACGGATACTTCGCTGCCTCCCCAAAGGTGCAGCAGGAAAATACGTCAACACACCCCGCATCCAATTCGATCTGCTGCATAAGGCCGGGATTGTCACCCCGTTCATCAAGGCGGGTGGCGTACTGAAAGACCATGGGTTTGATAAGCGCGACTTGGATATCTTTCTCGAACGATTGACTGCGCGAGCCCGCAGCCCCGTCCCCGAAAATATCGACGTCGCCCAAATCCCGACTGCTGCGAAACGGGCCAACTGCTCGACGGTAACGGTGGTCCGTATGATCCTCGACGGCACATTGGACCGCATATACCGCCAAGCGGACATCGCTGGTTTCATGTCGATCTTGGTCGATCCCAAGGAAATTCAGGCAGCACTGCTTAAGCCTGAACGCACCGGCCTCTCCATTAGCCAAGTCGAAGCACGAATGCGGTGGACGCGAAATGTTATATGCGGGTTGACCAGAAACGGGAGGCTCCCTGCCGGCAGCGCCCACAACCCCGTAACAAAACGCATTCAGATGATCATCGAGCCAAAAGATCTGGACGAGTTCGATACGAAGTATGTGTCACTGTCCACCCTAAGCAAGGAGAAGCGATTGTTTCCGGGCACCGTCAGGGCTTGGTTGGGGGGCCTCGGTATCGAGCCTGCGTTTGATCCAAAGGCAGTTGGGGCCACGTTCTATCGCCGTGCCGAGCTGCCCACGGCCTGAGATCATCCGAGTACCGCCATCTGGCGCATCACGTGGATATGTGGTGCGCCATTTTTTTACTCATACCAGATATAGCTGGACGACCGCATGGCTTTTGACGCATTCTGCGGCGGTCAGTTGATTCGTTTCGGCCAGATTTAGCTACGCGGCCACCATCCAGACCATTAAAAATCAATGGGTTATCTGGACACCTGAGGCATATTATGGTGTGCCTCACACCGGCGCGGATTCGAACTTAATCTCCTCGATCCGCGTAACGAAGGGCCGGCCCTCCCCCGGGGGCCGGCCCCATTTTTTTGCCCGCCGCCTTGGGGCGGACAAAGAAAAGACCCCAGCCCGGGCGGGTTGGGGTCAATGAAGGGGGGAGAGTTCCCGCCGGTTCAGGCGGCTTGCCGAGAGTGACGCTCGGCGATGGGAGCCAGGATGTTGACCATTCCCGGATAGAGCACCATCAGGCGCTCGGCCTCGGCCCGGGCCAGTTCGCCCTCGACGTCCCGGCCATCGGCCTCGGCCTCGAGATGGGACAACAGGTCACGCACATCCTTCAGATTGAATGTCATGCCCCCCTCCCATCGTTCTTCGACCTATTGATCCTAGCATCGGAGGGCGGAAAGGGACGCCCCACAACTCGTATCAGATTTACATGAAATATGACGAAAGTAAGCGCCCCGCCCCAGGACGTAGGTGATTGCACGTACACATCAAATTCGCTACCGTCGAATCGGTCCTCCGTCATCGTTGGAGGCGATGCGGGACCGAGTGGGGATGGAGCAATGTCGGTTCATGCCGCCAGATTGATGGCGATCCTGGCCCTGTGCCTGTTCCTGGGAGGAACGGCGGCAGCCGAGCCGGTTCGCTTCGTCACCATCGACACCGCGCCTTGGGCCAGTGTCGAGCCGAAATCCGGCAAGGCGGAGGGTGTGTTTCCGGACATCGTCGCCGAGCTGAGCCGGCGGACCGGCCTGGACATCCAGATCGAGCTTCAGCCCTTCGCCCGCATCCCCCGCGAGTTGGAGACCAGCCGCCAGGACTGCACCATCCTGATCTGGAACGAGCAATGGGCGCCGTTCATGGTTCAGGGCGAGGCGATCTCCAGCCATCCGGTGGGCGTGATCGCCCGCACGGGCCTGCGCCTGCGCTCCCATGAGGATCTGCGCGGCCTGTCGGTCTCGGTGCTGCGTGGCCTGCCGCTCGGGCCCCGCTTCGATGGCGACGATTCGGTCCACCGGCAATACGACACCGATTATCTCCAGGGCCTCAACAAACTGGCCCATGGCCGCGTCGACGCCGTGGCGGGCGCCTTGCCGACCATCGCCTTTTTGGCGGAGCAGAACGGGCTGGCCCGGCATTTGGGCGAGAGCCTGGAGCTGACCCAGATGCTGCTTCGCTTCCAGTGCGCCAAGGGATCGCGCCGCCTGGAGGTCATGCCGGCGATCAATGCCGCCATCCGCGCCATGATCGCCGACGGCAGCATCGAGCGCATCAAGGCCAGCCGGGATTATCACTGATGCGGGACTCCGTCGGCCTCGCCGCATCCGGACGCAGGACAGGGCTGGCGACCCGGCTGCTGCTTCTGATTCTGGGCTTCAGCTCCCTGATCACCCTGATTTCTACGGCGGCCCAGCTCTATGTGGACTACCACCGCGACGTGGTGGCCATCGAGGGCCGCCTGAACGAGATCGAGCGCGGCAGTCTGGACAGCATCGCCGTCAGCCTGTGGAACGTGGACACAGAGTATCTGCGGCTGCAGCTGGAAGGCCTGCTGCGGCTGCCCGACATGCGGTCCCTGGAGGTCCGGGAAATCGGCGAGGGCCTGCGCTCGCCCATCGTCCTGGCCATGGGAAACCCGGCCGGGGCCCACGTCATCAGCCGGACCATGCCGCTGACCCGCACCGACGAGCGGGGAACCCGGCAGTTGGGAGTCATGGTCGCCACGGCCAGCCTGGACGGCGTCTACGCCCGCCTGGCCGACCGGGTGGCGCTGATCCTGCTGTCGCAATTCATCAAGACGCTGATCGTCTCGGCCTTCATCTTCTACATCGTCCATCTGGTGGTGACCCGCCACATCACCGCCATCGCCGCCCATTTCCGCACCATGGGCACCGAGGCGGATTCGCCGCCGCTGAAACTGGCCCGGCGGGGGCGGCGCGACGAACTGGCCGAGCTGGTGGATTCGTTCAACGCGCTCACCGTCAACCTGCACGAAAGCTACGCCCAGGTCTCGCGCAGCAATGCCAGGTTGGAGGCCGCCCAGACACTGGCCGACACGCGGGCGATCAAGCTGGAGGAGGCCAATGGCGAATTGCGGCGCCTGGCCATGGTGACCGCCCACCACCTGCAGGAACCGCTGCGCCCCATGGCCATCAGCGCCCAGCGCATCCAGCGGCGAATCGCCGCAGACGAGACCGAACTGATGGAATGGTGCGCCTCCATCACCGAGGGAACCGCGCATCTCGGCGCCTTGCTGCGCGATTTCCAGCGTTACGTGGCCGCCCTGACCGAGGAACCCAGGCTGGAAACCTGCGACATGGCCCAGCTTGCCGCCCAGGCCCGCGCCAAGGCCCTGGAACGGGGAGGAACCGAAGCGCGGATCGACCTTTCCCCCCTGCCCGCCCTGATCGCTGACAAACGGATGATCTCGCAGGTGCTGGACGAGCTGTTCGACAACGCCCTGCGCCATGCCCGCCCAGGCGTTCCGCCGGCCGTAAGCCTCTCGGCCGTTCGCGGCGACGATTGCTGGGAATTCACGGTCAGCGACAACGGTCCGGGCTTCGATCCCGGCATCGTCGACAAGGTCCTGGAGGTCTTCGAGGTGACCCACGGCCGGGCCCCCGACCATACCGGCCTGGGCCTGCCCATGTGCCGGGCCATCCTGCGCGCCCATGGCGGGCGCGTCATCGTCGAGCCCTCGCCGTCGGGCGGGGTGGTGCGGTTCAGCCTTCCGGCCCCAATGGCGCCTACCTGACTCCCCGCTCCGCCCCGGTCCGGGCGATGATCTCGGCCACCAGGCGGGCGTTCTTGCCCAGCCATTCATCGAACTCGGCGACGATCTCGGGGGCCTTGACCGAGGACAGGCGGTAACTGTCGGCCGCATGGGGGAGATTGGGGGCGAAGGCCAGGTTTCCCGCCAGACCGGAAATGGAATCGGCGGCGTTGAGGGCCACCGCCACATTGCAGTAGGCGCCGTCGACGCGCTTGGTATGGACCTGGCGCAGCAATTGCTCGAACGACGAATTCTCCTTCAGCTCCACCGCGCCCGATTTCAGGCGCTCGCCCCAGGCGAAGGGCGTGAAGCCGGCGATGGTGCCCAGGCTGTGAATGGCTTCCGGACCTTGGGACAGCACCTCGCGCCGGACGATGGTTCCGTCGATGTAATGGATCACCGGCTTGGAAAACGCGGTGGTCCGCCCCTGGCGCAGGGCCGGCTGCCAATCGGGCGAATCGGGAAATTTGAGGTCGATGCCGCCGTGGTTCAGCTCGGCGTAAAGCCGCTTGACCGGCAGGGCCTGGAACGTCAGCCGATGCCCCCCCGCATTGGCGAAGGCGTCGAGAATCTCCCGCGCCGCCCCTTTGAACTGGCCGTCGATGACGCCGTAGACCGGGGAATAGTCGATGGCTTCGACGCCCACCACCAGATCGCGGGCCCGTGCCGGCGCTCCCACCAGGCATAACAGGGCGACGGCGGCGATACCGCCTCTTACCGATCTGAACCACATGCACGTCATCTCCCCAACAGAGCGGGCGAATTGAAGCACGCCGCCCCCCAGGTGATCAACAGTGACGAAACGTCACGGCCTTGACCGTTGTCAACGCCGGGGGGCCGCTGCCACAATTAGGGTCCGCCCCAAGCAAGGGGGCGAACGGAGAATCCATGCTGAACAGAGTTGTCGCGGCGATCCTGGTCCTGCTGTCCATGGCGCCGGCTGCCGCCTCGGCCGACCCCCGCCCCTTCCTCCGCGGATCGTGGCAGACTCTGCTGCAGGCCCATGCCGGGCGGCCGCTGGTGGTGCATTTCTGGTCCCTGACCTGCGCCCCCTGCCTCGCCGAACTGCCGCAATGGCGCGAGACCGCCAGGAACGCCGGCATGGACGTGGTCCTGGTCACCACCGACCCGCCCGAGGACACGCCGAAGGTGGAACGCACCCTGAAACGGGCCGGCCTGGACAAGGTGGAAAGCTGGGGCTTCGCCGATTCCTTCGTCGAGAAGCTCCGCTTCGAGATCGACCGCGAATGGCGGGGCGAACTGCCCCTGACCATCCTGGTCTCGGCCTCGGGCAAACGGGAATCCCGGACCGGAACCCTCAGCCGCCAGGACATCGAGTCCTGGCTGGCTCAAGCTCGCTGACCGGGCCAGTTGATCAGGCGTTGGGGCGCCAGCCGGCCACGAAGCTGTCGATATCGCTGATGCCGATATCCTTCAGCTCGCGATGATCCAGCCCGGCCAGTTCATCGCGCAGGCGGGCCCGCTCCATATGCAGGGCCAGGGGGGCGACGATGCGGCTGTCCAGGAAGCTGGCGGCCAGACCCAGGAGGGTGCGGCCCTCGGACACCGGAGAGGGAGCGCAAGGCCGGACGGTGGGGGAAAGGGACATGGGACACCTGCTCTTGAATGACTTCAAGAAGCATATGGAACCATTGTGCGCCGCAACAATCCCCATGATTGCATGGCCCCATGCCGGCAACGCAGGCGTGGATGACAGGCGGGTCGGCAGGCGATAGTCTGTCCGCCCCACCACCACCTGTCAGGAGCGGAGAATGAGCGGCCCCATCAGCCAACGCCTGAAGCAGCTGGGCATCGAGTTGCCCACCCCGCCGGCCGCCGTGGCCAATTACGTGCCCTTCGTGCAGACCGGCAACCTGGTGTTCATTTCCGGCCAGTTGCCGCTGGAAAACGGCAAGCTGGCGGTAACCGGCAAGCTGGGCGACAGCGTTTCCATCGAGGACGGCATCCGGGCGGCGCGGCTGTGCGCCATCAACCTGCTGGCCCAGGCCCGCGCCGCTTCCGGCGGCGATATCGAGCGCATCCGGCGCCTGGTGCGACTGACCGCCTTCGTGGCCTGCACGCCCGCCTTCACCGACCAGCCCAAGGTGATCAACGGCGCCTCGGACCTGATGGCGGAGGTGCTGGGCGAGGCCGGCCGCCACGCCCGCGTCGCGGTGGGCGCGCCGTCCCTGCCGCTGGACGTGGCGGTGGAGATCGAGGGGATCTTCGAGCTGGGCTGATCCGGGAACCGGGCGGTCAGGCGGCGGTTTCGGCCAACAGCACGTCGCCGCAGCCGATCACCCGGTCCTTGCCCGATTGCTTGGCGGCGTACATGCGGTGGTCGGCGCGCTCGACCAGTTCGTTCCAGCTTTCGGTGCCGTCGGCGATGCGCTCGGCCACTCCGATGGAGGCGGTCAACGGCCGTCCGTCGGGACGCATGCCCAGGCCGGCCGAGCGCAGACGGGCGACGGCGATGGCGGCCCCCGCCGGATCGGTGTTGGGCATCACCGCCAGGAATTCCTCGCCGCCCCAGCGGATCAGGATGTCGCCCCGGCGCAGCACCTTGCGCAGCGAGGTGGACGCGGCGCGCAGCGCGTTGTCGCCTTCCTCGTGGCCGTACTTGTCGTTGATGGACTTGAAGTTGTCGAGGTCGACGAAGGCCAGCGACAGCGGAATCTTCGAGCGCATGGCGGTGACGAATTGCTGCACCAGCATTTCCTCGCCCACCCGGCGGTTATAGGCCCGCGTCAGGCCGTCATGGGACGACTGGTCCACCAACTGGCTCATGAAGTGCAGTTGGCTCATGCCCGACAGGGTCGCCACCATGGCCAGCAGCAGCAAAAGCCACTGGGCGCCCAGATGGGACGCGAAGGGCAGCAACTGATACCCCAGAACGCCGGTCAGGAAATAGGCCACCACCAGCGGCAGACCCAGCAGCGCGCCTTCCAGGGCGGTGATGGGAAACACCGACAGGCCCGCCACCATGACGAAGGGCAGGAAGGCGTAGCCGGCGGCGATCACCTGCTGCGCCGGATCGTTGATGGCGAACTGGGCCAGCAGCGGATGGCTGATCAGGAAGAACACGGTGGGAATGGTCAACAGCCACACCAGCCCCCAGCGGGCCACCGCCACGCTGTCCGAACCGCGATAGGACAGCGCCAGCAGCACGAAGGCGATGGACGCCATCACGCGCAGCGCCGCCAGATACATGGCCAGCGTGGTTTCGAAGATGATCAGGTCGACCGGAATCCACAACGGCGTCAGCACGGCGAAGGTCGCCGCCACCAGCCGGACGCGCGACAGGATCAGAAGCGAACGGCGGCGTTGGACGAAGGCTGACTGGCGGGTGGGCAGGAATAGATCGAAGATTTCTGACATCGTCATTCCGGAGAACACGATACCCAGAACCTTCTTTATAACGGCTTTTATAACAAGCACGTCGCGCCTTCCTTATACCCTTTGCGCACCAGGGCTGACGGTAATGCGGTACTGGAATCGTTGCAAGGAAAACTACTTCCTTGGGGTATGCCCCCGAGACGAAGAGAAACATGCTTTCGTTTGTCCCCACCTTCCATTTGCTGCCCACCTTTTATCTGCCGATTGACGCACCCCCGGTTAATTCGGTATTACGATACCAAATTGGGCGATAGACCCGCGGGAGTGAAACACGATGCCCCACAGGGCAACCGAGGACAGCCAGCGCCAGGCCCTGGCCGAGCGCGTCGGCGAGGCGTTCAGCCAGCGCGATACCGCATCGCGCCTGCTGGGCATCGGGCTGGACGAGATTCGTCCGGGCTATGCCCGCCTGTCCATGACCGTGACCGGCGACATGCTCAACGGCGTCGGCATCTGCCACGGCGGCATCACCTATACCCTGGCCGACACCGCCTTCGCCCACGCCTGCAACGCCTATAACCGGATGGCGGTGGCGCTGTCTTGCACCGTCACCTACCCCGCCGCCGCTCGGGCGGGCGACCATCTGGTCGCCGAATGCCGGGAAATTCACCGCAAGGGCCGCAACGGCACCTACGACTGCACCGTCACCACCCAGACCGGCGAGGTGGTCGCCCTGTTCCGCGGCCAGTGCCGCATCCTCGAAGGCCATATCGTCGAAGGAAATCCATAGATGACCGAAGCGCTGATCTGCGACTACACCCGCACCCCCATCGGCCGCTACGCCGGCGTGCTTTCGGGCGTTCGCACCGACGATCTGGCCGCCCACCCCATCAAGGCGCTGATGGCGCGCCATTCCGGGCTGGATTGGAACCTGCTGGACGAGGTGGCCTACGGCTGCGCCAACCAGGCGGGCGAGGACAACCGCAACGTGGCGCGCATGGCCCTGCTGCTGGCCGGCCTGCCCTTCTCCATCGGCGGCACCACACTTAACCGCCTGTGCGGATCGGGCATGGACGCGGTGGGCTACGCCGCCAGGGCCGTGATGACCGGCGAGGCCGAGCTGATGATCGCCGGCGGCGTGGAAAGCATGAGCCGCGCGCCCTTCGTCATGAACAAGGCCGACAGCGCCTTTTCCCGCGACGCCCGCATCTACGACACCACCATCGGCTGGCGCTTCGTCAACGCCCAGATGGAGAAGGCCTACGGCACGGATTCCATGCCGGAGACCGCCGAGAACGTGGCCGAGCAGTTCAAGATCGCCCGCGAGGACCAGGACGCCTTCGCGCTCCGCTCCCAGGCCAAGGCCTCGGCGGCGCAGAAGAACGGTCGCCTGGGCCAGGAGATCTCTCCCGTCACTCTGCCCGCCCGCAAGGGCGACCCGGTGGTGGTGGCCAATGACGAGCACCCGCGCGAGACCACCATCGAGACCCTGGCCAAGCTGAAGGCGCCGTTCCGCGCCGGCGGCTCGATCACGGCGGGCAACGCGTCGGGCGTCAACGACGGCGCGGCCGCCCTGCTGATCGCCTCGCCGGCCGCCGCCAAGGCCCATGGCCTGACCCCCATCGCCCGCATCCTGGGCATGGCCACCGCCGGCGTCGAGCCGCGCGTCATGGGCATCGGCCCGGTGCCGGCCACCAACAAGCTGCTGGCCCGCCTGGGCCTCTCACTGGCCGACATCGACGTCATGGAGTTCAACGAGGCCTTCGCCGCCCAGGCCCTGGCCTGCACGCGGGCGCTCGGCCTCGCCGACGACGATGCCCGCGTCAATCCCAACGGCGGGGCCATCGCGCTCGGCCATCCGCTGGGCATGACCGGGGCGCGCATCGTCGGCACCGCCGCGCTGCAGCTGGCCCAGACCGGCGGCAAGCGGGCTCTGGCCACCATGTGCATCGGCGTCGGCCAGGGCATCGCCATGGTCATCGAGAAAGTTTAACCTGTAACTGTCCTGGCGGAGACCCCGACAGAGGGTCCCGCCGCTTCGGGAGGATGTTTATGTCTAAGACCGCTCATCGCCGCGTTCCGCCGGCCAAGGAACTGCTCGACCCCATCGAAATCGCCAGCCGCGACCAGATTTCCGCGCTGCAGACCGAACGCATGAAATGGTCGCTGACCCATGCCTACAACAATGTCGAGCACTACCGGAAGAAGTGCCAGGACAAGGGCGTCCATCCCGACGACTTCAAGGAATTGAAGGATCTGGCCAAGTTCCCCTTCACCACCAAGTCGGACCTGCGCGACACCTACCCCTTCGGCATGTTCGCCGTGCCCATGGATGACGTGGTGCGCGTCCACGCCAGCTCGGGCACCACCGGCAAGCCCACCGTGGTCGGCTACACCCAGAACGACATCAACATGTGGGCCAACGTCATGGCGCGGTCCATCCGCGCCGCCGGCGGCCGCCGCCAGGACAAGTGCCACGTCTCCTACGGCTACGGCCTGTTCACCGGCGGCCTGGGCGCCCATTACGGCGCCGAGCGCCTGGGCTGCACCGTCATCCCCATGTCGGGCGGCCAGACGGAAAAGCAGATCCAGCTGATCATGGACTTCAAGCCCGAGCTGATCATGGTCACCCCCAGCTACATGCTGGCCATCGCCGACGAGATGGACCGCATGGGCATCGACACCAAGACCTGCCCGCTGCAGGTGGGCATTTTCGGCGCCGAGCCCTGGACCGGGGCCATGCGCGAGGAAATCGAGGCCCGCATGGGCATCGAGGCGGTGGACATCTACGGCCTGTCGGAAGTGATCGGCCCCGGCGTCGCCTGCGAATGCGTCGAGACCAAGGACGGCCTGACCCTGTGGGAAGACCATTTCTATCCCGAGATCATCGATCCCCACACCGGCGAGGTGCTGCCCGACGGCTCCATGGGCGAACTGGTGTTCACCAGCCTCTCCAAGGAAGCGCTGCCCATCATCCGCTACCGCACCCGCGACCTGACCCAGCTGCTGCCGGGCACGGCGCGCTCCATGCGGCGCATGGGCAAGATCACCGGCCGGTCGGACGACATGCTGATCATCCGGGGCGTCAACGTCTTCCCGACCCAGATCGAGGAGCTGATCCTCAAGGATTACCGCCTGGCGCCCCACTACCAGCTGGAAGTCACCCGCGACGGCCATCTGGACTCGGTGACGGTCAACGTGGAAGTGCGTGCCGACCAGCCCTACGACGACAGCGCCCTGGTGGCCGCGTCCAAGGACCTGCAGCACCACATCAAGTCCTATATCGGTATCAGCACCAAGGTGAACGTGCTGGCCCCCAACTCCATCGAGCGCTCCATGGGCAAGGCCCGCCGCGTGATCGACAAGCGGCCGAAGGCGTAAGGATAAGGGCCCCCTCCCCAACCCTCCCCCCAGCGTCGCTGGGAAGGGTCGGGGTGGGGGCCTCCAATCAATCGCCCGTCGGCGACACCCGGAACTCCAGCACGTCGCCCAAACCGCGCAATCCGGCCACCAGCTGTTCCACGTTGTCGCGGTCAGCGGTGCGGATCACCATCTTGTATTCGAACACCGAGCCGCCCTCGCACAGGCGGTAGCTCATGTTGGAGATGGTGAAGCCGTGGCCTTCGATCAGGCCCTTCACCTCGGCCTCGGGCATGGCCTTGTCGCGGGCGAAGCGCAGCAGGTGGTGGGCGTAGAACTGCGACGGCATGCGGTATTCCACCATGCGGAACAGCGCCAGGGTGGCCACCGTCACCACTGTCGCCGCCACCGCCGGGTAATAGAACCCCACGCCGAACAGAATTCCCAGGGCGGCGGTCATCCAGATGGAGGCGGCGGTGGTCAGGCCGCGCACCGTCAGGCCTTCCTTGAAGATCACCCCCGCCCCCAGGAAGCCGATGCCGGTCATGATGCCCTGGGCCATGCGGGTGGGATCGGTGCGCACCGTCTCCATGGGCACCACGCCCAGCCATTCCCACTGATAGATGGTGACCAGCATCAACAGGGCGGAGGCGACGCAGACCAGCGCATGGGTGCGGAAACCGGCGGGACGGCCGTGAAAGCTGCGCTCGGCCCCGACCAGGCTGCCGGCGGCCCAGGCGCTGCCGAGATGAATGGCGATTTCCAGATGCTGCGGATTCATCCGTTCCTCCATAAGGCTGGGAACGGAAGAATTGTTGCACTTTTATGACAGCAGAAAAATCAGCCAAAAGCGATATCGGAATGATGTCGTATCACTATCGGCCGAAACGGGTGGGAGGCGCGTGGCCTCCCACCCGGCACGTCACATGGGCTTGAGGCCCAGCTTGCCGAACAGGCTCTTGTCCTGGCCCGGAGCGGCGTTCTTGGCGGTCAGCAGCTTCTGGCCGCAGAACACCGAATTGGCGCCGGCCAGGAAGCACAGCGACTGCATCTCCTCGGTCATGCCTTCGCGGCCGGCCGACAGGCGGACGAACGACTTTGGCATGGTGATGCGGGCCACGGCGATGGTGCGGATGAAGTCGAAGGAATCGGGACGCTCGGCATTGGCCAGCGGCGTGCCCTGGATGGGGATCAGCAGGTTGATCGGCACGCTGTCGGGATGCTTGGGCATGTTGGCCAGCGTCTGGATCATGCGGGCGCGGTCGGTCCGCGTCTCGCCCAGTCCGACGATGCCGCCCGAGCAGACGTGCAGCCCGGCGTCGCGCACCACGTCCAGGGTGTCCAGGCGGTCCTGGAAGGTACGGGTGGTGATGACCTCGGAGTAATGCTCCGGGCTGGTGTCGATGTTGTGGTTGTAGTAGTCGAGGCCGGCTTCCTTCAGGCGCTGGGCCTGCCACTTGTCCAGAAGGCCGAAGGTGGCGCAGGTTTCCATGCCCAGCGCCTTGACGCCCTCGATCATGGCCACCGCCACCTCGAAATCGTCGCCCTTGGGGCCGCGCCAGGCGGCGCCCATGCAGAAGCGCGACGCGCCCTCGTCCTTGGCCTTGCGGGCGGATTCGACCACCTCTTCCACCGCCAGGAGCTTTTCCTTCTCCAGCCCCGTGGCGTAGTGGGCGCTTTGCGGGCAGTAGGAGCAATCCTCGGGGCAGGACCCGGTCTTGATGGAGATCAGGCGCGACACCTGGACGCGGTTGGCGTCGAAATTGGCGCGATGCACCGTCTGGGCCTGAAACATCAGGTCGTTGAAGGGAAGCGCGAACAGCGCCTCGATTTCTTCGGTGCTCCAGTCGTGCCGGAGCCCGTCGTCCTTCGCCGCCATGTCAACTGCTGCCTGAGCCGTCACCGCCATGTCCTCTTATGATGCCTTGCGGGGGCCGCAATGTAGTCCCCCGCATGCGCCCTTTGCAACAGGAGCGAAAACCCTCTATCAAGTCGCGGTGATGATGGGCCTGGACGACAGCATCGGACACTTTCTCGACGGCCTGGACCAGGCCGGGCGCAAGCGGGTCTTGCGTCCGGTCGAGCCCCTGCCCGCCGGCCGCGTGCGGGTCGGCGGGCGCGAGCTGGTCAACTTTTCCTCCAACGATTATCTCGGCCTGTCGCGCCACCCGGAAGTGGTGGAGCGTTCGCGGCGCTGGCTGAACGAATTCGGTGCCGGTTCGGGCGCCTCGCGCCTCGTCACCGGCCATCTGGCCGCCATGGAGGCGCTGGAGGCCAAGATCGCCCGGGCCAAGCAGACCGAGGCCGCCCTGATCCTGGCCAGCGGCTGGCAGTGCAACGCCTCGGTGCTGCCCGCCCTGCTGGACAAGGCCCTGTGGGGGGCCGAGCCCCTGGTCTTCGCCGACAAGCTGATCCACGCCAGCCTGCATGCCGGGCTGGAACTGTCGGGGGCGCGGCGCTACCGCTATCGCCACGACGATTTCGACCACCTGGAAAGCCTGCTCGCCGCCCATGCCGGCAAGCCCGGCCCGCGCTTCATCGTCACCGAGACGGTGTTCTCCATGGACGGCGACGTCACCGACATGGCGGCGCTGGCCGCCCTGGCCCGGCGCTGGGACGCCTTTCTCTACGTGGACGAGGCCCACGCCACCGGCGTGCTGGGGCCCCAGGGCTTCGGCCTGTCGCCGGGCATGGGCGCCGACATCGCCATGGGCACCTTCTCCAAGGGCATGGGCAGCTTCGGCGCCTATGTGGCCTGCTCGGCCCGCCTGCGGGAATTGCTGATCAACCGCGCCTCGGGGCTGATCTACGCCACCGGCCTGCCGCCGGCCACGCTGGGCGCCATCGACGCCGCCCTGGATCTGGTGCCGCGCCTGGAAGGCGAGCGCACCCGCCTGCAACTGATGGCCCGCCACCTGCGCGAAGGGTTGCGGGCCGCCGGCCTGGACACCGGCCCCTCGGCCTGCCAGATCGTGCCGCTGGTCCTGGGCGACGAGCGCCGCACGCTGGATATGGCCAGGGCGCTGGAGGCGCGCGGCCTGCTGGGCATCGCCATCCGCCCGCCCACCGTGCCACCCGGCACCAGCCGCATCCGCTTCGCCCTGTCGGCGGTCCATTCCGATGCCGACATCGAGCGGCTGCTGGCCGCCATCCTCGAATGCATGGAGACCGTGCGGTGAGCCCGCCGCTCTTGGCCGTCCACGGCTGGGGCTTCGATGCCGGCTTCTGGATGCCGGTGCTGGAGCGGCTGCCCGATTTCAGGGGCGATTGCGTCGATATGGGCTTCTATGGCCGCCCCAAACGCCCCAAGGTGCCGCGCCCGCTGATCCTGGCCCATTCCATGGGGCTGGCCTGGGCGCTGGCCAACATTCCCCGGCCCTGGGCCGGATTGCTGGCGGTCAACGCCTTTCCCCGCTTCACCCGCTCGCCCAATTTCGTGGACGGCGTGCCGCCCCGTCTGGTGGAACGCATGCTGGCCCGCTTCGACGGAGCGCCGCAGCAGGTGACCGCCGACTTCCTCGCCCGCTGCGGCATCGAGGACCCCGACGCCTCGGCCATCGCCCCCGAGCCGCTCAAGGAAACGCTGGCCTGGCTGGGCCAGTGCGACGAACGCACCACGCTTCGCATGCTGCCCTGCCCGGTCCTGGCATTGGCCGGCACCAATGATCCCATCGTGCCCCGGGGCATGAGCCTGGCCAGCTTCGCCCCCGAGACCCTGGTGCTGGCCGAGGGCGCGGGGCACCTGCTGCCGCTGACCCATCCCGACTGGGTGGCGTCCCAGGTCCGCCTGTTCGCCGCGAGGCTGGAGGCATGAGCCGCAAGAAGGCCATCGCCGGGGCGTTTTCCGCCGCCGCCGCCACCTACGAGTCCGCCGCCCGCGCCCAGGTCTGGGCCGCAGATGCCCTGGTGGAGCGGCTGGGGGGCCTTTCCGCCCCCGTCAGCGTGCTGGAGCTGGGCTGCGGCACCGGCCTGCTCACCCGCCGTCTGGCCGCCGCCCTGCCCGCGGGATCGCGCATTCTCGCCACCGACCTCAGCCCCGCCATGGTCGAGGCCGCCGCCACCCGCCTGCCGGAGGTCTCCTTCGCGGTGATGGATGCCGAGGCCCCCCACGTGACCGGGCCGTTCGACATGATCGTCTCGTCCCTGGCGGCCCAGTGGTTCGCCGACCTGCCCGCCACCCTGGCCCGGCTGGCCGCCCTGCTGACCCCCGGCGGGCGGCTGCTGCTCGTCACCTTAGGCGCCGGCACCTTCGCCCAGTGGAAGGACGCGCACCGGGCGCTGGGCCTGGACTCCGGCGTGCCCGACTATCCCGAAGCGCAAGCCCTGGCCGCCATGCTTGCCGGTGCCCAGGTGGAGTCCCAGCCCCTGACCCTGGACTATGCCGACGGGCGGGACTTCCTCAAATCCTTAGAAGCGCTGGGCGCCCAGACGCCCAAGCCCGGCCATCGCCCGTTGCCGCCGGGACAACTCCGGCGCATCATCAAGGCCATGGGGAAACCCTGCACCGTCACCTGGGACATTCTGCTGCTGGATTACCGCGTATGAGGGGCGTCTTCGTCACCGGCACCGACACCGACGTGGGCAAGACCCTGGTCTCGGCCTGGCTGGCCCAGCACTGGGCCGCCGATTACTGGAAGCCGATCCAGACCGGCTCGAATCAGGGCACCGATTTCGACTCCGTCGCCCGCCTCGCCCCCGCCGCCCGCATCCATGATTCGGCGGTGGTGCTGGCCGCGCCGCTGTCGCCCCACGAAGCGGCGCGGCGGGAAAAGACCCGCATCGAGCTGTCCTCCCTGGTGCCGCCCGCCACCGATCGCGCCCTGGTGGTGGAAGGCGCCGGCGGCGTCATGGTCCCCATCAACGAGGCGGCGCTGATGGTCGACCTGATGGAGCGCCTGGGACTGCCGGCCGTCGTGGTGGCGCGTTCGGGCTTAGGGACCATCAATCATACCCTGATGACGCTGGAGATCCTGCGCCGCCGCCGCGTGCCCATCCTGGGCGTGGTGATGAACGGCCAGAAGAACCCCGCCAACCGCGAAGCCGTCGAGCATTTCGGCGCCATCCGCGTGCTGGCCGAGATCGAGGCCCTGCCCGCAATCACCGCCGCCACCATCGCCGGCCTGCCGCCGCCCACCTTTTCCTGTCCGGGTGAACCATGACCTTGTCCTATGACGATCTTCGGGCGCTGGACGCCCGCCATGTCTGGCATCCCTTCACCCAGGCTGGCACCGCCAAGCCGGCCATCCTGGCGCTGGGCGCCAAGGGCGCGACCATCTTCGCCGCCGACGGGCGCGAGTACCTGGACATGGTGTCGTCGTGGTGGGTCAACCTGCACGGCCACGCCAACCCGGCCATCGCCCAGGCCGTCGCCGACCAGGCCGGGCGCCTCGAGCAGGTGATCTTCGCCGACTTCACCCACGAGCCCGCCGCGCGCCTCGCCGCCCGGGTCTGCCAGCGCCTGCCCGGCGATCTGAACCGGGCGTTCTATTCCGACGACGGCTCCACCGCCGTGGAGGTGGCGCTGAAGCTGGCGCACCAGTACTGGCGCAACAAAGGCCAACACCGCACCACCTACATCGCCTTCGAGGGCGGCTATCACGGCGACACCGCCGGGGCCATGTCGGCCGGGCATTCATCGGGCTATTTCAACGCCTGGAAGGAGATGCTGTTTCCGGTCCGGACCGTGCCCTTCCCCGCCACCTGGAATGGCGACGCGGAGGCGGAGGCCAAGGAGAATGCGGCGCTGGACGCGCTGGACATGATGTTCTCCACCAATCCCGACCACGTCTCCGCCGTGATCATCGAGCCGCTGATCCAAGGGGCCAGCGGCATGCGCATGTGCCGCCCCGAATTCCTGGTCAAGCTGGAGGCCAAGGTGCGCGAGCATGGCTCGCTGCTGATCCTCGACGAGGTGATGACCGGCTTCGGGCGCACCGGCGACATCTTCGCCTGCGCCAAGGCGGGCATCACGCCCGACCTGATCTGCCTGTCCAAGGGACTGACCGGCGGTTTCTTGGCCCTGTCCATGACCGTGGCCCGCGACGGCATCTTCGAGGCATTCCTGGGCCAGGACCTGTCCAAGGCCTTCCTGCACGGCCATTCCTACACCGCCAATCCCATCGGCTGCGCCGCCGGCCTGGCCTCCCTCGACCTGCTGGAAGGCCCCGCTTGCCAGCAGCGCATCAAGGCGATCGAGGCCATCCACCGCGAACGCCTGGACGGCCTAAAGTCGCTTGCCAACGTCGCCCATACCCGGCTGACCGGCACGGTGGCGGCGCTCGACGTCGTCGGCGGCGGCAAGGGCTACGAGGCCAGCATTGGGCCGAAGATGAAGGCCGCCTTCCTGGAACGCGGCCTGCTGCTGCGCCCGCTCGGCAACGTCCTTTACCTGCTGCCGCCCTACTGCACCACCGATGCCGAGCTGAATCGGGCCTGGGATGGGGTGGAAGACGTCCTGCGGGCCCTGGTTAAATGACCAAGCGCCTGCTCCGCCAATTGCCGCTGCTGCTGATCCTGGCGGGCCTCGCCGCCGCCGGTTTCTGGTGGTGGTGGCGGATGTCCGCGCCCGAGGTGAGTCTGGCAT
Organism: Magnetospirillum sp. XM-1; assembly: GCF_001511835.1. Taxonomy (NCBI): domain Bacteria; kingdom Pseudomonadati; phylum Pseudomonadota; class Alphaproteobacteria; order Rhodospirillales; family Rhodospirillaceae; genus Magnetospirillum; species Magnetospirillum sp. XM-1. The sequence goes on from NZ_LN997848.1 coordinate 3,567,920, forward strand.
TGCCCAGGCGCGGCCCGGCGGTCGAGGCCATCTACGCCACCGGCACGGTGGAGGCCGAGAAATGGGCGCGCATCGCCCCCGTGGCGCCGGGTCGCATCGCCGAAATCCTGGCCGCCGAGGGCGATTCGGTGAAGGAGGGCCAGCCGCTGGCCCGCCTGGACGACCGCGAGGCCCGCGCCCGCATCGCCGAGCTGGAGGCCAAGGCCGCCTATTGGCGCGAAGAGATGAACCGCTCGGCGGCGCTGACCGAACGGGGCTACCGCTCCACCGAGGCCACCCAGAAGGCGCGCAGCGAATTCAATCAGATCACCGCCGCCATCAACGCGGCGCGGCAGAAGCGCTCGGACCTGCTGGTCACCTCGCCCATGGACGGCGTGGTCCTGAAGCGCGACGGCGAGATCGGCGAACTGGCCGAGGTCAAGGACGCCCTGTTCTGGGTGGGCGCCCCCCGCCCGCTGCGCATCACCGCCGAGGTGGACGAGGAGGACATCGCCCGGGTGAAGATCGGCCAGAAGGTGCTGATCAAGGCCGACGCCTTCGCCGAACGGGTGCTGGAAGCCAGGGTCGACCGCATCACGCCCAAGGGCGACCCGGTCAACAAGACCTTCCGCGTCCGGGTAATGCTGCCCGACGACACGCCCTTGCTGGTGGGCATGACCACCGAGATCAACATCATCACCGCCGAGCATGCGGACGCCCTGCTGCTCCCCGTTACCGCGCTGAAGGACGGCAACACCGCCCTGGCGGTGGCGGATGGGCGGGTCGTCGCCGTGGCCGTCACCACCGGCATCCGCGGCCGCACCATGGTCGAGGTAACCGGCGGGCTGGAAACCGACCGGCCGGTGATCGCCTCGCCCACCGCCGGATTGAAGCCCGGCGACCGCGTCCGGGTGAAATAGGGGGACCGCGAGGGTGCTGCCGCTCGGCCTGTCCATCGCGCTCCAGCACCTGCGCCACCGGCGGCGCCAGACCCTGGTCTCGCTGTTGGGCGTGTCGCTGGGCGTCGCCTTCTTCATCGGCATCTCGGCCATGATGCAGGGCTTCCAGCGCGACTTCATCGCACGGATCATCGACGTCCAGCCCCACATCATCGTCAAGGACGAGGTGCGGGCCGCACCCAGGCAGGCGGTGGAGCGGGCCTATCCCGACGGCGCCATTTCCCTGCGCGGCCTCAAGCCCCGGGAAGAGGTGCGCGGCATCCGGGGGGCGCGCAACATGCTGGCCACCCTGGAAGAGATGCCCGGCGTCCACGTGGCCCCGGCGCTGTCGGGCAACCTGCTGCTGCGCTTCGGCGGCAAGGACGTCTCGGTCAACGTCACCGGCATCCAGCCCGAACGAGAACGCCACGTCACCCATCTGGAAAAGGACCTGCTGTCGGGCTCGCTGGACGCCCTTTACACCACGTCGAACGGCATCATCCTGGGCGAGGGCGTGGCGGCCAAGGCCGGCATCCGCAAGGACGACCTGATCTCGGCGGTGTCGCCCCAGGGCGTCATGCTGAAAATGAAGGTGGTCGGGATCTTCCGCAGCAACATCACCCTGATGGACAATTTCGAGGTCTATACCTTGCTGAAGAAGGCGCAGATCCTCCAGAACCGCCCCAACGTCATCAACCGCCTCAATCTCCGGCTGGACGACGTGGAGCAGGCCGGGCCGCTGGCCGCCGAGATCGAGCGCCGCTTCGGCTACCGCTCCGAGCCCTGGATGGAGCAGTCGCGCAACGTGCTGGGCATCTTCGTCATCCAGAACGCCATCATGTATTCCACGGTCAGCGCCATCCTGATCGTCGCCTGCTTCGGCATCTTCAACGTCATCTCCACCGTGGTGTTCGAAAAGACCAGGGATATCGGCATCCTCAAATCCATGGGGTTCCGGGACAAGGACATCCGCCGCATCTTCGTCATGGAAGGCCTGATCGTCGGGCTGATCGGCACGGTGATCGGCTGGCTGATGGGCTGGGGCCTGATCGAGTTCATGGCCTCGCTGGATTTCCAGATGGAAGGCTTCGTCAAGGCCCAGGGCTTCGTGCTCTACCGCACGCCACGCCACTACGCCATCAGCGCCGCCATGGCCATCACCTCGGCCACCCTGGCGGCCTGGGTGCCGGCGCGCCGCGCCTCGCGTCTCAATCCGGTGGACATCGTCAGGGGGGCGGGGTGACACACACAGCCATCGAAGCCAGAGGCGTCACCCGCGACCTGCCCGGCCCGGTGCCGGTGACCCTGGTCAGGGATATCGACCTGACCATCGGACGGGGCGAGTTCGTGGCGGTAACCGGGCCTTCGGGCTCGGGCAAGTCGTCGCTGCTTTACCTGCTGGGGCTGCTCGATGTCCCCACTGCCGGGTCCATCAGCTTGCTGGGCAGGCAAACCGGCGGGCTTACGCCCGACGCCATGGCCGAACTGCGCCTGGCCTCCATCGGCTTCGTCTTCCAGTTCCACTTCCTGCTGCCGGAATTCACCTGCCAGGCCAATGTGGAGATCCCCATCCGCCGGCTGGGCAATTTAAGCGATTCCCAGGCCCGCCAGCGGGCCGCCGGGCTGCTGGACTCGCTGGAACTGGCCGATCACCGGCGCAAATATCCCGACCAGCTGTCGGGTGGCCAGCGGCAGCGCGTCGCCATCGCCCGGGCGCTGGCCAACGACCCGCCGCTGATCCTGGCCGACGAGCCTACCGGCAACCTGGACACCCGGACCGCCCATCTGGTGTTCGAGTTGTTCCGCGACCTCGCCCACCGGCAGAGCCGAACGGTGGTGGTGGTCACCCATGACGCCGAACTGGCGCAAACTGCCGACCGCCGCATCCATCTGGTGGACGGGCGAATCGTCGACTGATCGGGAAGTGGGACGGGGCGGGCCTTCTGCCCGCCATTGGCCTTGATGCGGGGTCAGACGCCCATCTTGGCGGCAAGGATGGCCGCCTGGGTGCGGTTCTCGCAGCCCAGCGCCCGCAGGATGGCGGTGACGTGCAGCTTGACGGTGATCTCGGCCAGGCTGAGATCACGGGCGATTTCCTTGTTGGACTTGCCCTGGCGCAGCATGGCCAGCACGTCGCGCTGACGCGGCGTCAGCAGGGAATGCAGTTGCTCGCCGTTGATGTCGCCCCCGACCGGAAGGGCGTCGGGCACGACGATATGCGGGCTGACGAAGGTGTCGCCCGCCAGCACCGAACGGATGCCCGCCATCATGGAAGCGCTGCCGGCGGATTTGCAGATATAGCCGTGGGCACCGCTGTCCAGCGCCTTTCGGACCGTCTGCGGATCCTCCGACGCGGAAACCACCACCAGATAGATATCGGGAGCCGAACGACGCACCGCGCCGATGGCCGAAAACCCGTCCATCCCAGGCATGGACAGATCCATCAACGCCACGTCGATATCGCCGCCGCCGCGCACCAGATTGAGCGTCTGGTTGAAATCGCTGGCCTCGATGATATCGAGCGGTTCGTCGGACAGGCTTTCCAAAACCATGCGTACCCCTTCACGGAACAACGCATGATCGTCGGCAAGAAGAACCTTCATTGCACAAAATCCCCAAAAAGTTTATCCGCCAAGCCAGCCCGAACCCCTTCGGCCTGCCCACGCGGGAGCCGCGTCACACAGTCGACGCGAAACATATCTTCCCTCCGGCAACCGCCCCGCCCCCAATGGCGAGCCCGGCCAGCCGGCAACCCCAGAACCCATAATACTTTAATCATGCTTTGCCCCAGGGGGCAACGCCAGATGTGCAAGAGCATGACAGATATTCGCGAGTTTAAAATATCACTCACGGGTGTAATTGAGATTTATCAGCATAAGTTGAAATCTATCGGAATGCATAAACGCGCCGCATCAGGCCGACACCCGATGCAAGAGAGGGCTTCCCCCATTTTTTCTGGGAGTTTCCTTGCCTCAGCGTATTATTCTTATGGATAAAACTTCAATTGCCACAAATAATCACAAATCAAATTTGGCAATACTGGCAAATATAAGCCGCTATCCCTTCGACATCATCGCGATGAAATCTCGGCAACGAAACGGCGTTGACCGGCTCGTCCGAAGCTAGAGCGACAATGCTTTTTTCCGCAGGCGCCAGCATGGACTTGCCCAGGGAGGGGTTCCACACTTCCAGTTTAGGATGCGAGGCCCATTTATAGCCTTCGATCAAAAGGAGATCGATTCCGGCGAAGCGTTTCATCAGCCAGTCGAGGGGCGGTTCGGTCTCGCCCGGATGAATTTCGTGAATCAGGGCGAGGCGATGCGGCGAGGCGACGACGGTCTCCACCGCGCCGGCACGGGCCAGCGCCCGGCACTCCTCGTCGCCGACGGCCGGGTCGTGGTGGGTGTGCTTGACGGTGGCGACCTTGATTCCGGCCTTGACCAGGGCCGGGATCAGCCGGACGAGCAGAGTGGTCTTGCCGCTGCCGCTCCAGCCGGCGATTCCGAAGACTTTCATGGCGGCCAGCCTATCAAACCGGCCGCCATGGGCAAGTGCGTATCTAGCGCCGGACGGTGGACAGGAAGGAATCCACCTCGTGGTTCAGCGCGGTGGCGGGCCGCGCCAGGTCCTTGGCCGCCCAGATCACCCGGATGGCCGCCGCGCAGTAGCGGACCGCCGCCTGGGTCACCGAGGCGACGCCGTCGCCCACCACGGCGGCGTCGGCGTCCATCTCCTCGACGCATTGCTCGATCCGGCCGGTGATCTCGCGCTGGCGGACCACCGCGCCGGCCACCTCGCCGGCGATGCGGTCCATGCGCCAGATGGCCTCGCCGATGCCGTCGATGGCCGTGGCGGTGTCGGCGGTCGCGCCCTGGATTTCCGCCACCTGGGCGGCGATCTCGCGGGTGGAGCGCGCCGTCTGGTGGGCGAGGTGCTTGACCTCTCCCGCCACCACGGCGAAGCCCTTGCCGGCCTCGCCCGCCCGCTGGGCCTCGATGGTGGCGTTGAGCGCCAGCATGTTGGTGCGCTGGGCAATCTCCTCGATCATGGTCACCACCCGGCCGATCCGCCCGGCCACCTCGGACAGGCTCTGGATGCGTCCGGTGGTGGCGGCAAGACGGGTCACTGCGTCCTGGGCGATGGCCGCGGCCCCTTCGGCCCCGGTGGAGATTTCCCGCACAGAGCCCCCCAGCTCGGTGGTGGCCTCGGCCACCGAACGCACCGTCGCCCGGCATTGGCGGGCCGCCTCGGCCACCGCCAGCGCGCTGCTCTTGCCGCTGTCGGCGCCCGACGTCATGCGTTCGGCGGTATCGCGGATACCCACCGCGTTGGAGGCGACCAGATCGGCGGTGCTCTTCACCGCCTGCTCGAATCCCTCGGCCAGACAGAGCAGATGGGCGCGGTTGGCGGCATCGGCCTTGGCCCGGATGGAATGCTGCTCGTCTTGCAGCCGCACCATGGCGATGGCGTTCTCCTTGAACACGCCGACGGCACGCGCCATGTCGCCGATTTCGTCCCGGCGCCCGGTGCCGGGCACGGCGACGGCGTGGTCGCCGTGGGACAGGCGCTCCATGGCGTCCTGGATCAGGCGCACCGGCCGGGTGATGGAGTGGGCGATGATCAGGCAGGCGGCCAGGAAGGAGAGGCCCGCCAGCATGCCGACCAGGGCGACCTGGCGGCCGGTGGCGCGGCGCTCGGCCTCCTGGGCGGCGATGGCTTGGGCCATGCCTTCGCGGGCGAAGGCCAGCACCCGCTGCATCACTGGCTGCAGGGCCTGGAACCCGGCCCGCACCTCGGCCAGTTCGCCCTTGACCGACTGGGCGCCGGCGGCGAAGGCCTGGAAATCCTTGCCATAGACGATGCTGAGACGCCGCAGGTCGTCGCGGGTGGAATTGGGCAGCGTCGAGGAATCCAGCGCCATGTCCAGTTGCCCCAGGGCGGCCTGATGCCGCCCCAAGGCGCCCCCCTGCCCGTCCAGCATGAAATCGCGCTCGGCCAGACGCAGCTTGGTCACCGCCAGCGACAGCGGCGCCGAGGCCGGCCACATGGCCAGTTCCTGTTCCACGGCGCGGGCGGACTCGGTGAGACGCGCCCGCAGCCCGGACTGCGCCGTCAGGCCCAGGCGGGTCATCTCGCCCTCCAGACGGGCGAAGGACTGGGCAATGGCCTCGACCCCCACCTGGGCCTCGCCCACCGCCTCGGCCATGGGGCCGCCGGCCGACAGTTCGGCCACCGCGTCCAGGCGGGCGCGGATCTGCTCCAGATCGTGGTTGAGGGAATCGGCGGTGGCGGCCTCGTGCTCGCGGGCAAACACCTCCATCAGGTTCTGGGCCACCGCCGAACGGGCCCGCACGTCGCCGGCCAGATCGTTGAGGCGGCGATAGGAATCCTGGTCCTGGAGCATGGCCTCGATGCGCTGTCCGGCGGCGAGGTAGACGCTGCCGAACACCACGGCGGCGGCCAGGGCCAGGACCACCAGGAGAATGAGGCGCCCCCGGATGGGAAGGTCGGCCAGGAACGGCACCTCGCCGGCCCGAAGGCCCTCGCGCGCCCAGGTCAGGGAAAAGGGGCGAAGGCCGAAGACATCGGCGGTAACGGCATCCTGCTTCACGATCATGTCCTCAAGGCTCGATGATCCCCTTTCCCCCGGGCGGGATCATAAGGCTTGAGCGGGACTCTTCCGTGTCGGGACGATGACGGTTTGGTGACTCAACCCGAAGCGGCCACCGCCTGCCGCAGGCCAGTCCCGCGCCCGTCGCGGGTCATGGACAGGAAGCGCAGGCATTGCTGCTCGCGGTCGTAGCCCAGCAGCGTCCCCAGGATGAAATCCTCCTCCGGCGTCAGCTTGCACAGCGGCTTGGTGACCACATGGCGCACCAGTTCGACGCAGGCCTCGCGGCCGAAGAACACATTGACCTTGCGCGGGCTGACCGTCTGGACATGGTATTCGATGGCTTCGCCCCGCAGCCGGTTGACCACCACCAGCGAGTCCTGGGCGCTCATGGTCATCATGAACAGCTGGCGGACGCCCTTGCGGTGCTCGTAAAGGCGGTGGACGAGGTCCCCCATGACCTGTGATTTCATCGCAATTGCTCCAGCCAGGCATCGATGCGGGCGTTGGTCAGATGGGACTGGGTGTCCTCGTCCAAGGCCAGGCCGACGAACAGGTCGCCCCGGAGCGCGGTGGAGGCGGAAAAGTCGTAGCCGGAGGTCTCGGTAAAGCCGATCACCTCGCCTCCGCGGGCCACCACCTTGTCGTAGAGGATGCCCATGGCATCGACGAAGCTGTCGGGATAGGTCATCTGGTCGCCGGTGCCGAACAGCGCCACCTTGCGCGACGCAAGGTCCGCCGCCTCCAGCTGATCCACATAGAGGTCCCAGTCGGTCTGCAATTCCCCCACGCCATAGGTGGGACTGCCCAGGATCAGCAGGTCGCAGCCTTCGTAATCGTCGGTCCGCGCCTCCTGGACATCCAGCAGCCGCCCCCCGATCCGCTTGGCGATGCGGGCGGCAACATCCCTAGTGGCTCCCGAATCCGAACCGAATATCACGGTCACGTTCATATGGCGGCTCCCGGCCTGTGATTGCCGGGGCCATTTTAGTGATATTGATAATCACTCGCAATATCTTTGATCGAAGCGGTGCCGAGGATTTGATCCCCCCCTCCCCTCAGACCCGAACCAGATGCACGTCGGTGATGGGCTTCTTGCCGTGGGTATCCCTGAGCGAGCGGCGCACCGCCAGGCGGGCGGTCTCGCGCACCACGCCGTCGTCGCGGCGGACCTTCAGGGGCAGTTCCTCGATGGCGTCCCTCACCGCCTCGACCACCGCGTCGTGCTCCTCCGCCTCGTGGCCGGCGTCGAGCAGGCCCAGCGCCGTCAACTGCGGGTCGCCCAGCAGCTTGCCCGCCTTGTCCAGAACCACGGTGACCACCGCCGAGCCGTTGAACACCATGCGCCGCCGGTTGCGCAGAACCTCGGAATCGAGCCGCACGATGCGCGGCCCGTCGACGCAGAGCTTGCCGGTCGGCACATGGTCGACCACCTCCACCGGGCCGGGGGCCAAGCGCAGCATGGTGCCGTTGGAGGTCTCGACGGCCTCCCCCACCCCACAGGCCCGCGCCAGCCGGGCGTGCTCCTGCAGGTGGCGGGCCTCGCCATGCACCGGCACGGCGATACGCGGACGCAGCAGGCGGTACATCTCCTCCATCTCTTCGCGGGCAGGATGGCCCGAGACGTGGACGAACTCGTCCTTCTCGGTCACCACCTCGACGCCTAAGCGGACGAGGTCGTTCTGCAGCCTGAAGATGTCCTTCTCGTTGCCGGGAATGATGCGCGACGAGAAGATGCAGACGTCGCCCTTGCCCAGCTTGACATGGGGGTGGTCGCCCGACGCGATGCGGGCCAGGGCGGCGCGGGGCTCGCCCTGGCTGCCCGTGCAGATGTAGACCACCTTGTCCTTGGGCAGGTAGCCGGCGTCGTGCTCGGTGAGGAAGGGCGGCAGGTCGGCGAGATAGCCGTTCTCGCGCGCCGCCTTGTCGATGCGCCACAAGCTCCGCCCCACCAGGGCGACGTTGCGGTCGTTGGCCATGGCCGCCACGGTGATGCTTTCCAACCGCGCCACGTTGGTGGCGAAGCACGACACCGCGATGCGTCCGTCGAAGCGGCCCAGCAGCTCGATCAGGCTGCCGCGCACCTGGGATTCCGACCCCGAATGGCCCTTGGTGAAGACGTTGGTGGAATCGCCGATCAGGGCCAGGACGCCTTCCTTGCCCACCCGGCGCAGGGCCTCGGCATCGGTGGGCAGACCCAGCAGCGGATCGGGGTCGAACTTCCAGTCGCCGGTATGGACGATGGTGCCGAGCGGCGTGCGGATGGCCAGCAAATTCGGCTCGGGGATGGAATGAGTGATCGAGATCATTTCGACCTCGAACGGACCCACCGCGAAGCGCGAGCCCAGCTCAACTACATTGAGAGGCACCTGGGTATGCAGCCCGGTCTCGTGCAGCTTGTTCTTCAGGATCGAGGCCGAGAACGGGGTCGCCCAGACGGGACAGCGCAGCCGGTCCCACAGGTACTGGACGGCGCCCAGATGGTCCTCGTGGCCATGGGTGATCACGATGCCCACCAGCTTATCGCGGCGCTCCTCGATCCAGGCGGGATCGGCCATCACCACGTCGACCATGGGCATGGTCTCGTCGCCGAACGACACGCCGCAATCGACGATCAGCCACTTGCCGCCGTAGCCGTACAGCGCCAGGTTCATGCCGATCTCGCCGACACCCCCCAGCGGCAGGAAGACGAGTTCGCCCTGGCTCATTCCCGCACCAGGGCGATGTTGCGGCGGTTGATCTCGAGCAGGCCGCGCAGCGTCAGATCGGCGTCCAGCGCGTTGATCACCTTGGTGGCCTCGGCGAACAGCGGCGCCAGGCCGCCGGTGGCCACCACCAGCATGTCCGAGCCGAACTCCTCCTTGATGCGCTTCACCAATCCCTCGATCAGGCCGACATAGCCCCAGAAGATGCCCGATTGCATGGCCGGCACCGTGGCCCGGCCGATCACCTGGCGCGGGCGGCCGATGGCGACGCGCGGCAGTTTGGCGGCGGCCATGTGCAGCGCCTCCAAGGACAGGTTGATGCCGGGCGAGATGGCGCCGCCGCAGTAATTGCCCTCGGCGTCCACCACGTCGAAGGTGGTGGCGGTGCCGAAATCGATGACGATCAGCGGCCCCTTGTAGTATTTGTGCGCCGCCACGGCGTTGACCAGACGGTCGGCGCCCACTTCCTCGGGCCGGTCCAGCAGGATGGACAGGCCGAGATCGACACCCTCGTCGCCGACCACCAGCGGCTCGCACTTGAAGTAGCGGCGGCACAGCGTCTTCAGCCCGAACACCATGGCCGGCACCACCGAGGCGATGATCGCCGACTTGATGTCCAGGCGGTTCAGGCCTTCGATGGTCAGCAACTGGGTGAGCCACACGCCCAACTCGTCGGCGGTGCGCTCGGAATCGGTCGAGGCGCGCCACTCGCCGCGCAGGGTGTCGCCGTCATAGACGGCGAAGACGATGTTGGTGTTGCCCGAATCGATGGCCAACAGCATGGTTGAGCTCCGTCACAATCCCGGAAAAAACACGTCGCCGGCCAGCACCCGGCGAATACCCGCGTCACCCTGGTCGAGCAGCATGCCGCCCTCTTCGTCCAGGCCGGCGAACACGCCGGTCAGCGTCTCGGCCTCGAGGCGGACCAGAGCCGCCTCGCCCAATCCCCGCGCGCGGCCCAGCCAGGCGGCCCGGATGGGGGCGAAGCCCTCTTCCCGCCAGCGGGCCAGCCACGGGCCGAAATGCCGGCAAAGCGCGTTCAGCACATCGGCAGTATCGCCGCCATAGCCCAGTTCCGCCAGCGACAAGGTCGCATACAAGGTTTCACCGGGCGCCGGCCGCGTAGCCACATCGACGCCGATGCCCAGCACCAGCCAGCCGTCGCCGGCGCTTTCCAGCAGCATGCCCGCCACCTTGCGCCCCTCGATCAGCACGTCGTTGGGCCACTTGCAGCGCACATCGTGACCGGGGACCACTTCGTCAAGGGCCTCGGCCAGGCCGAGCGCCGCCACGAAGCCCATCTGGGCCGCCTCCGTCAGCGGGCGATGGATGCGCAGCGCGAAGGAGGCGTGCAGGTTGCCCTCGGGGCTTTCCCACGTCCGGCCGCGCCGGCCGCGCCCCGCACTCTGGCGCCGGGCGGTCACCACCAAAAGATCGGCGGCGGTGCCGTCTTCGACCCGCCGCCGCGCCTCGTCGTTGGTGCTGCCGACGCTGTCCAGGCCCACATGGCTGAACGGCGCCGGCAGTTGGATCAAAGTCATCCCGCGGCCGGGAACAGCACCTGGGCCGCCGCCTTGGCGCTGGTCACCAGCGGCGCCGGGATCAGGGTGAAGGCCAGGATCACCAGGGTGGAAACCGCCATCACCAGGGTCATGGAGGCGCCCACCGGCTTGTCGAAGGCTTCCACCGGCTCATCGAAGTACATGACCTTGATGATGCGCAGGTAGTAGTAGGCGCTCACTACCGAGGACAACAGGCCGATGATGGCCAGGGTGTACATGCCGGCCTCGACGGCGGCCATGAACACGTAGAACTTGCCCCAGAAGCCCGCCAGCGGCGGCACGCCCGCCATGGAGAACATCAGCACCGCCATGACGAAGGCCATCATGGGATGGGTCTTGGACAGGCCGGCCAGATCGTCGATGCCTTCCACCATGCGGCCCTTCTGGCGCATGGACAGGATCACCGCGAAGGTGCCCACGTTCATGAACAGATAGATGGCCAGGTAGATCAGCACGCCCTGGATGCCCAGCGTCGAGCCGGCGGCGATGCCGACCAGCACGAAGCCCACATGGCCGATGGACGAATAGGCCATCAGACGCTTGATGTTGGTCTGGACCACGGCGGCGAAGGCGCCGACGAACATGGAGCCGATGGCGATGAAGGTCACCACCTGGCGCCACTGCTCCACCAGATCGGCGAAGGGGCCGGTCATGACGCGGGTCAGCAGGCACAGCGCGGCGATCTTGGGGGCCACGGCGAAGAACGAGGTCACCGGCGTGGGCGCGCCCTCGTAGACGTCGGGAGCCCACATGTGGAAGGGCACCGCCGAGACCTTGAAGCACAGGCCCGCCAGCACGAAGACCAGACCGGCGATGACGCCCAGGTTGGGCTTCACCGGATGCTCGTGCCCGCCCGAGAACAGGTTGGCCAGGGTCTCGAACGAGGTGGTGCCGGCAAAGCCGTAGATCAGCGACACGCCGTAGAGCAGCAGGCCCGAGGCCAGCGCGCCCAGCACGAAGTACTTGAGGCCCGCCTCGGTAGCCCGGGCGTTGTCGCGGTTATAGGCGGCCAGCACGTAGAGCGACAGGCTCTGCAGTTCCAGACCCAGATACAGGGCCAGGAAGTCGTTGGCCGAGATCATCATCATCATGCCGAGCGTGGCGAACAGCACCAGCACCGGGTACTCGAAGCGGCCGATCTTCTCGCGCTCGAGATAAGGCAGCGACATGGCGGTGGCGATGGCCGAGGCCACCAGCACCATGCCCTTGGCGAAACCGGCGAAGCGGTCGGCCACGAACAGGCCGCCGAAGGCCACCAGGCGTTCGCCGCCCAGGCTGGACACCAGCACCATGGCGGCGCCGAGCGCCAGGATCACCAGGACGGACACCGACTTGGTGCTGTCCTCCTTGCGGAACACGCCCAGCATCAGCAGGGCCAGGCCGGCCGCCGCCAGGAAGATTTCCGGCAGGACCGGGACGAGGTCGAGAGTCTTGATCACGTCTTAGGTCCCCCTTAGCGGGCAGCCAGCGTCAGGCCGTCATGGGCGGCCCGAGCAAGCTCGTAATTGGAGATCAGCTTGGTCACCGACGCATGCATCGGCTCGAGGAAGGTGCCGGGAGCGACGCCCATCCAGATGGTCATGACGATCAGCGGCGCGAACACCGCGATCTCGCGCGGGCTCATGTCGAGGATCCCCTTGAGATCCTCGCGGGTGAGCCGGCCGAACACCACCCGGCGATAGAGGTACAGCATGTAGGCGGCACCCAGAACCAGACCGGTGGCGGCGAAGAACGCCACCCAGGTGTTGACCTGGAACACGCCCATCAGCACCAGGAACTCGCCGACGAAGCCGGCGGTGCCGGGCAGGCCGACCGAAGCCATGGTGAACAGCATGAACACCGCGGCGTACTTGGGCATGCGGGTGGCGAGGCCGCCGTAGCGGGCGATCTCGCGGGTGTGCATGCGGTCGTAGATCACGCCGACGCAAAGGAACAGCGCGCCCGAGACGATGCCGTGCGACAGCATCTGGAACAGCGCGCCCTCGACGCCCTGGGTGGTCATGGCGAAGATGCCGATGGTCACGTAACCCATGTGGGCGACGGACGAATAGGCGATCAGCTTCTTCATGTCCTCCTGCACCAGGGCCACCAGCGAGGTGTAGATCACCGCGACGATGGACAGGGTGTAGATCAGCGGCGTGAAGTACACCGACGCGTCCGGCAGCATGGGGATGGAGAAGCGGATGAAGCCGTAGGCACCCATCTTCAGCAGCACGCCCGCCAGGATCACCGAACCGCCGGTGGGCGCTTCCACGTGGGCGTCGGGCAGCCAGGTGTGCACCGGCCACATGGGAACCTTCACCGCGAACGAGGCGAAGAAGGCCAGCCACAGCCACAGCTGCATCTTGAAGGGGAACGAGTGGGCCATCAGCGACGGGATGTCGGTGGTGTGGGCGTCGAAATACATGGCCAGCATGGCGACCAGCATCAGCACCGAACCCAGCAGGGTATAGAGGAAGAACTTGAACGCCGCGTACACCCGCCGCTGACCGCCCCATACGCCGATGATGATGAACATCGGGATCAGGACGGCTTCGAAGAAGATGTAGAACAGCACCAGGTCCAGCGCGCAGAACATGCCGATCATCATGGTCTCGAGGATCATGAAGGCCACCATGTACTCCTTGACCCGCTTCTCCACCGAGCCGAAGGCGGCCAGGATGCAGATGGGGCACAGGAAGGTGGACAGCAGCACGAACCACACCGAGATGCCGTCAACGCCCATGGAATAGGCGATGGTGGTTCCGGGGAACCACAGCGCGGTTTCCTTCAGCTGGAAGTCCGGCGAGGCGCCGTTGAACTTGCCTAAGATGAACAGCGACACCACGAAGGTGGCGATGGAGGTGAGCAGCGCCACGTTGCGGGCGTTGCGCGCCACCACCTCGGTTTCGCCGCGGATGGTGAGGATGAACAGCGCTCCGGCCAGGGGCAGGAACGTGGTCAGCGAGAGAAGGGGCCAGTCGTTCATGGGGCGTCTTCCTCGTCCTCAGCGCGCGTTGAAAATGTACCAGGTGACGAACGCCGCCACGCCGATCAGCATGGCGTAGGCGTAGTGGTAGAGGTAGCCGCTCTGGGCGCGAGCCACCTTGGCCGCGACCGCACGGGTCGCCGCCGCCACGCCGTCCGGACCGACGCCGTCGATCAGCGCGCCGTCGCCACCCTGCCACAGACCGCGGCCGAGCTTGAAGGCGGGCTTTACGAAGATGCGGTCGTACAGCTCGTCGAAGTACCACTTGTTCAGCAGGAACTGGTAGACGCCCTGGAAGGCGTTGGCCAGCGCCACCGGCAGACCCGGAGCGAACACGTAGAAGAGATAGGCCAGGGCGATGCCCGACACCGCCACCACGGTGGGCAGCAGGGCCACCCACGAGGGAACGTGGTGGGCGTTCTCCAGGCTGGGATGAGCCTCGGTCACCAGGATGGCGGAGCGCCAGAAATCGTGCTGGTGATGGCCGACGAACATCTCGTAGCCCGCCCAGCCGGCGAACAGCGCGCCACAGGCCAGGAACAGCAGCGGGATCAGCATCACCGCCGGGCTCTCATGGACATGGGCCATCACATGCTCGTCGGCGCGCGGGCGGCCGTGGAAGGTCAGCAGCAGCAGACGCCAGGAGTAGAAGGCGGTCAGGAAGGCCGCCAGGCAGCCGATCCAATAAGCGCCCTGGCCGGCGATGGTGTGCGAGCCCCAGGCGGCTTCCAGGATGGTGTCCTTGGAGTAGTAGCCGGCGAAGAAGGGAATGCCGGCCAGCGCCAGCGAACCGATCCACATCAGCACCCAGGTGACCTTGACGTGCTTCCAGATGCCGCCCATGCGGCGGATGTCCTGCTCGTCGCTCATGGCGTGGATCACCGAGCCGGCGCCCAGGAACAGCAGGGCCTTGAAGAAGGCGTGGGTCATCAGGTGGAAGATGGCGGCCTGGTAGGCCGACACGCCGATGGCGAAGAACATGTAGCCCAGCTGCGAGCAGGTGGAATACGCGATCACGCGCTTGATGTCGTTCTGCACGCAGCCTACCGTCGCCGCGAAGATGGCGGTGGCGGCGCCGATCACGGTCACCACGGTGAGAGCGGTGTCCGAGAACTCGAACAGCGGGCTCATGCGGGCGACCATGAAGACGCCGGCGGTGACCATGGTGGCGGCATGGATCAGGGCGGAGACCGGGGTCGGGCCCTCCATGGCGTCGGGCAGCCAGGTGTGCAGGCCCAGCTGGGCCGACTTGCCCATGGCGCCGACGAACAGCAGCAGGCAGCAGATGGTGATGGCGTGCCACTCGACGCCGAAGAAGGTGACGGTGGCGTTGGCCTTGTCGGCGGCGGCGGCGAAGATGGGATCGAAGCCCACCGAGCCGAACAGGAAGTAGACGCCGAAGATGCCGAGCGCGAAGCCGAAATCGCCGACGCGGTTGACCACGAAGGCCTTGATGGCGGCGGCCGAGGCCGAGGGCTTCTCGTACCAGAAGCCGATCAGCAGGTAGGAGGCGACACCGACGCCTTCCCAGCCGAAGAACATCTGAACCAGATTGTCCGAGGTCACCAGCATCAGCATGGCGAAGGTGAACAGCGACAGGTAGCTCTGGAACCGCCAGATGGACGGATCATGGCTCATGTAGCCGACCGAGTAGACGTGCACGGCCGCCGACACCCAGGTGACGACGATCAGCATCACGGCGGTCAGCGTGTCGACCTTCAGCGACCAGTTGACGGCCATGGTGCCCGAGCGGATCCACTCGGCGACCACCACGGTCTGGGCCTCGCCGCCGATGGCGACCTTCTGGAAGATCAGCCCGGCCATCACGGCCGACGCCACCAGCAGGGTGCAGGTGACGATCTGCGCGCCCCTGTCGCCGATGAAGCGGCCGAACAGGCCGGCCACCACGGCGCCAAGGAGCGGCAGGAATACGGTTGCAGTGATCATCCGCTTACCCCTTGAGCTGGCTGATTTCTTCCACCGCGATGGTGCCGCGGTTACGGAAGAAGACGACGACGATGGCTAGGCCGATGGCGGCCTCGGCGGCGGCCACGGTCAGGATGAACATGGCGAATACCTGGCCTACCAGATCGTTCAGATAGGACGAGAAGGCCACCATGTTGATGTTGACGGCCAGAAGCATCAGTTCGATGGACATCATGATGATGATGACGTTCTTCCGGTTCAGGAAGATGCCCATCACGCCCAGCGTGAACAGGATGGCGGCTACCGTCAGGTAGTGGGACAGACCGATCTCGAGCATCAGATGCCCCTCCCCGACTGGACCTTCTTGAGTTCCACGTTATCGCGCGAGCGGCTGACCTGATCGGCGATGACCTGCTTGCGCACGCCCGACCGCTTGCGGTGGGTCAGCAGGATGGTGCCGATCATGGCGACCAGCAGCACCAGACCCGACGCCTGGAACAGGTAGACGTAGTTGGTGTAGATCAGCTTGCCCAGCGCCACGGTGTTGGACGCCTGGTCCAGGGTCGGCATCGGCGCCTTGACCATGGCCTCGACGTCGGGCGCGAAGGCCCAGCCGCCGAACATGGCCAACAGTTCGACCAGCAGGACAACGCCGATCAGCGCGCCGGTGGGCAGGTACTGCAGGAAGCCTTCCTTCATCTCCACCATGTTGATGTCGAGCATCATCACGACGAACAGGAAGAGCACCGCGACGGCGCCCACATAGACCACCACCAGCACCATGGCCAGGAATTCGGCGCCCAGCAGCAGGAACAGGCCCGCCGCGTTGAAGAACGCTAGGATCAGCCAGAGCACCGAATGCACCGGATTGCGCGATGAGATCACCATCACGCCGCTCGCCACCGCGATGGCGGCGAACATGTAGAAGATCAGAGCCGTGAACATGGATGGTCTCCCGTCACCGGTAGGGCGCGTCGGCGGCGATGCGGTAGGCCAGCTCGGCCTCCCAGCGGTCGCCGTTGGCGAGCAACTTGGACTTGTTGTACATGAGTTCCGCCCGCGTCTCGGTGGCGTACTCGAAATTCGGACCCTCGACGATGGCGTCCACCGGGCAGGCCTCCTGGCACAGACCGCAATAGATGCACTTGGTCATGTCGAGGTCGTAGCGGCGCGCCCGGCGCGAGCCGTCGGGCCGGGGCTCGGCCTCGATGGTGATCGCCTGGGCGGGGCAGATGGCCTCGCACAGCTTGCAGGCGATGCAGCGCTCTTCGCCGTTGGGATAACGGCGCAGGCAGTGCTCGCCCCGGAAGCGGACCGACAGCGGCCCCTTTTCATAGGGGTAGTTGATGGTCACCTTGGGCTTGAACATGTAGCGCAGCGTCAGCGCCAAGCCCTGGACGAGCTCGGTCAGCAGAAAGGCGCGCGCGGTGCGGTCGAGGAACGACATCGCTTTTCTCTCCTTAACCCTGGTTCGGCAGCCAGCCGAAAGCGGTCAGCACGCTTGCGGTCAGCACCAGCCAGAACAGCGAGAACGGCAGGAACACCTTCCAGCCCAGGCGCATCAGCTGGTCGTAGCGATAGCGCGGGAAGGTGGCGCGAACCCACAGGAAGACGAACATCACCAGGCAGATCTTGATGACGAACCACAGCACGCCGGGGATGGGCAGCCACGAGAGGCCGAACGGAGCCATCCAGCCGCCCAGGAAGAGGATGGAGGTCATCGCCCCCATCATCAGCATGTTGGCGTACTCGCCCAGGAAGAACAGGGCGAAGGTCATGGCCGAGTATTCGACGTTGTAGCCGGCCACCAGTTCGGCTTCCGCTTCCGGAAGGTCGAAGGGGGCGCGGTTGGTTTCGGCGAGGCCCGAGATGATGAACAGGATGAACAGCGGGAAGTGCGGGATGATGAACCACATCTTCGACTGCGCCGTCACCACGTCCGACAGGTTCAGCGAACCCACGGTCAGCAGCACCGAGATCAGGATGAAGCCGATGGAGACCTCATAGGACACCATCTGCGCCGCCGAACGCAGGCCGCCCAGGAAGGCGTATTTCGAGTTGGACGCCCAGCCCGCCATGATGATGCCGTAGACGCCCAAGGACGAGATGGCGAACAGGTACAGCACGCCGACATTGATGTCGGCCAGCACCCAGCCCTTGTCGAAGGGAATCACCGCCCAGGCGACGAGCGCCAGGAAGAAGGTCAGCATCGGCGCGCCGATGAACACCGCGCGGTTGGCGCTGGTGGGCAGCACCGTCTCCTTGACGAACAGCTTGAGGCCGTCGGCCATGGGCTGCAGCAGGCCCAGGGGACCGACCACGTTGGGTCCCTTGCGCATCTGCATGGCGCCGATCACCTTGCGCTCGGCGTAGGTGAGGTAGGCCACCGCGATCAGCAGCGGCAGGACGATGGCGACGATCTGCAGAACGATGATCAGCAGACGCCACACGAAGGGGGGCAGCAGCCCGGTCAGAAGGTCAACCATGGGTCCCCGTCTTCTTGTGCTTGTGGTTGCAACCACCGCCGAAGGCTGCCGTGCATTCCGCCATGGTCTTGGAGGCGCGGCTGATCGGGTCGGTCTGATAGAAGTTGTCGATGTTGCTCACCAGGGCGCCGCCCTCCAGGCTGCCCTCGGCGCCGAACGCGGCGCCCCAGGCGGCGGGAGTGACTTTACCCAGGTCAGCGAACACCGGGCTGGCCTTGGCCAGACGCTCACGCACGGCCTTGAGGCTGTCGTAAGGCAGAGCCTTGCCCAGCACCTCGGACAGCGCGCGGACGATGCGCCAGTCTTCCTTGGCCTCGCCCGGCGGGAACACCGCGAGGCGGGTGGCCTGGGCGCGGCCTTCCAGGTTGACGAAGGTGGCGCTCTTCTCGGTGTAGGCGGCACCCGGCAGGATGACGTCGGCGCGGTGAGCGCCGGCATCGCCGTGGGAGCCCTGGTACACCACGAAGGCGTCGCCCAGGCCCTTCATGTCCACCTCGTCGGCGCCGATCAGGAACACCACCTGGACATCGCCCTTGTGGGCGCCGTCGAGGATGTGGTCCACGTCGCGCCAGCCCTGGCCCGGCACGAAGCCCAGGTCCAGGCCGCCGACGCGGGCGGCGGCGGTGTGCAGCACGTTGAAGCCGTTCCAGCCGTCCTTGACCATGCCGGCGGCGTCGGCCAGCTTGCGGGCCAGACCCAGGATGACGGCGCCGTCCTTGCGCGACAGCGCCCCCTGCCCGACGATCAGGGCCGGCTTCTTGGCGTTCTTCAACACCTCGAAGAAGGGATGGCTGCCCTCGGCGACCGCCTTCAGGATCGAGGCGTCGTCGCCCAGGTGCTCGTACTTGTAGGTCAGGTCGCCCTTGTGGCCGATGCGGGCCACCTTGAAACCGCCCTTCTGCCAACGCTTGCGGATGCGGGCGTTGAGGACCGGGTTCTCCTTGCGGGGGTTCGAGCCCACGATCAGCAGGGCGTCGGCCTCTTCGATACCGGCGGCCGTGCTGTTGAACAGGTACGAGGCGCGGACCGAGGCGTCCAGCTTGGCGCCGTCCTGGCGGCAGTCGATGGCCTGCGAGCCGAGCGCGGCCAGCAGATCCTTGTAGGCCACCATGGTCTCGGCATCGGCCTGATCGCCGGCGATGGCGGCGATCTTGGTGCCGGCGGCCTTCACCTTGGCGGCGATGGCGGCGAACGCCTCGTTCCAGGTGGCGGGGACCAGCTTGCCGTCCTTACGCACATAGGGCTTGTCGAGGCGCTGGCGCTTCAGGCCGTCGCAGGCGAAGCGCGAGCGGTCAGACAACCATTCCTCGTTCACGTCCTCGGCGACGCGCGGCAGGATGCGGATGACCTCGTTGCCACGGGTATCGACCCGGATGGCCGAGCCCAACGCGTCCATGGCGTCGATGCTCTCGGTCTTCTTCAGCTCCCAGGAGCGGTAGGTGTAGCTGGCCGGCTTGTTGGTCAGCGCCCCCACCGGGCACAGGTCGATCAGGTTGCCCGACAGCTCCGACGACACCGCCGCGTTGACGTAGCGGCCGATCTCCAGATGCTCGCCGCGGCCCAGGCCGCCCAGCACCGGGGTGCCGGCCACTTCCGAGATGAAGCGGACACAACGGGTGCACTGGATGCAGCGCGTCATCATGGTCTGGACCAGCGGACCGTAATCCTTGTCCGGAATGGCGCGCTTGCCTTCCTGGCAGCGGTTCTTGTCGGAACCGTAGGCCATGGCCTGGTCCTGCAGGTCGCACTCGCCGCCCTGGTCGCAGATGGGGCAGTCCAGCGGGTGGTTGAGCAGCAGGAATTCCATCACGCCCTGGCGCGCCTTGCGCACCGCCGGGGTGTTGGTCTTCACCACCATGCCTTCGCCCACCGGCATGGCGCAGGACGCCGCCGGCTTGGGCATCTTTTCCACTTCGACCAGGCACATGCGGCAATTGCCGGCGATGGCCAGACGCTCGTGGTAGCAGAAACGGGGAATCTCGATGCCGAGCAGATCGGCGGCCTGGATGATGGTCGTCCCGGCCTCGACTTCGATTTCCCTGCCGTCAATGGTCAGTTTGGGCATTGGGGCTTCTCTCTTCTCAGGCCGCGTTGGTCTTGGCTTGGCGTTCGATGATCCGGCGCTCCATCTCGGGACGGAAGGCGCGGATCAGGCCCTGGATCGGCCACGCGGCGGCGTCGCCCAGCGCGCAGATGGTGTGGCCTTCGATCTGGCGGGAAATCTCTTCCAGCAGATCGATTTCCGACAACTCGGCGTCGCCGGTGACCATGCGGCCCATCATGCGGCTCATCCAGCCGGTGCCTTCGCGGCACGGCGTGCACTGGCCGCAGCTTTCGTGCCAGTAGAAGCGCGACAGACGGTGGATGGCGCGCACCAGATCGGTGGACTTGTCCATCACCATCACGGCCGCCGTGCCGAGGCCCGAACGCATGGCGCGCAGCGCGTCGAAGTCCATGGTGACTTCCTCGCACTGGCTCTTGGTCAGCATGGGGACCGAGGAGCCGCCGGGAATGATGGCCAGCAGGTTGTCCCAGCCGCCCCGCACGCCGCCGGCATGCTTCTCGATGAGCTCCTTCAAGGGGATGCCCATCTCCTCTTCCACGTTGCACGGCGTGTTCACGTGGCCGGAAATGCAGAACACCTTGGTGCCGGTGTTGTTGGGCTTGCCCAAACCGGCGAACCAAGCGCCGCCGCGACGCAGGATGGTCGGCGCCACGGCGATGGATTCAACGTTGTTCACGGTGGTGGGGCAGCCATAGAGGCCCACGCCGGCCGGGAACGGCGGCTTGAGGCGCGGCTGGCCCTTCTTGCCTTCCAGGCTTTCGATCAGCGCCGATTCCTCGCCGCAGACATAGGCGCCGGCGCCGCGATGGACGTAGCACTCGAAGTCCCAGCCCGAACCGCAGGCGTTGGGGCCGATGAAGCCCGCGGCGCGCGCCTCGTCGATGGCGATGTTGAGATGCTCGGCTTCGCGCACGAACTCGCCGCGGATGTAGATGTAGGCGGCGTGCGCGCCGATGGCGAAAGAGGCGATCAGCGCGCCCTCGATCAGCTTATGCGGATCGAAGCGCATCATCTCGCGGTCCTTGCAGGTCCCCGGCTCGCCTTCGTCGGCGTTGATCACCAGGTAGTGCGGACGCGAGCCCTCGGTCTTGGGCATGAACGACCACTTGACGCCGGTGGGGAAGCCCGCACCGCCGCGGCCGCGCAGGCCCGAGGTCTTCATCTCCTCGATGATCCAGTCGCGGCCCTTGGCCAGAATGTCCTTGGTGCCGTTCCAGTCGCCTCGCGACATGGCGCCCTTCAGACGCCAGTCGTGGAAACCGTAGAGGTTGGTGAAAATCCTGTCTTGATCGCGCAGCATCAGGCCTTCCCCCCCTCGAACTTCAACTCGGTCAGGCTGGTGGGGCCACCGGCCGGGCACGAGAACTGACGACCGTTCTGGGGACCGGGCTTCGGCGTCTCGCCGCGCTTCAAGGCCTCGAGCACCGCCTTGGTGGTCTCGGCCGTCAGGTCCTCGTAGTAATCGTCGTTGATCTGCATCATGGGCGCGTTGACGCAGGCGCCCAGGCATTCCACCTCGGACAGGGTGAACTTGCCGTCGGCGGTCATGTCGCCGAACTCGACGCCCAGCGCGGCCTTGGCGGCGGCCACCACGTCGTCGGAACCACGCAGCATGCACGGCAGGTTGGTGCAGACCTGCACGTGGAACTTACCCACGGGCTTCCTGTTGTACATGGTGTAGAAGGTCGCCACCTCCTCCACCCGGATGGGGGCCATGTCCAGCATCTCGGCGATGACTTCCATGGCGGCGCGGCTGAGCCAGCCTTCCTGGCGCTGGGCCAGGTCGAGCAGCGGCATCACGGCGCTCTGCTGACGGCCGGCAGGATACTTGGCGATGAAGGCCTTGGCCTTCTCCAGGTATTCGGGGGTGAAAGCGAAGCTTTCCGGTTCGTAGGAGTGATTGCTCATCGGTCGATCTCGCCGAAAACGATGTCGATGGAGCCGATATTGGACACCACGTCGGCCAGCATGTGTCCCTTGGACATCATGTCGAGCGCCTGCAGGTGAACGTATCCCGGCGGACGGATCTTGCAGCGGTAGGGCTTGCCGGTGCCGTCGGCGATCAGATAGACGGCGAACTCGCCCTTGGGGGCCTCGATGGCGGTGTAGGTCTCGCCCGCCGGCACCCGGAAGCCCTCGGTGAAGAGCTTGAAGTGATGGATCAGCGATTCCATCGAGGTCTTCATCTCGGAGCGCCGGGGCGGGGTGATCTTGTTGTCTTCCACCTTGACCGGGCCGCCCGGCATCTTGGCCAGGCACTGCTTCATGATCTTCACCGATTCGCGCATCTCGAGGACGCGGACCAGATAGCGCTCCCAGCCGTCGCCGTTCTTGCCGACGGGGATGTCGAAGTCCAGCTCGTCATAGACCTCGTAGGGCTGGGCCTTGCGCAGGTCCCAGGCGATACCCGAAGCGCGCAGGTTGGGGCCGGTGAAGCCCCAGTCCAGCGCCTGTTCCGGGCTGACGACGCCGATATCGACGGTGCGCTGCTTGAAGATGCGGTTCTCGGTGGCCAGGGTCTCGATGTCGTCGAGGACCTTGGGGAAGGTCTCGCACCACTCGCCAATATCGTCCAGCAGGCCCTGCGACACGTCGGCGGAGACGCCGCCCGGACGGTAGTAATTGGCATGCAGACGGGCGCCGCAGGCGCGCTCGTAGAACTCCATCAGCTTCTCGCGCTCCTCGAAGCCGTAGAGCAGCGGAGTCATGCCGCCCACGTCGAAGATGAACGCGGTGACGTTCAGCAGATGGTTCAGGATGCGGCCGATCTCGTCATAGAGCGTGCGGATGTACTTGGCCCGCGCCGGCACCTCGATGCCCAGCAGACGCTCCGTGGCCAGCACGAAGACATGCTCCTGGTTCATGGTGCCCACATAGTCGAGACGGTCGAAATAGGGAACCGCCTGGACGTAGGTCTTGTGCTCGATCAGCTTCTCGGTGCCGCGGTGCAGCAGGCCCACATGGGGGTCGGCGCGGTCGACGACCTCGCCCGACATCTCGAGGATGAGGCGCAGCACGCCGTGCGCCGCAGGGTGCTGCGGGCCGAAGTTGATGGTGTAGCTCTGGATCTGGGATTCGGCCATGTCAGTTCGCCTTCTCATCGCCGGGCAGCATCCCCGGCCCTTCCCAGGGCGACAGGAAATCGAAGCTGCGGAAATCCTGGGTCAGCTTCACCGGCTCGTAGACCACGCGCTTGGTCTCGTCGTCGTAGCGCATCTCCACATAGCCGGTCAGCGGGAAGTCCTTCCTGAGCGGATGGCCCTCGAAACCGTAATCGGTGAGGATGCGGCGCAGATCCGGATGGTCCGAGAACAGCACGCCGAACATGTCCCACACCTCGCGCTCGAACCAGTTGGCCGAGTTGAACACGGCGGTGGCAGAGGGGACGGCGGTCTCCTCGTCGGTGGCGACCTTCACGCGGACCCGCTGGTTATGCTTCATGGAGAGCAGGTGGTAGACCACGTCGAAGCGCTGTTCGCGCCCCGGCCAGTCCACGCCGCACACGTCCACCAGTTGCTTGAACAGGCAGCCCGCGTCGTCGCGCAGGAAGCTCAGCACCTTGACGATGGAGGCGGCCTTGACGGTGAGCGACAGCTCGCCGCAGCGGTTGACCTCGGTTCCCAGCACATCCTGGGGCAGGGCTTGGGCGATGTACTCGCCAAGATCCTTCAGCGCTTGCGTCATCTTAGGAGTCCCTCTTCGGCGCTATCGGAGGATGGAGCCGGTGCGGCGGATCTTCTTCTGCAGCTGCAGGATGCCGTACATCAGCGCTTCCGCCGACGGGGGGCAGCCCGGCACATAGATGTCCACCGGCACGATGCGGTCGCAACCGCGCACCACCGAGTAGGAATAGTGATAATAGCCGCCGCCGTTGGCGCACGAGCCCATGGAGATCACCCAGCGGGGCTCGGCCATCTGGTCGTACACGCGGCGCAGCGCCGGGGCCATCTTGTTGGTCAGCGTGCCGGCGACGATCATCAGATCCGACTGACGCGGGCTGGGACGGAAGACCACGCCGAAACGGTCCATGTCATAGCGCGAACAGCCGGCATGCATCATTTCCACGGCGCAGCAGGCCAGACCGAAGGTCATGGGCCAAAGCGAGCCGGTGCGGGCCCAGTTGACCACCGCGTCGACGCTGGCCAGGACGAAGCCCTTGTCGGAAATCTCGGTGGTAACGGCCTTCAGCAGCGCGTCCTGGGCCGGGCCAGGAGGCAGCGCTGCCGCGTGATCGGGCGACATGATGCCGCCGGTGGACGGGGTCACTCCCATTCCAGGGCTCCCTTTCGCCATTCGTAGATGAAGCCGATGGTCAGAACACCCAGGAACACCATCATGGACCAGAAGCCGAACATGCCGATCTTGCCCAGGGCGACCGCCCACGGGAACAGGAAGGCCACTTCCAGGTCGAAGATGATGAACAGGATGGCGACGAGGTAGAACCGGACCTCGAACTTGGAACGGGCGTCGCCGAAGGCGTCGAAGCCGCATTCATAGGCCGTGGCCTTTTCGGTGTCGGGTTTCTGGCGCGCCACGATCCACGACGCCCCGACGCAGATCGCCGAAATGACGATCGCGATACCGAGGAAAATCAGGATCGGCAGATATTCGAGCAGCCAAGCTTCCATCGTCCCTGCCCTACCAAGAGGTGTCCGATCGGAGGAAGCCCCGGCGCTTCGTGTGGTCGCACGTCCGTCACCGGCCGGATTTCATAGCTGCAAAGCGAAGAGATCGACCTATTGGAATCGGACGGATTGAGCGACTTTGGCGAGCGCGCCGAACGGGTACCCCCTCCTGCAACATACCAATAGACCGCAGACAATCCCGCCCGCGACCGCACCAGCCCCTCGCTCGGCGATCGGTATCAGGCGGGATGGCGGGAGTGACGGGGCTCGAACCCGCGACCTCCGGCGTGACAGGCCGGCGCTCTAACCAACTGAGCTACACCCCCTCCGCAGCCACCCGCGTGGGTAGGCGTGGTGTAATCCACCCCCCATGGCCTGTCAAGCAAACAAGGCCGCATTGCAGCGAAATTTGCCCCTTGCGCCGGGGCGTGAAACAGGCATTCCAACCGGCGGCGCCCATGAAAAAGGGGGCCCGCAGGCCCCCTTCCCCATTCGTCGTAAATAAACTGCCCGGTTTAGGCGGAAATGCCCCCCTCTCCCCGTCATAGCCGGGCTTGCCCCGGCTATCCATGGACCCTCGGGTCAAGCCCGAGGGTGACGAAACGGAAAAGCGATCCCACCAAACTCAAACAATCGTTAGCGCTTCATGATGGTGGCGCCGGCGTAGCGCGCCGCCGAGCCCAGCAGTTCCTCGATGCGGATCAGCTGGTTGTACTTGGCGATACGGTCCGAGCGCGACAGCGAGCCGGTCTTGATCTGGCCGCAATTGGTGGCGACGGCCAGGTCGGCGATGGTCGAATCCTCGGTCTCGCCCGAACGGTGGCTCATGACGGCGGTGTAGCCGGCCTTGTGGGCCATGTCGACGGCTTCCAGGGTCTCGGACAGGGTGCCGATCTGGTTGACCTTGACCAGGATGGAATTGGCCAGGCCCTTGTCGATGCCCATGGACAGGCGCTCGGGGTTGGTGACGAACAGGTCGTCGCCCACCAACTGGCACTTGGCGCCCAGCGCGTCGGTCAGCAATTCCCAACCCACCAGGTCGTCCTCGGCGCAGCCGTCCTCGATGGAGATGATCGGGTAGTTGGCCACCAGCTTGGCGTAGAACTTGACCAGGCCCTTCTGATCGAAGGTCTTCTTGGCGCCTTCCATGACATACTTGCCCTCCTTGAAGAACTCGGAGGAGGCGCAGTCCAGCGCCAGCATGATGTCGTCGCCCGGCTTGAAGCCGGCGGTCTCGATGGACTTCATGATGAAGTCCAGCGCCATCTCGGCGCTCTTCAGGTTCGGCGCGAAGCCGCCCTCGTCGCCCACATTGGTGTTGTGGCCGGCGTCCTTCAGGGTCTTCTTCAGCGCGTGGAACACCTCGGCGCCCATGCGGATGGCCTCGGAGCACGAGCCGGCGCCCACCGGCATGATCATGAATTCCTGGATGTCGATGGGATTGTCGGCATGCGCGCCGCCATTGATGATGTTCATCATCGGCACCGGCAGGGTGGAGGCGAAGGCGCCGCCCACATAGCGGTACAGCGGCAGGCCGGATTCCTCGGCGGCGGCCTTGGCGGCGGCCAGCGACACGCCCAGGATGGCGTTGGCGCCCAGGCGGGACTTGTTGGGGGTGCCGTCCAGGTCGATCATGGTCTTGTCGAGCAGGATCTGGTCCTCGACGTCCATGCCGGACAGGGCGTCATAGATCTCGCCGTTGACCGATTCGCAGGCCTTCTGCACGCCCTTGCCGAGATAGCGCTTCTTGTCGCCATCACGCAGCTCGCACGCCTCGTGGACGCCGGTGGAAGCCCCCGACGGAACGGCCGCGCGGCCGATCACGCCGGTTTCCAGCACCACGTCGACTTCGATGGTGGGATTGCCGCGCGAGTCGAGAATCTCGCGGCCATGGATATCGATAATGGCGGTCATCGGTACTCTCCCCTGGAACGACTGGGATCAGTCAATGGAAACGGGAAACGACTTGGCGGTGGCGTCGAGCTTCATCAGAACCTCGATCAGCGCCGGCATGTCCTTCATGGCGATCATGTTGGGGCCGTCGGACGGCGCATGATCGGGATCTGGATGGCATTCGACGAAGACGCCGGCGATGCCGATGGCGACGGCGGCCCGCGCCAGGACGGGCGCGAAGCGGCGGTCGCCGCCCGACGAATTGCCCTGGCCGCCCGGCGCCTGCACCGCGTGGGTGGCGTCCATGATCACCGGCCAGCCGGTACGCGCCATGATGGGCAGGCCGCGCATGTCGGTGACCAGAGTGTTGTAGCCGAAGCTGGCGCCGCGCTCGGTGAGCGCGATGCGCGAATTGCCAGTGCTTTCGATCTTGGCGGCCACGTTGGCCATGTCCCAGGGCGCCAGGAACTGGCCCTTCTTGACGTTGATCACCGCGCCGGTACGCCCGGCGGCCACCAGCAGGTCGGTCTGGCGGCACAGGAAGGCCGGAATCTGCAGCACGTCGGCCACCTTGGCGGCGATGGTGCATTGCTCCTCGGTGTGGACGTCGGTCAGCACCGGCAGCCCGAACCTGGCCTTGATCTCGGCGAAGATGGGAATGGCCTTGTCCAGCCCGACACCGCGCTTGCCCGCCAGCGAGGTGCGGTTGGCCTTGTCGAAGGACGACTTGTAGATCAGCGCGATGCCCGCCTCGGCGGCGATGGTCTTCAGCGCCTCGGCGCATTCCAGGGCGTGGTCCCGGCTTTCCATCTGACAGGGACCCGCGATCAGCACCAAAGGCAGATCGTTGCCGAGAATGACATCGTCATTGACGGCAACGTGATGGCGGGTCTGGGTCATGGCGAAAGCCTTTTAGACGAGTCGCGGGTTAAACGAGACGGCTTTGGCGGACCGCCGCCGCGATGAAGCTGGTGAACAGCGGATGGGGATCGAAGGGCTTGGACTTGAGTTCCGGATGGAACTGCACGCCGACGAACCAGGGATGGTCGGGGATCTCGACGATCTCGGGCAGCAGGCCGTCGGGCGACAGGCCCGAGAACGACAGGCCGGTCTTCTCCAGATCGGCCTTGAAGCCCATGTTGACCTCGTAGCGGTGGCGGTGGCGCTCGGAAATGCGGCCCTGGCCGTAGATCTCGCGCACCCGCGAACCCTGCTTCAGGTCGCATTCATAGGCGCCGAGGCGCATGGTGCCGCCCAGATCGCCGGATTCCGCCCGCTTCTCCAGCATGTTGCCCTTCATCCACTCGGTCATCAGGCCAACCACGGGATTGTCGCAGGGGCCGAACTCGGTGGAGCTGGCGTTCTTGTAGCCCGCCATGTTGCGGGCCGCCTCGATCACCGCCATCTGCATGCCGAAACAGATGCCGAAATAGGGGACCTTGCGTTCGCGGGCGAAGCGCACCGCCTCGACCTTGCCGAAGGCGCCGCGCTCGCCGAAACCGCCGGGCACCAGGATCGCGTCGCAGGGTTCCAGATGCTGGACCACGTCGCCCTGCTCGAAGATCTGGCTGTCGATCCAGTTCAGGTTGACCTTGACGTTGTTGGCGATGCCGCCGTGGTGCAGCGCCTCGGCCAGGGACTTGTAGCTGTCCAGCAGGCTGATGTACTTGCCGACGATGGCGATGGTGACCTCGCCCTCGGGCTGGCGGATGCGGTCGACGATGGTCGACCAGCGCTTGAGGTCCGGCTTGGGCGCGTCCACTTGGAAGTGGCGGCACACCACGGCGTCCATGCCCTGCTGGTGATAGGCGATGGGCACCTGGTAGATGGTGTCCACGTCCAGCGCCGGAATCACCGCGTCGGGCGCCACGTTGCAGAACAGGGCGATCTTGCGGCGATCGCCTTCGGGAATCTCGCGGTCGCAGCGGCACATCAGCATGTCGGGCTGGATGCCGACGCTGAGCAGTTCCTTGACCGAATGCTGGGTCGGCTTGGTCTTCAGCTCGCCCGCCGAGGGAATGTAGGGCACCAGGGTCAGGTGGACGAACATGGTGCGCTCGCGCCCCAGCTCGTTGCCCAGCTGGCGGATGGCTTCCAGGAACGGCAGGCTTTCGATGTCGCCCACCGTGCCGCCGATCTCGCACAGGCAGAAATCCTCGTCCGTCAGGTCGCTCTTGACGAATTCCTTAATGGCGTCGGTGACGTGCGGAATCACCTGGACGGTGGCGCCCAGATAGTCGCCGCGCCGCTCCTTGGCGATCACGTTGGAATAGATGCGCCCGGTGGTGATGTTGTCGCTCTTGCGCGAGGCCACGCCGGTGAAGCGCTCGTAATGGCCCAGGTCCAGGTCTGTCTCGGCCCCGTCGTCGGTGACGTAGACCTCGCCGTGCTGGTAGGGGCTCATGGTGCCCGGATCGACGTTGAGATAAGGATCCAGCTTGCGCAGGCGGACCTTGAAGCCGCGCGCCTGGAGCAGCGCACCCAGCGCCGCCGAGGCCAGGCCCTTGCCAAGCGAGGAAACCACACCGCCGGTGATGAAGATGAAACGGGTCATCGGACTTTCGCCCTCGCTTTTCGTTTCCCCAAACGCCGTCCCCGCCCCTTGGCCGGGCGGCGACGCCCCCTTACTTAAATTCGGTCCGCTTGGACCCTAGCGCGCCAGCGGCGCGCTGGGCGCGGCAGGCTCGGCCGGAGCCGCAGGAGCCGCCGCGGCGGGAACGTCGTTCAGCTTCTCGAACGGCGAGCTGCCACCGGTCCGCGAATTGGCCAGCAGAGCCAGGACCAGGCTGGTCACGAAGAACGAAGTCGCCAGGATGGCGGTGGTCCGCGTCAGCAGATTGCCAGCCGCCCGGCCGGTCATCAGCCCGCCGCCACTTCCGCCGCCGATACCCAGCGCGCCGCCCTCGCTCCGCTGCAGCAGGATCACGCCCACCAGCGAAACGGCGAGGATCAGATGAATGACGAGGATGATCGGAAAGACGTCCATGGATGAGCCACCGAAAAATTGGCCGCCCGCGACCGGGTCCCATACGGAACCGGCCTCGGGCGCGAAGGATTTGTTGCAGGCGTTTTTATCCTCGGCGGCGGCGGAAGGCTAGTGCAAAGTTCCCGACGCCGCCGGTTATTCCCAGGCTCTTGTCAGCAGCTCTCGGCGATGGCCCAGAAATCCGCCACCTTGAGCGCCGCGCCGCCGATCAGGCCGCCGTCCACGTCGGGCAGGGCCAGCAATTCCTTGGCGTTGTCCGGCTTCATGGAGCCGCCGTAGAGGATGCGCATCTTGCCCGCCTCGGCGGCGCCCACCAGCTTCACCAGCTCGGCGCGGATGGCGGCATGCACTTCCTGCGCCTGGGCGGGGGTGGCGACGCGGCCGGTGCCGATGGCCCATACCGGCTCGTAGGCGATGACGGTGTTGGCGGCATTGGCGCCCTCGGGCAGCGAGCCGTTGAGCTGCGAGCGGTTGACCTCGATGGTCTGGCCGGCGTCGCGCTGGGCCAGGGTCTCGCCGATGCAGACGATGGCCACCAGACCGGCGGCAATGGCGGCCTGGGCCTTGGCCTTGACCACCGCGTCGGTCTCGGCGTGGTCGGTGCGGCGCTCGGAATGGCCGACGATGGCGTACTTGCAGCCCAGATCGGCCAGCATGGCGGGCGAGGTGTCGCCGGTATGGGCGCCCGAGGTCTTGGCATGGCAATCCTGGCCGCCCACCGCCAGCTTGGAGCCGGAAACGGCATCCGCCACCGGGGCGATCAGGGTGAAGGGCGGACAGACCAGCATGTCGCAATTGGGAGAGGCGGACGCCAGCTTGTCGGCGATCCCCTTTGCCAGCGCCAGACCGTCGGCCTTCAGGCCGTTCATCTTCCAGTTACCGGCGATCAGCTTGCGACGAGCGGTCATGGCGGAGGTCCCCTTGCCTGATGAAATTCGCTGCGCGCCATATACCACCAGAAAGGCTATGGCTACAGGCCAAAAAACTAAGGCGGGACCGTTTCCGGCCCCGCCCTTGAAATGTCGCCTCGGCCTGCCGCTAGACCTGCGGGCTTTTGGCCAGGTAGACGGCGCGCTTCTTCAGCGAGCACGAGAAGGACAGCATGAAGCGCAGCGCTTCCTGGGTCTCCTTCTGGGACAGCATGCGGACGGTGCCGAACAGGCCGCCGCCGCCGCCGGGGATGTTGCAGGAATCGATGGCGTCCTCCATGGCGCCCTTGGCCTCGTGGGCCAGGGTGGCGAGGTCCTCGGTTCCCAGATTGTTGGCCATGTGCTCGATGAAGGAGAAGGCGCGGTCCACCATGGAATCGGTGGCCGCCGAGCGCATGGCGTGCAGCATGAACAGGGCGTCGATCACCGTCTGCAGCGCCCCGGTCCGCTGGAGCGTGCCGACGGCGTCGAGCAGAGAGATGATGCCGTCCTTGACGTCGGGCTCGTTGAGCTTGTCCACCACTTCGAGCGCGTTACCCGCCGTGCTGGTCAGGCGCTCGACCATGGAATCGGACAGGGCCTCGCGGACGCCCTGGGCCAGACGGGCCATTTCGGCAGCGCCGGAATCGACCTCGATCTTCGGGATCTCGTTCATGGCGCCCCTCCTAGAGCAGGCCGCGGGCCGACAGCCAGTACAGCCGGTTATAGGCCAGCTTGAACCAGTGGATCATCTGCGACGGCGGCCCGGGATTGGGCGGCGTGGTGTAGTTGAACCACACATAGGTGCCGCTGCCCAGCCCGGTCTCGACGAAGCAGAACACCTTGCCGTCGTATTCACGGGCGAAGGTGCCTTCCTGGCACAGCGACACCAGGTTGTCGATGGTGACGTCGGCCTCGAAATGGGCGGTGGAACCGGCCTTGGAGATGGGAATGTTGGTGGTGTCGCCCACCACGAAGACGTTGGTGGAGCCGTCGCGGTGGAGGGTCTTGGTGTTGGTCGGCACCCAGCCGCCCTTGCCCAGCCCGGAATCGTCGATCACCTGGGCGCCCTGATGGGGCGGCACGGTGATCAAGAGGTCGTAGGGAAGCTCGGAGCCTTCCATGGACTTGATGAGCTTCTTTTCCGGATCGACGCTTTCCGTGTTGAAGAAGGTCTCGTACTTGATGCCCAGCTTCTCGAATTCCGGCTTGGCCCAATGGGCCACGGGCTCGAGCGCGTGCAGGCGGCCGATGGGATAGGTGTAGGTCAGCTCGGTCTTGTCCCACAGCCCCTTGGCCTTGAGGAAGTCGTGCAGCATGAACGCCACTTCCAGCGGCGCCACCGGGCACTTGTGGGGGGCGTTGACGTTGACGACGATCTTGCCGCCCTGGAACTCGTTCAGGGCCTTGCGCAGCTTACGGGCGCCGTCCAGGTCGTAGAACCAGTGGCCGCCCTCGGTCATGCCGGGAATGGTCTGCGGCATGATGCGCGAGCCGGTGGCCAGCACCAGGTAATCGTACTTGAAGGTCCGCCCCGCCTCGGTGGTGACCTGATTCTTCTCCACGTCGATGTTCTTGGCGGGATCGACGAAGAAGTTGACGCGCTTGTCCAGCACCTTGCGCTGGTCGCGGAACAACTCGGCCTCGCGCATGCGGCCGAAGGGGATGTACAGCAGCCCCGGCTGGTACATGTGGGTCTCGCTGGTCCCCAGCATGGTGATGTTGAGAGCGCCGGACCGCAGTTCCGGCCCCATCTGGCGGCAGATACCATTGGCGACGATGGTGCCCGCAAGCCCACCGCCGACGATCAGAATCGTCTTGGACATGAACTCCCTCCCTACGAGAGCATTGATGTATATTTATTTTATTAATGCCGTCTTCGCGGCACTTGTTCCGCCATTTTGGCGGTTATCATGAAGTCACTCTACGCCTATTTGGCCTTGCGTACCACGACGCTCCAGTAGCCGTCGTGCTCGGAGGTCTCGACCACGGAATGGCCGACCTTGGCGCACCAGGCGGGAATGTCCGAGGCGGAGCCCTTGTCCGAGGACCACACGTCCACCTCGTCGCCGATGGAGGCCAGCTTGAGGGCGGCGATCAGTTCCATCAGCGGCCCGGGGCAAAAGGCGCCGCGGGCGTCGATCTTCTGGCGTTCAGCCATGGTGTTCTTCCTTCTTATAGAGAGACGTCAGATGGTGATGAGCTCGCCCGACTCGGCGTCGGCGAGGAACTTGGCCAGACCCATGGGACCGTCGAACAGGTCCTCGGTCAGGTGCTTGTCGCAATCCCAGTGCTTCAGGTCGAGCACCATGGAACAGGCCCACATCTTCATCTCGCCCAGCATCTTGCCCTGGCCGAACAGCTCGATGGCGTCGGGGACGTTCTGGGTCTTGAACATCTCGTGGAAGTGGCCCCCCTGATAGCGTTCGGCCGGGCTCTTGCCCCGCTCGAAGGCCAGGACGGCGTTCATGGTGACGAACACCTCAACCGGCCGGTCGGAGACGGCGGCCACCGAGGCCACCATGGCGGCCAGTTGAATCTTCTCGTGCTCGCCTGAGCACAGCATCACGTAGAGCGGCTTGGACGACATCGGCTCCCCTGCGTTCTTATGGTTGGCGCCGGCTTATAAGAACCGGCTTACCTTCGATTTTTATTATATACACAGATTCCAGGGTTTTTCCGCAACAACATTCCGCCCATCCCGCATCGAATATGCCTTTCGGCGGCGAGACGGGCGAAGGCGGGAACCGGCATGCCAAGCGCCACTTCCATGTTGCGGCCCCCCTGCCCCCTCCTTATTATGCCGCTGCCCAGGACGGCCGGGCTTTCGGCGCGTCCCAACACCTTTTTCGGACTCAGGCAACTCCATGCTCGACGTATTCCGCACCGCTTCGAAGACCTGGATCGTCAGGTTGCTGTTCGCACTGTTGGGCCTGAGCTTTATCACCTGGGGCGCCGGCGACGTGGTGCGCGGCGGCGTCGGCCGCAGCCCGGCCATCGAGATCGGCAAGACGTCCATGTCGGCCGCCGAGGTGATGGCCGAGTTCAAGCGCGAGGTGGAGCGCCTGCAGCCGCTGTTCGGCGGCAAGCTGACGCCGGAGGATGCCCGCAAGATGGGCATGCTGGACCGCACCATCGATTCCCTGATCGCGCGGACCCTGATCGACGAGGCGGCCCGCTCGCTGGGCCTTGCCGCCACCGACGAGACCATCCTGCGCCGGGTGGCCTCCAATCCGGCCTTCAAGGGGCCGACCGGCCAGTTCGACCGCGACGTCTTCCGCTCGCGCCTCGCCCGCCTGGGCTTCACCGAGGACAGCTTCATGAAGACCGAGCGCACCAACATGGTGCGCAACCAGATGGTGGAGACCGTCGCCGCCGGCATCGGCGCCCCCGTGGCGCTGACCGACCCGCTGCTGGCCTGGCGCGAGGAGCGCCGGGTGGCCGAAACCTTCGTGGTCAAGGACGAGTCCACCCCGCTGCCGCCCGCCCCCGAGGCGGCCCAGCTGGAGGCCTATTACAAGGACAACCTCAGCCGCTTCATGGCGCCGGAATACAGGGCGCTGACCGTGCTGCTGCTGCGCCCCGCCGACGTGGCGGGCGGCATCGACATCGACGAGGCCATGCTGCAGGAGACCTACCAGCAGCGTCTGGAGGAATTCTCCACCCCCGAACGCCGTGCCGTGTCGCAGATCGTCTTCGACGAGCAGTCGGCGGCGGCCAAGGCCACCGATCTGGTGACCCAGGGCAAGGATTTGGCGGCGGTCGCCAAGGCGCTGGGCGCCGAGATCATCGATCTGGGCACCATCGAAAAGGGCGACCTGCCCGAAGGCCTGGCCGAGGCGGTGTTCAAGCTGTCGGCCGGCGCCACCGGCCAGCCGATCAAGTCGGCGCTGGGCTGGCACGTGGTCAAGGTGAGCCAGGTGCAGCCCGGCCGCACCCGCAGCTTCGACGAGGTGAAAAAGCAGCTCGAACAGGACCTGCGCAAGGAAAAGTCCATGGACGGCCTGGCCGAGCTGGCCAACAAGGTGGAAGACGCGCTCGGCGGCGGCGCCACCCTGGAGGAGGCAGCCAAGCGCCACAACCTCAAGACCGTCAAGATCGCGGCGCTGGATGCCCAGGGGCGCGGCCCGAACGGCAAGCCGGTAGCCGACCTGCCCAAGTCCGACCAGTTCCTCGACGTGGCCTTCCATACCGAGCAGAGCACCGAGAGCCCGCTGACCGAAGTGCCCAACAACGGCTACTTCCTGCTGCGGGTCGACGGCGTCACGCCGCCGGCCCCCAAGCTCCTGGCCGACATCAAGGCCGAGGTGGTCGCCACCTGGCAGGCCGAACGCCGCCAGGAGCAGGCCCGCGACAAGGCCCAGAAGCTGGCCGACCGCATCAAGGCCGGCGAAAGCGCCGCCCAGGTGGCCCAGTCCGCCGGCGCCAAGGTGGAGACCTCCAAGCCGTTCGTCCGCGAGCCCGGCGAAGGCAGCGCCCTGCCCGCCACGGTGATCGCCGAACTGTTCAAGGCCCAGCCGGGCGGCGTGGCCGTCGCGCCGGTCCAGGGCGGCACCCTGGTGGCCCGCCTGACCAGCGTGGTGCCCTTCGACGTCAACGCCAACCCGGCTGTGACCAACGCCGCCCGCCAGCGCGTCTCGCAGGCGGTGGCCACCGACATCGCCGACCAGTACATCGCCGCGCTGAACGCCTCCATCGGGGTCAAGGTCGACCGTCCCCAGCTGACCCGCGAAGAGTAGAAGAGCAATCGTCCCATCATGACCCATCAGCCCGACTTCCCCGCCTTCGCCGAAGCCTATGACAGTGGCAGGCCCCAGGTGGTCTGGCGGGTCCTGGTGGCCGATCTGGAGACGCCGGTTTCCGCCTTCCTGAAGCTGGCCAACGGCCAGCCCAACGCCTTCTTGCTGGAATCGGTGGAAGGCGGCGCGGTGCGCGGCCGCTATTCCATCCTCGGCATGAAGCCCGACCTTCTGTGGAAGTGCGTGGGCAACGAGGCGTGGATCAACCGCAACGCCCGTTCCAAGACCGGGTCGTACCAGCCCTGTCCCGTGGCCGCCAAGTCCGGCGCCCTGGACAGCTTGCGCGCCCTGGTGGCCGAATGCGGCATCGAGACGCCGCCCCACCTGCCCCCCATGTCGGCCGGCCTGATCGGCTATATGAGCTACGACATGGTGCGGCTGGCGGAAAAGCTGCCCGACGGCAATCCCGACCCCATCAAGGTGCCCGACGGCATCTTCATGCGCCCCACCATCATGGCGGTGTTCGACAACGTCAACGGCACGCTGACCGCCGTGGCGCCCGTCTGGCCGCGGGCCGGCATGGACGCCCAGGCCGCCTGGGACCTGGCCTGGGAGCGGCTCGAGCACATCGTCGAATCCCTGGAATCCCCCCTGCCCCACACCTATCTGGGCTTTCCCCGGGACGAGCACCAGCCCATCCCGGTGCCCAGCGTGTCGCCCGAGCATTACTGCCGCATGGTGGAGAAGGCCCAGGAATACATCGCCGCCGGTGACATCTTCCAGGTGGTGCTGTCCCAGCGTCTGGCGGTGCCCTTCCGGCTGCCGCCGTTCTCGCTGTACCGTTCGCTGCGCCGCCTCAATCCCAGCCCGTTCCTGTTCTTCCTGGACCTGGGCGAGTTCCAGCTGGTGGGCTCCAGCCCGGAAATCCTGGTGCGCCTGCGCGACGAGAAGGTCACCATCCGTCCCATCGCCGGCACGCGCCGCCGGGGCAAGACCCCCGCCGAGGACGAGGAACTGGCCGCCGACCTGCTGGCCGATCCCAAGGAACTGGCCGAGCACCTGATGCTGCTGGACCTGGGCCGTAACGACGTGGGCCGGGTGGCCTCCATCGGCTCGGTCGAGGTCACCAAGAAGATGGCGGTGGAATACTATTCCCACGTCATGCACATCGTCTCCAATGTGGAAGGCAAGATCCGCGAAGGCTGCGACGCCATGGACGCCCTGATGGCCGGCTTCCCGGCCGGCACCACCTCGGGCGCCCCCAAGATCCGCGCCATGGAGATCATCGACGAGCTGGAGACCGAGCGCCGCTCGTTCTATGCCGGCGCCATCGGCTATTTCGACGGCAACGGCAACATGGACACCTGCATCGCGCTTCGGACCACCCTGGTCAAGGACGGCACCATGTACGTCCAGGCGGGTGCGGGCATCGTCGCCGATTCGGTGCCGCTGTCCGAGCACGAGGAGTGCATGAACAAGGCCCGCGCCCTGGTGCGCGCCGCCGAGGACGCCATCGACTACACCCTGGTCAAGCAGTAGCCGCCTATTTTCCAACCACGGCAACGTCGCCAGGCTTGGTGGGACACTGCCTCGCTCGAATTGAACGCTGCGCCGGCCACCGATAGCCGTCATGCGCGGGCTTGTCCCGCGTATCCATGCCGTTCCGGCAGTATCCCGCCAGACGGATGGGCTTGGGTGGCCGGGACAAGCCCGGCCAAGACGAAGAAATCAAACAATTTGAAATTCTGACCCGTTGCCCCCCTTTCCCAACGAAAGAGTTGCAATCTCGTCCCTGCTCCCGCACATTGCGATTCATTCGCATTTGCACTTGGAGGGCGTGATGGGGTTCATCGAAGGCCGGACGATCCTGAGCCGGCAGGCCATGACCGCCAGGGATTACATCTGGCTGGCCGTGCTGGGCGCCGTCGAGCGTAGCTCCCTGCCCGTGGACGACGCCATCCGGGCGGTCGCCGCCCTGGTCGGCCCGGGCTGGGCGCCGGTGTCGCAACTGGTCTTCGACGCCATGGACGAGATGCTGGCGGACGGCTTGCTCAATCCGGTGGAGCGGTCCACCCGCCTGGCCATCACCGGCGACGGGCGGCGCAAGCTGCACGACCTGATCGCACAGCCCCTGGCCGCCCCGCTTTCAACCTTCGGCCAGGTGGGAATCCGCCTCAAGCTGGCCTTCCTCGATCTGGTCCCGCCGGCGGTGCGCCGTCGCCAGATCGACGCCCTGCTGCGTTCGTGCGATTGCGAGCTTTCCACCCGCACCGCATCCTGCCCGGCCTGGGCCCTGAACGGCGCGCTGGGCCGGGTGTGGCTGGACCATCAGGTGGACGCGCTGGAGGAAACCGCCGAGGTCCTGCGCCGTCTGGCGCGGGCCGAGGGAGCGGCCCAGGCCGAGGGCTAGACCCGGCCTTCGAAACCGAAACCGGCGGCATCCACCGCCTGACGGACCTGGGCCTCGTCGGCGCCGTCCACGGTCACCGCCTTGCTGCCCAGGTCGACCTCGACCTTGGCGCCGGGGGCGATTTCCTGGATGGCCGCGGTCACCGACTTGGAACAGCCGCCGCAGCTCATGCCGGTGACGCGGTAAGTGGTGGACATGATCGTCTCTCCATGAGGATTGCATTGGGGGGAAGTGTGAACCTTCCCGCCGATGGAAGGTCAAGGGGATTCACGGCGTCGTCGCCAACCAGGCGAGAGCCGCCTCGCGGGTTTCGAACCGCCGCAGGTTGAACCCCCGGTTCTTCGCCGCCAGAACCCAGAAGTCGACGTTTTCCGAGGCCGGGGCTCCGGGCGGGGCGACAATCGCCTCGGATATATGGCGGTAGTTCATCTCGCTCATCCAATCGATCAGCAGCGCCAGATCGAGAATGGTGTGCCCGCCGATGGACATGCTGGAGCAATCGGCCAGAACGCGGGTGATTCCGGTTTCGGCCGCCAGCCGCAAGGTCTCCATGGCCGAAGCCTCCACCTCGCCACTGTGAATCAGACCCGAATATTCAAGAATGATCAGCCCATCCTGGGCCAAGGCTTCCGCCGTCCAGACCATCGCGCCATCCCCCCGGGCCGTCCCATCGGCCACGTCTCGCCCAGGGCAGTCTAAAGAATTCCAGACCTAGGTAAATACCCTTATTATTGCCCGTTGCCCATGCGGACGACGGTGCTGACCGGCACCAGCACGAAGCCGCGCGCTTCCAGTCCCGGCAGCCAGCCGGCCAGGGCCTCGATGGTGCCGTCGTGGGGATGGCCGATGGCGATGGCGGCGCCGTGCTTGCGGGCATAGGCCTCGGTCTTGGCCAGTTGGGCCCGCACATGGGCGACGCCCTGGTCGTTGTCGAGGAAGACGTGGCGGGCGGCGAAGGGCACGCCGTAATGGCGCGCCGTCTCGGCCCCCACCGTGCGCTCCGAGGTCACCGAATCGATGAAGGCCAGGCCGCGCCGGCGCAATTCCCCCATCACCACCCGCATGCCCGCCGCGTCCGAGGTGAAGCGCGAGCCCATGTGGTTGTTGATGCCCACATAGCCGTCGAAGCGCGACAGGCCCCAATCCAGGCGGCGGCGGATCTCGTCCGCCGACAGCCCCACTTCCAGCACTTCCGGCCCCGGGTCGTAGCTGCGGCTCTGCGGCTGCATGGGCACGTGGACCATCAATTCATGGCCGCGCACCCGGGCGTCGTGGGCCTGGCGCGCCACGTCGTCGGCATAGGTCATGTAAGACAGCGTCAGCGGCCCCTTGAGCTGGGCCATGCGCTCGCTGCGACGGCGGTCGATTCCGAGATCGTCGATGACGATGGCGATCACCGGCCGCCCGCCGGTCTTGGGCGTCGGCAGGGCGTTCTTCAGCCACACCGCCGCTCCCGCCGGGGGCAGCTTGACCTCGGGGATGGGCGGCGGCGGCGGCGCGGGCGCCAGCGACACCACGTCGGAGGCATGGCCGAATTCCAGGGCCTCGGACGAGCCGGGATCGGGTCGCGGCGGCGGCGGGGCCAGCAGGGGCCCGCCCTCGTCCTCATCGGGAGCGGCCGAGGCGGCCGGCGGCGGCGGAGCGGTGGCGGCGATCACCGGGGCCGGGGCCTGCTCGGCGCCGGGAACGGGCTTGGACGACTTGCCCGACCACAGGCCCAGCGCCATGCCGATGGCGACGCCAAGGGCCAGCACGCCGACCATCAGGCCGACCAGCACGGCGGGCCGCTCCCACAGGGGCGTCTTGTTGCCCATCAGCATGCGTCTGACGTCTCGCCGCCCCACGTCTCACCACCCGTATTGAAACCGCCATCCTTGTAAGGCCAAACGGCCGGGGGCGCAAAGGCTCAACGGGCCGTGGTCGCCAACTCTTCCAGAATCGGGCATTCCGGATGATCGTCGCCGCAGCAGCGCGTGGTCAGGTCCAAAAGGGTGCGGCGGATGGTGTCCAGTTCGGCGATCTTGCGCTCGATATCGGCCACATGCTTCAAAGCAATGGCCTTGACGTCGGCGCTGGCCCGCGAGCGGTCGCGCCACAATTCCAAAAGCCCGGCCACGTCGCCCACCGAGAAGCCCAGCGAACGCGCCCGATGGATGAAGCGCAGCGTCTCCACCTCGTTTGCGGTATAGGCGCGGTAGCCCGACGCGGTGCGCCCGGCGGCCGGGATCAGCCCGACGGATTCGTAATAGCGGATGGTCTTGGCCGAAACCCCGGAGCGCCGCGCCGCCTCGCCGATGTTCATTTCATCCTCCAGCGCCGCAGCAGCAGGGAGTTGGACACCACCGACACCGACGACATGGCCATGGCCGCGCCGGCGATCACCGGTGTCAGCAGTCCCAGGGCGGCCGCCGGAATGGCCACCACGTTGTAGGCGAAGGCCCAGAACAGGTTCTGGCGGATCTTGGCGGTGGTGGCCCGCGAAATGCCGATGGCTTCGGGCAGGCGGGCCGGGTCGCCCTTGACCAGGGTGATGCCCGCCGCCTGCATGGCGACATCGGTGCCGGTGCCCATGGCGATGCCGATATGGGCGGCGGCCAGCGCCGGGGCGTCGTTGATGCCGTCGCCCACCATGGCCACCACCCGGCCTTCGTCCTTGAGACGGCGGATTTCCGC
Organism: Magnetospirillum sp. XM-1; assembly: GCF_001511835.1. Lineage (NCBI taxonomy): Bacteria > Pseudomonadati > Pseudomonadota > Alphaproteobacteria > Rhodospirillales > Rhodospirillaceae > Magnetospirillum > Magnetospirillum sp. XM-1. The sequence goes on from NZ_LN997848.1 coordinate 3,608,394, forward strand.
CTCCTTGTCCTCGGGCAGCACCTCGGCCAGCACCCGGTCCACCCCGGCGGCCCGGGCCACGGCCGCCGCCGCCCGCGCGTTGTCGCCGGTCAGCATCACCGTCTCCAGCCCCAATGCCTTCAGCCGCGCCACGGCCTGGGCCGCGCTGGGCTTGACCGGATCGGCCACCGCGACGAAGCCCAGCATGGTGGAGCCTTCCGCCACCCACATCAGGGTGCGGCCCTGGGCCTCTTCCGCCTCGGCGTTCTCGGCCAGCGGACCGGGATCGATACTGCGCTCATTCATCAGGCGGCGGCTGCCGATCAGCAGGGCGCGGCCCTCCACCTCGGCCTCCAGCCCCCGGCCGGGCAGCGAGCGGAAGGCGCCGAGCGGCGCCAGGCCTTCACCGGCCGCGGCCAGCAGGGCACGGGCCAGGGGATGCTCGCTGCCCTGCTGGGCCGAGGCGGCAAGACGCAGCAAAGAGGCCTCGTCACCATCGGCGGATTTGATGGAGGCCACCGCCGGGCGGCCCTCGGTCAGGGTGCCGGTCTTGTCGAACACCACCACCTGGACCTTGTGGGCCAGTTCCAGCGCCTCGGCGTCCTTGATGAGAATCCCGTGCCGCGCCGCCAGCCCGGTGCCGACCATGATGCCGGTGGGGGTGGCGAGGCCCAGCGCGCAGGGACACGCGATGACCAGCACCGACACCGCCGCCACGAAGGCGGTCTGCAAATCGCCAACCATCAGCCACCAGCCGAGGAAGCTCGCCACGGCGATCACCGTCACCACCGGCACGAACACATTGGAGATGCGGTCCACCAGCTTCTGCACCGGGGCCTTGGCGGCCTGGGCGCCCTGGACCATGCGGATGATGCGGCTGATGGTCGATTGCGCGCCGACCCGGGTCGCCTCGACCCGCAGCAATCCCTCGCCGTTGACCGCGCCGGCCACCACCTCGTCGCCGGCCCCCTTGGGCACCGGCAGGCTTTCGCCGGTGATCAGGGATTCGTCCATTTGGGATGCGCCGTCCACCACCCGGCCATCCACGGGGGCACGCTCGCCGGGGCGGACCAGCACCACTTCGCCCACCGCCACCAGGGCGGCGGGAACCTCGATGACCAGCCCGTCGCGCTCCACCCTGGCGGTGTCGGGCTTCAGGCGCATCAGGGCGCGAATGGCGCCGGCCGCCGAGCGCTTGGCGCGGCCCTCCAGCCACTTGCCCAGCAGCACCAGGGTGATGACCACCGAAGCGCCCTCGAAATAGAGATTGCCGTGATGGGCGTCGCCGGCCAGCACATGCCAGGCCGACAGGCCGAAGGCGGCCGAGGTGCCCAGCACCACCAGCACGTCCATGTTGCCCGCGCCGCCCTTCAGCGAGGCCCAGGCGCCGGTATAGAAACGCGCCCCGATCCAGAACTGCACCGGCAAGGCCAGCAGCAGCTGGATCTCGGCCGGAATCATGATGTGCAGCCCGGCCATGTCGAGGACCATCTGGCCGATCAGCGGCAGGGTCAGCAGGGCGGAAAGGGCCAGCAGGCGCAGATGGCGGGCGGATTCGGCGGCGTGCTCCGCCTCTTCCCGGTCCAGGTCCTCGTCGCCGCTCTGGGCGAGGTCGGCGTGGAACCCGGCCTTGACGATGGCCGAGACCAGATCCTCGGGCCGGGCCTGGTCGGCGTCGAAACGGATGTCGGCGCGTTCGGCCGCCAGGCTGACCAGCGCCTGCTCGACGCCGGCCACCTTGCCCAGAACCCGCTCCAGGCGGGTGGAGCAGGCGGCGCAGGTCATTCCCTTGACGGGCAGGGACAGGCTTTGGCTGGTCATGGCGGCACCTTTGGACTTCATATGGTGCCGCCAGTGTTGACCTTCCAGCGACTGGAAGGTCAACACCTGTTTTTCATGCAGATCAGGCCGACTTGACGTTGCCCAGGAAGGCCGCCACCACGCCGCGCAGGGAATCGGCCAGACGGTTCACCGCCTGCACCGAGGACAGCACCGAGGTGGCCACCGCGCCCGTTTCCTCGGCCGCCTGGGTGACACCGCTGATATTGGCCGACACTTCCTGGGTGCCCGACGCCGCCTGCTGGACGTTGCGGGCGATCTCGGCGGTGGCGGCGCTCTGTTCCTCCACCGCGCTGGCGATGGCCGCCGAAATCTGGTTGATCTCCTCGATACGCTTGACGATGCCGCCGATGGCGTCCACCGCCTGGCGGGTGGCCTCCTGCACCGCGGAGATCTGCTGGCTGATCTCCTCGGTGGCGCGGCCGGTCTGGTTGGCGAGGTTCTTCACCTCACCGGCCACCACGGCGAATCCCTTGCCGGCGTCGCCGGCCCTGGCTGCCTCGATGGTGGCGTTCAAGGCCAGCAGATTGGTCTGGGACGCGATGTCGTTGATCAGGTTGACCACGTCGCCGATCTTGGCCGAGCTTTCCGCCAGGCCGGTCACCGTCTCATTGGTCTTGGACGCCTCCTCGGCGGCCATCCGGGCCACGTGGGAGGACTGGGTGACCTGGCGTCCGATCTCGTGGATGGACGAAGCCAGTTCCTCGGCGGCGGCGGCCACGGTCTGGACGCTGGACGAGGCCTCCTCGGTGGCGGCTGCGACCAGCACCGTCTGGCGGCTGGTCTGCTGTGCCGTGGCGCTCATGCTCTGGGCCGCCTCCTCCATGCTATGGGAGGCATTGGAAACCTCGCCCAGCATACGCGACACCGCATTGTCGAAATCGCCGGTCAGGGTCTCGATCGTCCGGCCGCGCGCCAGATTGTGCTCCTGCGCCGCCCGCTGCTCGGCTTCCAGCTGGTCGGAGCGGATCATGTTCTCCTTGAAGGTCTGCATGGCGGCGGCCATGCGCCCCACCTCGTCGGTCCGTCCCTGAGCCGGAATGACCACCGACATGTCCTTGTCCGCCAGACGGTTCATGGCGGCGGTCATGGCGATGACGGGGGTCGCGATGCTGCTGCGCAGCATGAGGCCGAAGGCCACCACCAGGGCAAGCACAACGGCCACCGTGCCGATCAGCACCGTCCGCGACCACGAGTACAGCGCCTCGGCGGTCCGGGTCGCCTGTTTCGCGCCGTCTTCGTTGATCTGCACCGCCTTGGCGGCGTGCATCTGGGAATCGGTATAGAGTTTCAGGTTACTCAGCACCAGATCGCGGGCGGCGTCGTTCTGGTTCTGGCGCGACAGAACCAACACCTTGGCCACCATGGCGTCGTAATCGGCCATCACCTTGACCCAGGCTTCGTAATTGGCCCGCTCCTCCGGGGTGGCGAGCAATCTGGCGTAATGCTCCTTGGCAGTCTGGAAGTCCCTGATCTGGCCCTCCAGAATCCGCTCGACCTCGACCATCTGCTTGTCGTCGGTGGTCAGGATGTGCCGGAAGGTGGTGGCCCGCTGCTTGGCCAGCAGGCTGTCGACCTCCCTGGCGGCGCCCAGGCCGGGCAGCCAGTTCTCCGCGATATCCAGGGCCGCCAGATTCATGGCCGCCATGCGATTGATGGCGAACGCCGACAGACCAACAACAACCAAAAGAACTGCACCAAAGGCGATGAGCAACTTTTGGGCAACATTGAAACGGTCAAGCATAGTCTATGCCTCTTAAAATCTCGGAGTCAGATCGGCTGCCCTCGCCCCACCTAACCTTAGAAATAATCCAAACAATGAATTGGGTATGACTTCTGGAATTACAACCCCTCGCCAATCTGCGGCGAAAAGCGCGACCGCCCTGCCTTCCGGCCGCCTTGGCAGTTGACACGCCCGCCCGTCCGAGTAGGTTTCTTGCGACTCGATTGAATTGAATTCATCGGCCGGGGTGGGGGAATGGAGTATTTTCTCCAGCAATTGATAAACGGACTGACGCTGGGCGCCATCTATGGTCTGGTCGCCCTTGGCTACACCATGGTTTACGGCGTGCTGGGCATGATCAATTTCGCCCATGGCACGATCTACATGGTGGGCGCGTTCATTTCGCTGATCACCTTCCTGGCGGCAACCACGGTGTTCGGCACCTCGGTGCCGCTGGCCCTGGTGCTCACCCTGGTCGCCGCCATGGGGCTGACCGCGCTGTGGGGCTGGACTGCCGAGCGGGTGGCCTATCGCCCGCTGCGCTCGGCCCCCAGGCTGGCGCCGCTGATCTCGGCCATCGGCGTATCCATCATCTTGCAGAATTTCGTCGCCCAGGCCCAAGGCGCCAGGGCCAAGCCGCTGCCCCCCGTCTTCAGGGGCGGGCTAACCCTGATGGACGGCGGCGATTTCGTGGTCAGCCTCAGCTGGATGCAGATCGTCATCATGGCGCTGACGCTGGGCCTGATGGCGGCGTTCACCTGGGTGATCACACGCACCGCCTTAGGCCGCGCCCAGCGCGCCTGCGAGCAGGACATGAAGATGGCGTCGCTGCTGGGCATCGACGTGGACCGGGTGATCTCCACCACCTTCGTCATCGGCGCCGGGCTGGCCGGCGTGGCCGGCATGATGGTGACGCTGTATTACGGGGTGATCGACTTCTATATCGGCTTTCTGGCCGGCATCAAGGCGTTCACGGCGGCCGTCCTGGGCGGCATCGGCTCGCTGCCCGGCGCCATGCTGGGCGGGCTCTTGATCGGCCTGATCGAGGCCTTCTGGTCGGCCTATTTCTCCATCGAGTACAAGGACGTCGCCACCTTCTCCATCCTGGTGGCGGTGCTGGTCTTCCGCCCCACCGGCCTGTTGGGCAAGCCCGACGTGGAGAAGATCTGAGATGCGGGGCGGCGAAGTGCGCGCGGCTCTGGTGGACGCCGTCCTGGCGGGGCTGGTGGCCGCCGCCATGGCGCTGCCCATGCTGGGCGTGCGCCTGGAGGATTCGGCCAGCGGCCTCAGCCTGTCCAACCGCCTGGACTGGGTCCTCTGGTCGGCGGCCATCGTCGCCGGCGGCCGTCTGGCCATCGGCCTCCTCCGCCGCGTCCTGGCCGACAAAGTTCCCAGCATGCCGGCGCCCCCGCGACGGGTGATGGTCTATCTGGGCTGGGCCATGGTGGCCTTCGCCCTGGTCCTGCCCTTCCTGCCGTTCGCCGGGCGCAACGTGGTGGACAAGGCCACCTTGGTGCTCATCTACGTCATGCTGGGCTGGGGCCTGAACATCGTGGTGGGCCTCGCCGGGCTGCTGGACCTGGGCTTCGTCGCCTTCTACGCGGTGGGGGCCTATTCCTACGCCCTGCTGAGCCAGACCTTCGGCCTGTCGTTCTGGGTCTGCCTGCCGCTGGCCGGCTTGCTGGCCGCCCTGTTCGGCATGGTGCTGGGCTTTCCCGTGCTCCGCCTTCGGGGTGACTACATCGCCATCGTCACCATGGGCCTGGGCGAGATCATCCGCGTGGTGCTGCAGAACTGGCAGGACGTCACCGGCGGCCCCAACGGCATCTCTGGCATCGAGCGCCCGTCCTTCTTCGGCCTGTCGTTCAAGATGGTCCCGCCCGAAGGCCAGAAGGGCTTCGCCGAGTTCTTCGGCCTGGAATACTCGGCCGACCACCGGGTGATGTTCCTGTATTTCCTGATCCTGGTGCTGGCGCTGCTGACCAACCTGTTCACGCTGCGCATCCGCCGCCTGCCGGTGGGCCGCGCCTGGGAGGCGTTGAGGGAGGACGAGATCGCCTGCCGGTCGCTCGGCATCAACCCCACCACGGTCAAGCTGTCGGCCTTCGCCACCGGGGCCATGTTCGCCGGGTTCGCCGGGTCGTTCTTCGCCACCAGGCAGGGCTTCATCAGCCCGGAAAGCTTCACCTTCATCGAATCGGCGGTGATCCTGGCCATCGTGGTGCTGGGCGGCATGGGCAGCCAGATCGGCATCGTGCTGGCTGCCCTGTTGCTGGTCGGCCTGCCCGAATGGTTCCGCGAGTTGCAGCAATTCCGCATGCTGGCCTTCGGCGCCGCCATGGTGCTGATCATGCTGTGGAAGCCCTCGGGCCTCTTGTCAACGCGTGAGCCCACCATTCGTTTGAAAGACGCATCATGAGCGAGGCGCAGCCGAAGCGCGGCGCCATTGAGGCGCCCGGAGCGAAGCGGAGGAGCCAAGCCCACGGAGGTGGGCGCCCGGCGTCTGAGGGGCCCTTATTAAACGTCGAGCACGTGACCATGCGCTTCGGCGGCCTGTTCGCCGTCAACGACCTGTCGTTCTCGGCGGCGCCCAAGGACATCACCGCGGTGATCGGCCCCAACGGCGCGGGCAAGACCACCTTGTTCAACTGCATCACCGGCTTCTACAAGCCGCAGGTGGGGCGCATCGCACTGAACCACCCGTCAGGCCCCATGCTGCTGGAACGCCTGGACGACTTCACCATCACCCAGACGGCCGGGGTGGCGCGGACCTTCCAGAACATCCGCCTGTTCGCCCGCATGAGCGTGCTGGAGAACCTGATCGTCGCCCAGCATACGGCGCTGATGCGGGCCTCCCTGTTTTCGCTGGCCGGGCTGCTGGGCCTGGCGCGCTACGCCCAGGCCGAAGCCCGGGCGGTGGAGCGGGCGCGGCATTGGCTGGACAAGGTGGGCCTCACCCCCTTCGCCGACGAGGAGGCAGGCAGCCTGCCCTATGGCCATCAGCGCCGCCTGGAAATCGCGCGGGCCATGTGCACCGAGCCGGTGCTGCTGTGCCTGGACGAGCCGGCCGCCGGCCTCAACCCCCGCGAGTCGGCCGAGCTGAACCGCCTGCTGCTGGACATCCGCGCCGAGAACGGCATCGGCCTGCTGCTGATCGAACACGACATGAGCGTGGTGATGGAGATCTCCGACCATATCGTGGTGCTGGATTACGGCAAGAAAATCGCCGAGGGCGCGCCCGAGGCCATCAAGGCCGACCCGGCGGTGATCCGCGCCTATCTGGGCGAGCCCGACGAAGAGGAGGCCGGCTGATGCTGCGCATCGAGGGGCTTCACTCGGGCTATGGCCGCATCCAGGCGCTGCACGGCGTAGACATCGACGTGGCCGAGGGCGAAATCGTCGCCCTGGTGGGCGCCAACGGAGCGGGCAAGACCACCCTTCTGATGACCATCTGCGGCAATCCCCGGGCCAGCGCCGGCAAGGTCCGGCTGGCGGGCGAGGACATCACGGGTCTTGCCACCCATCACATCATGCGCCGGGGCCTCGCCCATTCGCCCGAGGGGCGGCGCATCTTCCCGCGCATGAGCGTGCTGGAAAACCTGCAGATGGGCGCCGCCATGGCCAACCCCGCCCATTTCGACCAGGATCTGGAGCGGGTGCTGGGCCTGTTCCCCCGCCTCAAGGAGCGTCTGGCCCAGCGCGGCGGCACCCTGTCGGGGGGCGAGCAGCAGATGCTGGCCATCGGCCGCGCCCTGATGAGCCGGCCCAAGATCCTGCTGCTGGACGAGCCCTCGCTCGGTCTGGCGCCGCTGGTGGTGCGCCAGATCTTCGAGATCGTCGCCGAGATCAACCGCGAGCAGGGCGTCACCGTCTTCCTGGTGGAGCAGAACGCCTTCCATGCGCTGAAACTGGCCCATCGCGGCTACGTCATGGTCAACGGCAAGGTCACCATGAGCGGCACCGGCGCCGAACTGCTGGCCAACGCGGAAATCCGCGCCCAATACCTGGGGGGAGGACACGGATGATCACCTCGTTCCCCGTCTTCGTCGGCCTGACCATCGTGCTGTTCGGCGGCTGCGCCTTCATGACCGGCCAGGCGCTGGCCGCCACCTGGCGCCCCGCCTGGCAGGTGATCCCCTATGCCCTGCTGCTGGGCGCCGCCGACCGCTTCCTCGGCTTCGCCCTGTTCGGCGGCCAGTTGCTGTCATTTTCCGGCTGGCTGCTGGACAGCGCCGTCCTGGTCTGCATCGGTTTGCTGTCCTGGCGTCTGACCCAGGTGCGCCGCATGGCCGACCAGTATCCCTGGTTGTACGTCAGGACCGGGCCGTTCTCCCTGCGCAAGCTCTGAGTTATTCGGCGGGCTCGACCCGGTTGCGGCCCATGGCCTTGGCGCGGTAGAGCGCCGCGTCGGCGCGTCCCAGGCAGGCCTCCAGCCCCTCGCCCGCCCCCACCTTGCATTCGGCGACGCCGAAGCTGGCGCTGAGCGTGATGGGCTCGCCGCCGCCCACCGGCACCTGCAGCCCGGCCAGCCGGATGCGCAGGCGCTCGGCCACCACCAGGGCGGGATTGAGGGCGGTTTCCGGCAGGGCGATGGCGAATTCCTCGCCGCCCATGCGGCCGATGATGTCCTGGTCGCGCAACAGGTCGCGGGCCATCACCACGAAGGCCTTCAGCGCCTCGTCGCCGGCGGCATGGCCCCGTTCGTCGTTGATGCGCTTGAAGTGGTCGAGATCGATCATCAGCAGCGACATGGGACGGCCATAGCGGCCGGCCCGCTGGATTTCCGCCGCCGTGGACTGCATGAAGTGCCGGCGGTTGCAGGCGTCGGTGAGGAAGTCGGTGGTCGCCAGCTGCACCAGTTCCTTCTGGACGCAGGCCCGCTCCAGGGCGAGACCGATCCGGCGGGCCAGTTCGCGCACCAGTTCGCGCTCCGAGGTGGAAAAGGCCTCGTCACCCTCGGCCGGCGGGGTTTCGGTCCAGCAGATCTCGATGCGCCCGGCCGGGCGAGAGCCGGCGAATACCTGGGCCTCCAGGCGGTAGGCGGTCTCGACGAAGCCGGGCGTCTGGACGATGCCGCTGGGCAGCAGGCCGGGCAGACAGCTCAGACGAACGCAGATGGTCTCGGGCCTCAGCCAGGCAGAGGGGGCCTTGGCCACCACCTGCTCCAGCGCCACCTGCAGCGGCAGTTCCGGCGATTCCAGGATGCGC